>CACAST010000007.1 GCA_902535185.1 uncultured Prochlorococcus sp.
TGTTGGATATGAAATGATTAAAAACCCTCCAGGTGTTAATTTGCTAAACCAATTTTTTATTATCTTTTCTGGGTTGTTTAACCAATGTATGCAAAAGTTAGATGTTAATAGAGAACAGTTATTTATTTCAGAAGGTAAATCATTATTCAAATCCCATAAAATTTTTTTTCTAGATAATTTATTCTCAAGAAGCATTCTCTTGCTGAAATCAATTCTTGATACTTTTTGGGAAGAAATTTTTTCTATTTCATCAGCTAATAGTCCTGGTCCTGATCCTAGATCTATCCATTCACCTTTTTTTTGGGGATTTAATTCTTTGATAAGATGAACAATCTTTTTTGCAAAAAATTTCTGAATATTTGAATGCTCTAAATACCGATATGCAGCATCATTGAAATTATTTTGTATTTTCTCATTCCACTGTTTACTATCCATTTCAATCCTTAAGTGTATTACGTAAGATCTCGTATAAATTTAAATTACTCAAGCAATGACCTTGTTGAGCTAATTTAATTAAAATTGGCTTCCTTTCAAGTGTTTTATTTAAGGAATCTAAAAAGTTATTATTTGATTCGTTGTCAAGAATCAAATCATTTTCTGATTTTATAAAAATAATTTTGCAATCTTTTCTTAAAAATACTGGAAAATCTCTATTGATGTAAAGTTCTTTTAAATCATTTAAAAGAAGAGTTTTATTTAAACTCTCTAGATTCTTATAAAAGATTTTTTTAAAACTATTATTCATATGATTTGGCATAAATGATCTATATATAAATTCTTTCAACATATCCTTAGGTTCATCTTTTATGATTTTTGTTTCCATTCTTTTTAGAGACCTCAAAATAAAGTTTCTCTTATTACTTAAAGGAAGAAAATTATTAAAAGAATTTACAAGAACAATATGAGTTGCTTCTTTTAAAATTTTTTGTGGCATTAAATGAAAACCAAATGAATGGCATAAAGTCATTCTGATTTCTTTTTTAGATTCGCTTTTGATCCATTTTGCTTGATAATTATTTGTCGAAAAATAGCCCCTTTCATTATCTTGCCAATGCCAATTATTATTTAAAAAATCAACTTTATAATCATCCCAGAAATATTTATTTAGCCCCCACCCATGTTGAGTAATAATTTGTTTCATTTAAACTTTTTTAATACTGCAATGAAATTATTTAGCAGATTAAAATCTAAGTTTCTTCGTATTGTTATTCTGATTCTCGATTGCCCCACTGGAACAGTTGGAGGTCTTATCGCGATTGCTAAAAACCCATTTTCTTCGAGATATTTTTGTAGATAAATTGCTTTCTCTTCTTGGCCAACAATAATTGATAAAATGTGAGAATCTCCTTGAACTGGAAAACTAAAATTTTTAATAATTTCATCTTTCCATACATTCGCAGAAGATAACAAATCATTACCCCATTCTTTATTTTCTAAAATTTTTTTTAAACCTTCTAGTGCCCCAGCAGCCAAAGATGGCGCAAGTGCGGTTGTGTACCTAAATGCACCACTTGTTTGAATAAGATATTCTCCAATTTCTGAATTGGAAGCTATGAAAGCTCCACCGCTTCCAAATGCTTTTCCAAAAGTTCCAGTAATCATAGTTATATCTGAACGACAATTAAAACTCAAACCCCTGCCTTCAGGGCCCAAGATCCCAATTGCATGAGCTTCGTCAACTAATAATTGAACACTATTTTTTTTGCAAATTTCCGTTATTTCTCTAAGCGGAGCAATTGATCCCTCCATGCTATAAAGAGATTCAACAACAACTAAAATGGAATTTTTTGTAGGTTTAGATTTAATAATTTTATCTTCTAAATCTTTTAAATTATTGTGTGAGAATCGAACTAGTTTTGCTTGAGCAGCTTTGACTCCAACCAATAAAGAGTTATGGATCAATTTATCTGCTATTACAATACTATTTCTATTTGCTAAAGCCTGAATAGCGGCTATATTTGCTTGAAATCCGCTTGGGAAAAGTAATACCTTCTCTTGATCAAGCCACTTAGCGAGTTCTGTTTCTAATAATTTATGTATTGGTCTTGAACCTGTAATAAACCTAGAGCTTCCTGAACCAATGCCCTCTAACAAGCTTATTTCGTAAGCAGCTTTTATTAAATCCTTGTCCCTGCTTAATCCAAAATAATCATTACTGCATAAGTCTATAAGTTTTTTATTTTGCGAATTTAAACTTAGAAGTTCGAAGGATTTTTTACCTAAAGAAAATGTTTTTAATTTACGGATTCTATTTTTTGGAATTTTTACTTTTTTCATTTTGGCAAAATAAAATATAGTGGAATTAATTAAAAAGATTTAGATTTACTATTAAAGTTTGCAAGGTATTTTTTGTTTATTAATATCTATATAGATCATATATTAAGAAGTTAACTCATCCTCTCTTCAATCACAATTATTGCTTAATTTAGAGGAATATTTCCCCTTTCCGCTAGATGATTTCCAATTAGAAGCAATACGAGCTATTAATAGCGGATATTCTGTTGTTTTAACAGCACCAACAGGTTCGGGTAAAACATTGATAGGTGAATTTGCTATATATAGAGGCTTATCTCATGACAGCAGAGTTTTTTATACAACACCTTTAAAGGCCCTATCAAACCAAAAGTTTAGAGATTTTGCTAATCAATATGGCGAGAATAAAGTTGGTCTTTTAACTGGAGATATAAGTATAAATAGAGAAGCACCAATCTTAGTCATGACGACTGAGATTTTTAGGAACATGCTTTATGGCGAATTTGATGAATTTGATGATCCCTTAGAAAATTTAGAATCTGTAATTCTTGATGAATGTCATTATATGAATGACCCCCAAAGAGGTACAGTTTGGGAAGAAACCATAATCCATTGCCCTACTAGAACTCAAATAATAGCTTTATCAGCAACAATAGCAAATGCAGATCAATTGCAAAATTGGATAGAAAAAGTTCATGGCCCCACAGTACTAATTAATAGTGATAAGAGACCAGTCCCACTTGATTTTATTTTTTGCAGTGTTAAAGGCCTCCATCCACTTTTAAATAATAAGGGTAATGGAATTCATCCAAACTGTAAGATTTGGAGAGCTCCTAAAGGGCAGAAAATAAGAGGAAAAGTGGGTAGGATAATGCAACCAAAGTCTCCCTCAATTGGCTTTGTGATCTCGAAATTAGCTGAACGAAATATGTTGCCAGCTATTTATTTTATTTTTAGTAGAAGAGGATGTGACAAGGCTATTGACAATATAAAAGATTTAACTTTAGTAAGTTATTCAGAAGCAAGTATGATATCCCAAAAATTAGATGTTTATCTTAAAAATAATCAGGAAGCAATTAAAGATAAATCTCAATGCGAGGCATTAAAACGCGGTATTGCATCTCATCATGCTGGATTATTGCCTGCATGGAAAGAATTGGTTGAGGAATTATTTCAGCAAGGTTTAATAAAAGTTGTTTTTGCAACTGAAACTCTTGCTGCAGGAATAAATATGCCTGCAAGAACAACTGTTATTTCTTCTTTATCAAAAAGGACAGAAGATGGTCATAGATTATTATTTAGCAGTGAATTTTTGCAAATGTCAGGAAGAGCTGGAAGAAGAGGAAAAGATACCCAGGGGTATGTTGTTACATTACAAACAAGATTTGAAGGTGCCAAAGAAGCATGTGCACTGGCTATAAGCAAACCAAATGCTTTAGAAAGTCAATTCACTCCAAGCTATGGAATGGTACTTAATCTTTTACAAAGTTATACTTTAGATAAGTCTAAAGAATTAATTAAAAGAAGTTTTGGTAGTTTTTTATATTTAGGTGAATCATCAGGTGAGAATATAATTCTTGAAAATTTAGATAAGGATTTAATTGAGCTAAAAAAAATAACATCTAAAGTTTCATGGAAAGATTTTGATGCATACGAAAAGTTAAAAAATCGTCTTAAAGAAGAGAGAAGACTCTTGAAAATTTTAGAAAAACAATCAGCAGAAAAATTATCAGAAGAGATAACCAACGCGCTTCCATATATTAAGGATGGAAGCTTAATTTCAATAAAAGCTCCCCAAATTAAAAGAAAAATTGTTCCAGGATTAATTTGCAAGAAAATATATGAATCCCAAAAAATTAAGAGTTTATTGTGTTTGACAATTGATAATTTATTTATTCTTATAAAACCCTCATATATAGTAAGTATTTTTAATGATTTGGATGCAATTGATGTCTTAGGACTTGAAGTGCCAAAGATGTATTTTTCTGGAGAGGTATTTAGGGGAGATGATATGTCGCAGTGTTATGTGGATCGAATTTTAGAAGTTTCTAAAGAAAATGATTTACAAACTCCACAATATGATTTGACAACGGAAGTTTTGGCACAAAAGCAACAAATTAATAATTTAGAAGAAACAGTGACTGATCATCCTGCACATAGATTTGGAGACTCCAAGAAATTAAAGAAATATAGAAAAAAAATTATTGATATTGAACAAGAAATAAATATTAGAAAAAAACTTCTTGAGGATAAAGAAAATCATAACTGGAGAACTTTTACTGATTTGATTAAAATTTTGAATCATTTTGGTTGTTTAAATGATTTGGAATTGACAGAAGTTGGACAAACAGTAGGTGCAATAAGAAGTGAAAATGAATTATGGATTGGTCTTGTTTTAGTTAGTGGTTATTTAGACGATTTAGATCCTCCTGAGTTAGCTGCAATTATTCAAGCTATATGCGTTGATGTAAGAAGGCCTAATCTTTGGTGTAATTTCAAGCCTTCTTTAAAGGTAATAGATGTTTTTAATGAATTAGATGGTTTAAGAAAATTAGTCTCTTTTCAACAAAATAAGTTTCATATTGAAATTCCCATCTATTTGGAAACAGAGTTGACTGGAATTATTTTTGAATGGGCCAGAGGAAAAAAATGGAAAGATTTGGTTTTTAATACTTCATTAGACGAAGGTGATGTGGTGAGAATTATTAGAAGATCAATTGATGTCCTCTCTCAAGTGCAATACTGTATTGGTGTTAGTAATAAATTAAAAATCAAAGCTAAGCAAGCATTAAAAACTATTAATCGTTTTCCTGTTTCTGAATCTAATGATCTTATAAAAGTCACTGAAGATATTAATCCTGCAACAAAAAGAATTGACAATAATTTTTAAATTTTTTTAATCAAATCATTGAATTGATATTCATTGCTTCATCAAATTCATCTTCGTTTAAATAACCTAATTTAATTGTTGCCTCTTTTAAATTTAATGATTCTTTGAAGGCAAGGTTTGCAATTTCAGCTGCTTTTTCATAACCAACTTTTGGCACTATGGCTGTAACCAACATTAGTGAATTTTCTAAATTTAACTTAATTCTCTTTTGATTAGGTTCCATCCCATCAACTAATTTTATTCTGAAGTTTTCTATTACATTTTTGAGTAATTTTAAACTTGTGAGAATATTAAATCCAATAAGAGGCTTATATTCATTCATCTGTAAAGTGCCGCTGGAATTTGCCATTGAGACTGCATATTCAAGACCCATTATCTGAGTACAAACCATTGATAAGGCTTCGCATTGAGTTGGATTCACTTTACCTGGCATAATAGAACTTCCAGGTTCATTTTGCGGAATAATTAGTTCATATATTCCTGATCTTGGCCCAGAAGATAGAATTTTTATATCATTTGAAATTTTAAATAATGCACCTGCTAATATTTTTATCTGACTCATTACTTGAGCAAGACGATCATGCGAGGCCATTATAGAAAAATTATTTTTTGATTTATAGAACATTAATTTAGTATCATCGGAAATTAATTTTATAGACTCTTCACAAAATCCTTTTGGACAATTAATCCCTGTACCAACCGCAGTTCCTCCTATAGGTAAGAAATACAATTCATTCAGACTCATAATAATTGCATTTTCAGCATCTTTAAGTTGCTCTGACCATCCTGAAATTTCTTGCCCAAAAGTAAGAGGAACTGCATCTTGAAAATGGGTTCTTCCTATCTTAATAAGGTCTTTCCATTCTTCACTTTTTTTATCAAGGACCTTAGTAAGTTCTCTGATCGTTGGAACTAAATTTTTGATTATTTCATTAACAACAGATATTTGAATAGCAGCAGGAAAAGTGTCATTAGTTGACTGAGATTTATTTACATCATCATTTGGATGAATTGGTTGATGACTACCAAGCTCTGAATTAGTTTTTAAAGCTGCAATATTTGAAATTACCTCATTAACATTCATATTTGTTTGCGTGCCACTACCTGTTTGCCAAACCTTTAAGGGAAACTGTGAATCGTGAAGCCCATCAAGTATTTCCGTACATGCCTCTACAATCAAATCTTTTTTCCTTTTATCTATTAAACCTAAGTTGAAATTCGCAATTGAAGCAGCTTTTTTTATGAGGGTCAGTGAATAAATTAACTCAATTGGAATTAATTCTTCTCCAATAGAAAAATTTATTATCGATCTTTGTGTTTGAGCACCCCACAAAGCTCCCATGGGAACCTCTATTGTTCCCATACTATCTTTTTCAATCCTAAATTTTTTGGTCATTATTCCTCTGAAAACACTGGTTTAACTTAGATAAGGTTTTCAGTCATCCTATATACCTAACTTCTCCCATATTACACTTAAATTATTAAGATGAATTGAAGGATTAAAACATTCTTCTAAGTCACTTTGATCAATAAAATCCATAATTTCATTATCTCTCTCTATATTTTGTTTGAAATTTCCATTCTGAGTATTCCAGGCCTGATGCGCATTTTTTTGTACTAAGCTATAAGCTTTTTCTCTAGACAAGCCCTTCTCTACAAGCAAAAGTAAAACTTTCTGACTAAAGATTACACCACCATATATATTTAAATTTTTGAGCATATTTTTTGGATAAACTTCTAAATTGCCTACTATATCTTGCATTTCCCTGAGCATAAAATGCAAGCAGATTGATACGTCAGGTAGCATGATACGTTCATTTGAACTATGGCTTATATCTCTTTCGTGCCAAAGTGGAACATTTTCAAGTGCTGTTAAGACGTAACTCCTCAAAATTCTTGCTAAACCACTTACTCTTTCACTTCGAATAGGATTTCTTTTATGAGGCATAGCAGAACTTCCTTTTTGCCCTTTTGTAAAGCCCTCCTCAACTTCTAAAACATCAGTTCTTTGTAAATTTCTTATTTCAGTTGCGAATCTATCTAAAGAAGCGCCAACTAGTGCAATAGTTTGCACATATTCTGCATGTCTGTCTCTCGATATAACCTGCGTACTTGCTGTATCAGGTTTTAAGCCGAGTAAATCACAAGTTATTTGTTCTACTTTAGGATTCGTATTAGCGTAAGTTCCCATTGCACCACTTATTTGTCCAATTGCTACAGAATCTTTCAAAGTTAACAATCTTTTTTTGTTCCTTATTATTTCTGCTAACCATCCAGCAAGTTTAAAACCGAAGGAAATTGGCTCCCCATGAATTGCATGAGATCTGCCAATCATTAATGTATTTTTATGCTTCCTTGCTAATAATCTGACCTCATTTTCTAGGTTCTCAATTTCTTCTAATAACAATTCGCAAGAATCTACTAACTGAAGAGATAAGCCAGTATCAAGTACATCACTACTTGTCATGCCAACATGTATGTATCTTCCTGAATCTCCTACAAATTCATTAACGCTTGTAAGAAATGCTATGACATCATGTTTAACTTCTTTCTCAATTTCTGTAATTCTAGATTCATCAAACTTTGCATTTGAACGTATCTCTTTCATGGCATTCTCAGGAATTTTCCCGAGGGAAAAATTTGCTTCACATGCAGCTATTTCAACCTTAAGCCAACTCTGGAATTTTGCACTTTCAGTCCAGATTTTCCCCATTTCGGGTAATGTGTAACGCTCGATCACAATTTTTATTTATTATCAATTTAAACTTTATAACAAAATCGAATTATTGCCCTATACCTTTAAAGATGTACTTGCCATTGAACATATTTGACTGATTATTATTTTCCTATGAAATTTTTTTCTGGCTAATTAAGAAAGCTTAAATATAAAAATGTTTGCATATATTCCTTCGTTAATCATGGGTAAATTTTTAGTTTTTATTTAAAATTGAAAGGTATTAAAGAATTTGGATCTTAATCTTATTGAAGTTCATTATTCAGTCTTTTTTTATTGATTAATAAATGTTTAAAAAAAGTAGATTAGATCTTTATCTTCTAAATAAAGGTTTATGTGAAACTCGTCAAAAAGCCCAAGGTTTAATTCTTGCGGGCAAAGTTAGAGATATCAATGGGAAAGTATTTGATAAACCTGGACAACAAGTATTAATTGGATCTGAGTTTTTTATTGATTCCGCGCCTATGTTTGTATCAAGGGGTGGCGAAAAATTATTGGAGGCATTTCAAAAACTTGAAATTAAAGTCAAAGACAAAATATGTATTGACGCAGGAATTTCTACTGGGGGATTTACTGATTGCTTATTGCAACAAGGCGCAAAATTAGTTTTTGGGATAGATGTTGGTTATGGACAAACTGCATGGAAGATTAGAAATAACCCAAAAGTTATACTTTTTGAACGAACTAATATTCGAAATTTAAAACCTAATGATCTTTTATCTAGAAGTAATGAATTACCAAATTTTGTTGTTGCTGATTTGTCTTTTATTTCATTAAAGTTAGTTTTTAAATCTATTGGTAATTTATTAGAAGGTGATTGTATTCAGGGAATATTTTTAATTAAACCCCAATTTGAGGTAGGTAAAAATAAAGTCAGTAAAGGAGGTGTTGTTCGCAATCCTAAATTCCACATTGAGGCTATAGAGTCTGTTATCTATGCTGCTAAGAATTTCCAATGGAATATAAAGAATTTGATAGCTTCTCCGCTTGTAGGTCCTGCTGGGAATCATGAATACCTAGCTTGGATGACCTTAGGAAGTCAATCAAATAAAAGTATTAATAGTGAATATATACAAAATTTAGTAAAAGCAACTCTTTGAATTAAAGAGCTTCTTCGTCTTTGTCGCCAGTTCTAATTCTTACAACTGAATCAATTGATGTGATGAATATTTTTCCGTCACCTATCTCTCCAGTTTTTGCTGCTTCAGCAATCGCATCTATTACTGAATTAACCTTTTCATCTTCTACTACAACTTCTACTTTAAGTTTTTGAAGGAATTCAACAGTAAATTCGGAACCTCTATATCTTTCAACTTGTCCTTTTTGCCTTCCAAAACCTCTAACTTCACTAACTGTCATTCCAACAATACCGGAATTTACTAATGCAATTTTTACATCCTCCAGCTTAAATGGACGTATGATTGCTTCAATTTTCTTCATGATTAAAGATTGAACATTCCTATTTTAATTGTTTTTTGGGAAAACATCCAACATTGAAATATCAGAAAAACATTCAACATTAAGGCCTGCATTCTTGGCATCTTCAATTAATAGTTGGGAATTTTCTTCAGAAATTATTACTGTACTATTTGACAATGCTTCCCATTGATCGTTCTCAAAGTGTGTTTGAAGCCATAACATTCCAATTGCAGTTTTAGGTTGAAGGGATTTATTTAAGTTGTTATCAATAGTTATCAAACAAATGTCCATTAATTTTTCATTGAACTAAACACATATAAACCTTTCAGCGGACATTATGAATGTTATTATTGATACAAAAATAAGATTTAACATCTTTTGACTTAGTCAATTGTAATACTTAGATTTGTTGATACTTTTGCGAATTTTTATCTTTATATATAGTTTTTATATAGGTTTAGTAAAAAAGTTCTACTAAAAATGAGTTCAGCTAAATTAGAAGATTCGACTCAAAGACCGCTATATGGTGAGAGAATTATTGAAGAATCAAAAATAATTTGTTTCGATAATCCAAATAAGAAAAGAATTTACGAAATTTCTATTCAGTTACCTGAATTTACATGTAAGTGCCCCTTTTCTGGTTATCCAGATTTTGCAAAACTGAATATTATTTATCAACCTAATTTGAAAGTCTATGAGTTGAAGTCTTTAAAGCTTTATATTAATAATTTTAGGGATATAAAAATATCACATGAGGAAGTTGTGAATAGAGTTATGGATGATTTAGTGAATGAAGGTTCACCTCACTGGATACATTTAAATGCTGCATTTAACCCCAGAGGGAATGTTTCTATGCAGTTAGATATTTTTAGTGGGGAGAAAAGAAATTAAAAATTTTTAATTTCGTCTGATAATTTAAAAAATTCTTTTTTAAAACCGACTAGATTTTTATTACTAAGGCCTCCAATAGATAACTTTTGTGATTCTTTATTTACCAGAATCCATAATTGGTTAGTTGGTATAAGACTTATTATTGTTCCAAAAATTATTAAGATAAAAGAAAAGTAAATAAATGGTATGGACGGATCATTTTTAATTATTAATCCACTGCTGGGGATTATTTTTTTCAGAGATACTTTTGAAGAGTTAACTTCTAAAGGATTGTCATTGATATAGAGATTATTTCCGGAAAAATTTTCTATATTCGAAATTTTAAGTGGACCATTTTCATTATCTATTGTTAAAAGGAAATTTTTTTTAGTCTCCGATCCTAATTCAACTAAAACTCCCCAAACTTGATTGCCGATTTCTGGAATCTCCTTTAATTGTAATTGATAAAGGATATTATCTATTTCTAAAACAACATTTGATATTGCCCAATCTGCTTGATAAATAGTTAATCCTTTAAACCTGATTGGGTGATTAACTTTGGTTGTTTTTATTTCATTTAAATTTAGATCTTCTGAAGAAAAATTTAATTTTGAAATAAACTGTTTAGGCACTCCATCACTTTCACGTTCTATAGAAAAATCGACTAATTTTACATTGGCTTTTGAGTTTGTGCTCTCATTGACAAGATCTAAAGTTTCTCCAGGCAGTAAATATTGTTCTTTTGATTGACTTGTAAAACTTCCATATGCTGAACCTATAAGTAAGACTATTAATCCGATATGTACAACTAAAGGACCGATTTTTCCAATTACCCCCTTTCTTGCAGAAATATGACTATTAAATTTGTATGTTTTCCATCCTTTTTTTTTAAGTAATAAATCTACTTTTGATATTTGTTCTCCATCTTGATTGATTGGATGACTTGTAGTTAGTTGCAGTTTGCTAAATTTTTTTTCGCTTTTATATTCAATCCATTTTAATGAAGCTTTTAATGAAGGAATTTGCCTCCTGAAACTACAAGCTGCCAGAGAAATGCAAAGAAGAATTAATGTAAATAAAAACCAAAAGCTTGTATATAAATGATCCAATTGAAGTTTTAAGACTTTTTCCCCATCTAAAAATCCAAAAATGGGAGCTCTATCGAAATTATCAATATAAAATTTATTATTATTATCTTGAGGAATAAAAGTACCTATGCCACTGGCAATAGCTAAGAAGATTATTAGTGATATTGCGAATCTTAAACTTGATATTTTTAAAATTAGATTCTTAATCATCATCATTTAAATCCAATTTGAAAATAAATTTAATAATCCTAGTGCTACTAAAAATATCCCACTTAAGGTAGGAATTATTTGACTAAATTTTCTAAGCTCTAAAAATTTTTTTAAGTTTTCTGCCGTAGCTCCCGCAATAATTAGTGGAGTGACTTGGCCTATTCCAAAGAAAAATAAAAAAATAATTGAGATTATCGGGTTTTTAGCTTGCGATACCCAAGCCAGAAGAGTTGCCAAAACTGGAGTAATGCAAGGTGAAGAGGCTAGTCCAAAAGTAGTTCCTATCGCAAAAGGTGCTATAAGAGATGGTATTTTGTCCTCTATTTTTTTTAGATCAGGTCCATTCGGGAACTGAAACTTTAAAATTCCTAGTAAATTTAAACCCATTATTATTGCTATCAAGGCAACAATCGAAGTGTAATAAGCTGGAATTTGCCCGTATATTTTACCTAAGAATCCACTCGCAGCCCCCAGTGCAACAAGCGAGAGAACTACTCCTCCTGAAAAACTAATAAGTTTAAATTTATTTTTCTCAGTTCCTCCTATATATGCAATTGTCACTGGAAGTAAAGATAATGAGCATGGTCCAAGACTTGTTAAAAGTCCTGCGCTGAAAACCAAAAATATAGTAAATGGACCAGGACTATTAAGACCATTCTGCATAAGCAGATTACCCTTTTGAGATAATTCTGAAATAACTAAATTAAATGATTCGATAGCTGGAATTAAATCTTTTAAATTCTAACTAATTAAGAGTCTTTCGTGTACTAATCATACCAATCAAACCTGTTGACTCTAATGAACATCTCACTAACATCCCTGCAATAAAAAAAGAAGCTATTAATGAATTGCCACCATAACTAATGAAAGGTAGTGGTAAGCCTGTTGTAGGCATTGAACCGGTTGCTACAGCAATATGCATAATTGATTGACCTGTCAATAATACACCACATCCGACAGCAACTAATTTTGTATAGTTGTTCCTGCACTTAAGACTAATTCTTAGGCTTATATAAGAGAATACTGCTAAAAATCCTAAGAATAAAGTACACCCCAATAAACCAAATTCTTCCGCAAAAATGGCAAAAATAAAATCTGTATACATAAACGGTAGATACTGTAATTTTTGTATGGACAATCCAAAACCTTTGCCAAATAGACCACCTGAACCTATAGCTAATAAACTCTGAACCAATTGAAATCCATTTTCTTGTTGATCTTTCCAAGGATTTATAAATGAAGTAACTCTCAGTTTTTGATATTCGTTATTAAGGATGCTGATACATCCAGTAATGAACCCTATTGAAGCAAATGAGCAGAGAGAGCTAAGTTTTACTCCTCCACATAAACCCATTACCCAAAGAAGAATTCCAGTTAATGAAGCAGTACTTAAATTAGGCTGTTTTAGTATTAATAAAATTAATAAACCAAAGGATATTATTGAAATTAATTTTTTATCATTCTTCACTAGATTCCAATGTGCGAAAAGATTAGAAGCTTCTAGAATTAGAAAAGGTTTAATTAATTCAGATGGCTGCAGACGTAAACTGCCAAGCACTAGCCATCTTGAGGATCCATTAACTGTAATTCCAGTAAGATTGGTAAGGAAAATCAGAAAGAATAAAATATAAAAAATAATTCTTGAAAACTTTAAAAGATTCCTAATATTTGTATTAAGAATGAAATAAAAAAGGCCAATTCCTGGAATTGTCCAAATTACTTGTTTTTTAAGGAAATAAGCCCAATGTCCCATTTCCCTACTAGCTACCCACCAACTTGATGATCCTAGTATGCATATTCCTAATATTGACCAAATTCCAATGAGTACAATGAGGATTTTTGCCTCGTAAGGCCATATCGTCCAAGGTAATGGAAATATAGAATCTGTTAAATAGCTTAAATTTTTTTTGTAACTAGAAATAAAGGTTTTTTTTCTTTTAGAAATTCTTTTATATTTAATTTTTTCTTGACTTATCGCCAATTTTTTTAGATGTATATGTACTATTGAGACGTTTAATTGAGATTTTGCCAAGTCTTATATTTACGTTTTAAAGTGATTAAGCAATTAAAAAGATGAATTTGAATAAATTTTATTTTTGAAGAATAAAGTAAAAAGTGGTCTATAGATTTATCAAAAATCTTAAGAATTAATTTTTTATAGAAAAAAACTAGCTAAAAGGTACCTCTCCGTGATAGATTCCGTGAGTTTATATACTTACTTCAAACCATTAAGAGGAGTTTTTAAACTATGTTCACATCAGTGGACTCAAATAGAAAAAAACTTGAGCATCCTTCTAATGAGAATGTTCAATTTCCTCAATCCCTAAATAATTCGATCATCAAAGAAGGTAAATCTGGCATTGCCAATCAAATAGATCATTTGCTTTCTCAAAATGATGAATACACAAAATTGCAATTAACAATTTTTGGAATTACTTTTATTGTTTCTATTTTATTAGCATCAATAACTGGAATTTTTCTAGGCTTTACTTTTGGTTTTAGTATTTTTACAGGTGCAATTGCCGGCATTTTTTACCTACGTTTGCTTGCCAAAAGTATAGGGAAACTTGGTAAAGAATCATCAGGTGTATCAAAATTGCAACTATTAGTTCCAGTTTGCCTCTTTATTTTTGCGAGCAAGCTAGGATCTTTAGATATTTTTCCTGCAATGATAGGTTTTTTTATTTATAAGCCTTCACTCATTCTTTATTTTTCACGTTATTAAGTAAATTTTTTATTCAAAACAAATGTTTTTTAATTCCTTGCTAACAAATTTTGCAGCATTAGAAGTTGGTCAACATCTTTATTGGCAAATTGGAAATATCAGACTACATGGGCAGGTATTTTTAACATCTTGGATTTTATTGGGAGCGTTATTAGTTTTTATTTCTTTAGGAACTAAAAAAATGGAAAATGATCCTAAAGGCCTTCAAAACTTGCTTGAGTTCCTCTGGGATTACATAAGAGATCTTGCAAGGACTCAAATAGGTGAAAAAGTATATAGAGATTGGATGCCATTTATAGGTACTTTATTTTTATTCGTCTTTGTTAGTAATTGGGGAGGAGCTTTAATTCCTTGGCGATTGATTAAGTTACCAAGTGGAGAATTAGGAGCACCTACTGCAGATATCAATACAACTATAGCTTTGGCTTTATTGGTTTCACTTTCCTATTTCTATGCAGGTTTAAGCAATAAGGGTTGGAGATACTTCGAATATTATGTTCACCCAACCCCTATTATGCTCCCTTTCAAAATTCTAGAGGACTTTACGAAACCTTTATCACTTTCTTTCAGGCTATTTGGAAACATTTTGGCTGATGAACTTGTTGTTGGTGTTCTAGTCTTTTTAGTTCCGCTAATTCTCCCAATACCTGTTATGTTCCTAGGATTATTTACTAGTGCGATTCAGGCATTGATTTTTGCAACTTTAGCGGCCTACTACATTGGAGAAGCTGTTGAAGAACATCATTAGCTTTCTTCTAATACATTCAGATGCTTTTACAAAGGGTCTGTAATCTGGCAAAATATCTAATCGCGTAGGTCTGAAAATATCAGACCCATTCTTAAAAAAAAGGATGTCCAAGCGTGTATGACAACAAAGATTATCACAAGTATTAAGCTCTTTATTTCAAATTATGGATTCGATTACTTCCGCTGCATCAGTTGTAGCTGCTGGTTTGGCAGTTGGTCTAGGTGCTATTGGCCCAGGTCTTGGACAGGGTAACGCAGCTCAAGGTGCTGTTGAGGGTATTGCCCGTCAACCAGAAGCTGAAGGTAAAATCAGAGGAACTCTTCTTTTATCTTTCGCTTTCATGGAGTCATTAACAATTTACGGATTAGTTGTGGCTTTGGTACTACTTTTTGCGAATCCTTTTTCCTAAAAGTTAATATTGCTTCTAATTCTTATTAGCAATATTTAAATTTAATTTTTAACTTCAACTGAATCATATGTTGGCCTTTAATTTTTTTGGTGCTACAGAAGGTGGATTATTTGATATAAATGCCACTTTGCCTCTAATGGCGATACAAGTAGTTGCACTTACTTACATATTAAATTCTCTCTTTTTTAAGCCTGTAGGCAATGTTGTAGAGAAAAGAGAAAAGTTTGTAAGTAATAATATTATTGAGGCCAAAAATAAACTTTCTGAGGTTAAAAAATTAGAAGCTGATTTATTAACTCAGCTTCAAAGCGCTCGTACAGAAGCCCAAAGAATTGTAAGCGAAGCTGAAGATGAGTCTGACAAGCTTTATAAAGAAGCACTAGAACTTGCTAATAATGAAGCAAATGCTTCAAAAGAAAAAGCAAGACTAGAAATTGAAAGTCAGACATCTGTTGCTCGTGATCAACTTTCTAAACAGGCTGATGATCTAAGCGAACTTATTGTTAATAGATTGATTCTAGAAAAATGAATTTAACTCTTTTAGCTACAGAAGGTTTTGGATTGAATTTCAATTTGTTCGAAACTAATATCCTTAACTGGGCTGTAGTGGTTTTCGGTCTTTATAAATTTTTGCCTGGCTTCCTAGGAAAAATGCTTCAAAAAAGGAGAGAAGGAATTCTTCTTGAATTAAAAGATGCTGAAGATCGACTTCTCAAAGCTACTCTAGCTTTAGAAAAGGCGAAGAAAGATTTATCTTCAGCAGAAGAAAAAGCTTCTCAAATAAAAGCAGATTCCCTTAAAAGATCTGAATCAATCAGAATGGAAAGTGAGAAAAAAGCTATAGAGGAGATGGCACGAATAAAACAAAGTGCAATCTCTGATGAGAGCTCTGAAGCATCCAGAGCAATTTCTCAACTTCGAAAAGAAGCTGTTGAACTGGCAATTAAGAAAGCTTTAGATTCTCTCCCAAATCGACTTGATAAAAAAACACAAGAAAATTTGGTAACTCAATCAATTAATAATATTGAGGTGAACTAATGCCACTTTTAAATTCAGTTACTACTCCATACGCCGAGGCATTACTTCAAGTTGTGAATGAAAATTCGCAAACTGAAGAGATGGTTTCTGAGGTTAAACAACTCTTGGAATTAATAAATGATTCCCCTGAATTGGAGAAGGCACTATCCTCTCCCATTTTAGAGACAGATGCTAAGAAGAAAATCATTATTGAAATTTTTTCAAATAAGGTTAATTCTTCTTTATTGAATTTCTTAAAATTGTTGGCCGATAGGCAAAGAATTGGAATCCTTACTTCAATTCTTGATAGGTTTTTAGAGATTTACCGAGAAAATAGTAATATTGCTTTGGCAACTGTTACTTCTGCAGTCGAGCTTACTGATGAACAGAAAGGTCTAATTACCAAAAAGATCATCAATATTGCTGGAACAGAAAAATTAGAACTTGTAACTAAAATTGACCCATCTCTTATTGGTGGTTTCGTCGCCAGTGTAGGATCAAAAGTAATTGATGCTTCCCTTGCTTCACAAATTAGAAAACTTGGCTTAACTCTTTCCAAGTAACTTTTAAATCAACCTTAAATTCTTAAATCCATGGTATCTATACGCCCTGATGAAATCAGTTCAATCTTAAAACAACAAATAACTGATTATGACCAATCTGTAAGTGTTAGCAATGTAGGAACTGTTCTGCAAATCGGTGATGGCATTGCAAGAATATATGGCTTAGATCAGGTCATGGCAGGTGAGTTGTTGGAATTTGAGGATGGCACCGAAGGAATAGCTTTAAATCTCGAAGATGATAATGTTGGAGCCGTTTTAATGGGAGAGGCACTTGGTGTCCAAGAAGGAAGTAACGTTAAGTCCACAGGTAAAATTGCATCTGTTCCAGTTGGTGAAGCAATGCAGGGGAGAGTTGTTAACCCTCTCGGACAACCAATAGATGGGAAAGGGGAAATTCCAACAAGTGATACTAGGTTGATTGAAGAAATGGCTCCCGGAATAATTAAGAGAAGATCAGTTCATGAACCAATGCAAACTGGTATCACATCCATTGATGCAATGATTCCTGTTGGAAGAGGTCAAAGAGAATTAATTATTGGTGATAGACAAACTGGAAAATCTGCGATTGCTATCGATACAATAATTAACCAAAAAGGTCAAGATGTAGTTTGTGTATACGTAGCTATTGGTCAGAAGTCAGCATCAGTAGCAAATATCGTAGAGGTTTTAAGAGAAAGAGGAGCTCTAGATTACACTGTAGTAGTTAGTGCAGGAGCTTCAGAACCAGCCGCTTTACAGTACTTAGCACCTTATACCGGCGCGGCAATTGCTGAGCATTTTATGTATCAGGGTAAAGCAACACTTGTTATTTATGATGATCTAACAAAACAAGCTCAGGCGTACAGACAAATGTCTCTTCTTTTAAAAAGACCACCAGGAAGAGAAGCTTATCCAGGAGATGTGTTTTACTTACACAGTAGATTGCTAGAAAGAGCAGCAAAACTTTCTGATGCAATGGGAGGTGGTTCTATGACAGCTCTTCCAATTATTGAAACTCAGGCAGGGGACGTTTCAGCATATATTCCAACTAATGTTATTTCAATTACGGATGGACAAATATTCTTGAGCGCTGATTTGTTTAACTCTGGATTAAGACCTGCTATTAATGTTGGTATTTCTGTTAGCCGTGTTGGAGGAGCCGCGCAGACTAAAGCAATTAAAAAAATTGCAGGAACTTTAAAATTAGAACTAGCACAGTTTGATGAACTAGCTGCTTTTTCACAATTTGCATCTGATCTTGATGAGGCAACTCAGCAACAACTCGAAAGAGGTAAAAGATTAAGAGAGTTATTAAAGCAACCTCAATTCTCTCCACTAAATCTTGCAGAACAAGTTGCAGTTGTTTATGCAGGTGTTAAAGGTCTTATTGATGAAGTACCTGTTGAAGACGTTACTAAATTCGCTACTGAACTTAGGGAATATCTAAAGTTAAATAAAGCAGAATTTATAGAAGAGATTCTTAAAGAAAAGAAATTAAATGATGGATTAGAAGCAACACTAAAAGAGGTGATCAATGAAGTTAAATCATCAATGCTTGCCACAGTTTAAATTTATTTAGGAGATACCATGGCAAATCTTAAAGAGATTAGAGATCGAATCGTTTCCGTTAAAAATACAAGAAAAATAACGGAGGCCATGAGACTTGTTGCAGCTGCAAAAGTTAGGAGAGCTCAAGATCAAGTTCTTAAGAGTAGACCTTTTGCAGATAAACTTGCAAGGGTTTTAGAAAATATTCAATCAAGAGTACAATTTGAGGCTGTCGATTCTCCTCTATTATCTAAGAGAGAAGTAAAGAACATTAGCTTGGTTTGCATAACTGCGGATAGAGGTTTATGCGGTGGTTACAACACAAATATAATAAAAAAGGTAGAAATAAGATACGCAGAATTAGTCAAACAAGGTTATCAGCCAAATTTAATTTTGGTAGGGAAGAAAGCTATTGGATATTTCCAAAATAGAAAAGATAGATATGTAATTAAAAATACTTTCAAAGAACTAGAACAGGTACCCACAGTCAAGGACTCTGAAGGAGTTACAAATGAGATTTTAGCTCAATTTCTTTCTGAAAATTCTGATAGGGTTGAAATTATTTACACGAAATTCATCACTCTAGTTAGCTGCGCTCCTGTCGTTCAAACATTATTGCCACTTGACCCTCAAGGAATTGCTGAGGAAAACGATGAAATTTTTAGGTTAACTACAAAAGATAGTAAGTTACTTGTTGAAAAATCAAATATTGAAAAAAGTGATTCAGAGAAGTTACCATCAGATATTGTTTTTGAACAAAGTCCTGATCAACTATTAGATTCGTTATTGCCATTATATTTACAGAATCAGGTACTAAGAGCTCTTCAAGAGTCGGCAGCTTCAGAACTCGCTTGCAGGATGACTGCGATGAATAATGCGAGTGATAATGCTAAAGAACTAGCAAGTACTTTGAATCTAACCTATAACAAAGCTAGGCAAGCAGCTATTACTCAAGAAATATTAGAGGTTGTAGGAGGTTCTGCAGTTTAGCAATAAGATTTAGGATATGCCTGAATACAATATCAAAGTTAAATTTGAGCAAAAGACTTTTAGCTTTTTATGTTCCGAAGATCAAGATATTATTTCAGCGGCAAAAATGAATGGAATAGATTTACCAAGTAGTTGTTGTTCAGGAGTTTGTACAGATTGTGCGTCCATGATATTAGAAGGATCAGTAGATCAAGAAGATGCTATGGGATTAAATGATGATTTGAGGGAAAAGGGCTTTGCACTTTTATGTGTGGCATATCCCAAGTCCGATTTGAATATTGTTATTGGTAAAGGGGTCGAAGATGATTTGTATAATGATCAATTTGGTAAATATCAAAAATGAAATTAAGTTCAGTTGATTACTATTTAGATTGGCCAGCTTCAATAAATGTAAAAAATTTAAGGGAATTCATCATTGTAAATTTAGAAAAAAAAGGTGATTTAATTCGATGGTCAATTGTTGATATTCAAAATTCTATTGACTCTTTTGGAACAAAAAAACTTAAAATTAAAGCTGTCTTAGCTAATTAAAAATATAAATTGAAATATTTTTAATAATGAAAAATTCACCAACAATATTCATAGTTCCAACTGGTATTGGTTGTGAAGTAGGAGGTTTTGCAGGAGATGCACTTCCAACCGCTAAATTATTAGCATCGGCAAGTGGATGTTTAATTACTCATCCAAATGTTATGAATGGTGGTAATCTTTCTGAAAAAGATAAAAATATTTTTTATGTTGAGGGTTATAGTTTAGACCGATTTGCTAAAGGAGAAATCGCTTTAAAAAGGGTAAAGCAACAGAAAATTGGGATAATTTTTGATTCAGCCATTGAAAAAGAAATATTAGTGAGACATTTACAAGTTGCTGATGCATGTGTTTTTACTTTAGGAATTAATGTTCATTCTTATGTGATTACAAGAAAGCCATTAAACATAGTTATTGATTCTGATTCTTCACAAATCAGTGGTGGCACAATTGAAAATCCTGATACTCTAATTGATGCTGGAAAATGTTTAATAGAAAAAGGAGTTACGGCAATAGCAATTGTGGCAAAATTTCCAGATGATCCAGATTCTTTAGAAACAAATATCTATCGAGAGGGAAAAGGGGTTGATCCTATTGCTGGAGTCGAAGCAGTTATAAGTCATTTAATAAGCAAATTTTTGAAAGTTCCCTGTGCTCACGCACCTGCTTTAAATCCAATTGAATTAAATGAAAATTTAGATCCTCGTGCAGCTGCGGAAGAAATAGGATACACTTTTTTACCATCTGTACTGATTGGGTTAAGCAATGCACCTGATATTGTTGAATTGCCTGCTAAAAATGAGTCAATCTCACTTCACCCTGATCAGATTGAATCGATTGTTGTTCCGAATGGTGCATTAGGAGGAGAAGCAGTACTAGCAGGGATTGAAAAAGGTTTGAATATTATCTCGGTAAAAAATCAAAATATATTGAAAGTGACAAATGAGTTTTATGATTATCCCAATCTTTTTGAAGTTGATAATTATTTAGAAGCTGCAGGCATAATTCTCGCTATAAAAAAAGGTATCAACCTTGATTCAGTTATACGGCCTTTAAAAAAAATTCAAGAGTGCTCTTATAGTGATTAATAAGATATCGCTATGGGAACTCTCCAGTCACTTCCTAATGATTGACTGCTTAGTTTTAGGATTGGAGGAGCCTGCTTTCTTTTAAATTCCGCTTTTTTTATGAGTGAGATAATTTTTAAAATTAAATCTTTTTTATAACCATCTTCTTCTAGTTGTGGTAAATCTTTTTTCTCTTCAATAATCCCTTTAAGAACTTTATCTAAAATAGAGTAAGGTGGGAGAGAATCAGTGTCTAATTGATTAGGCCCTAATTCAGCACTTGGAGCTTTTTTACGTATATTTTCTCCAATTATATCTACACTAGTATCTAACATATATAACTTTCTACTATTAATTGAATCTTCACTATCAAGCCAATTGCATAATTTAAAAACATTAGTTTTATATAAATCCCCAATTACAGATAATCCGCCATTCATATCACCATAAAGTGTGCAATATCCTACGGCTAGTTCTGATTTATTGCCTGTTGAGAGTAACAAATGCTTTTCTTGATTTGCTAAAGCCATAAGAAGCGTGCCTCTTATCCTTGACTGAATATTTTGATTTGTTATTTCAGCCATCTCGAAAGATATGGTTTTTATAAATGATTCTTCAAAAGAGGTCATCAAGTTTTCAATTGGAATGCTCTTGAAACTTATCTTTAATCTTCTTGCTAAATCTTTTGCATCACGCTTTGAATGAGATGAGCTCCACTTAGAGGGCATTGAAACGCAATAAACATTTTCACTTCCTAGAGCCGCTGTAGCAATTGCTGAGACAAGTGCTGAATCAATACCACCACTTAATCCAACTAAAGCTGTTTTAAATCCACATTTTTTTGCATAATCTTTAACACCAAGTACTAATGCATCAAAAATTGATGACATTTCAGATTTTTTAAATTCATTTTTTTCAGGTTTTGTTTGCTCAATTTCCCAGCTGGAGAGATCTTCCGAAAAAGATTTTAATTGCTTAATTTTAGATCCATTCTTATCAAGAATAAAACTATTTCCATCAAAAATTAAATTATCATTTGCTCCAATCTGGTTGACATAAATCAGCGGTACTTGGAGATATTGTGCAGCAAAACTGGAAACCTTGGATCTTAGCTCTAACTTTTTCAGAGTATATGGGGAGGCTGATAAATTTACTAAAATATCAACTTTTCTTTTCTTTAAATCAATAATGGGATTTTTTCTATGGATTCCTCTTCCTTCGATATCTTTGTTGACCCATAAATCCTCACATATAGTAAATCCAAGTCGCCAAGTTTTATTTTTAATTTGTTTAATCAATACGGAAACTTTTTCTTCTGATCTAAAGTATCTTTTCTCATCAAATACTTCATAAGTGGGAAGAATAATTTTCCGAGCAATTATTTTCCATTCACCGCCCTCAACCAACGCAATAGAATTATAAAGATTAGGAAAAAAAGAATCATTTACCTTCTCAGCTATTCCGATTGAGATACTTAAGTTGCCATATTTTTTATTAATATCTAAAGCTAATTGATCAAGAATTTGGTATTGATTTTTGATTAAATTTTTTTTAAAAAGTAAGTCATTTGCAGGATATCCCCATAATGATAATTCTGGAGTAAGAACAAAATCAGCAGAAATTGAGCTAGCTTTAGAAGCAATATTAAGTATTTTTTTTGCATTGCCCTCTAAATCTCCAACAATTGGATTTATTTGGGCAAGTAAAAATTTCATTCAACTAATTTGATGGATTCATATAAATTATTCCTCTTAACTATATCTATTAACGACGAAGGTAAATTAGAACAATTAAAATTTAATCTAAACTTAGAACTTGAAATGTTTGGGGTTTTGATAGTTGAAATCTTAAATTTCACTCTATAAGTTTCTAACATTTTTAGAGTATTTGATTCAACTGGATATCCCTCTCTTAAAATTATCAAAAAACTTACCTCCAAAATAATTTTGTCGAAATTTTTCCAGTGGAAAATATCTTTAATTAAATCACTACCAATTACAAAATCTAAATTATTAAATTTATAAATTTCTTTACATTTTTTGATTGACTCTACTGCCCATTGGCTACTTATTTTTTGATTAAATAAAATTTTCGGATTATCTAAATCATCAATAAGAGTTTTTAATAAATGGCTACGAATTGAGATATCCTCTATATGCTTTTTTTGGGGGTTGTTGCTCACATAGCTAATGGTAAAAGCATAAATTTTGGATAATTCTTCGAGAATTTTTTTATGTCCAATTGTAGGTGGATCAGCACTCGTACCAAATAAAGCAAAGCTTTTTTCCATTTTAAGTTTTAAGGTAGAAAACTAACAAAATTATTATTTAAATTTCTTCTTGAAAAATAAATATTTATGTAGTTAAAAATCTCTTGGTCATTAAAATTCATATTTTGGATCAAAATAGCAGGTTCCATAAAAGAAGCTTTGCTTCTTACAAATATCTCTTTTGCTGCTAATTTTCCTAGAATTTTTGTAGAGTATATTGCGATTGCAGCTTGAATAATTGCAATGGGTCCATAGGGTAATAATGAAAGACCGTTAGTAAAAGGTGCTGTTAAAAGAATTAGTTTCTTAATAAGGTTGAAAGAGGTATTAACGCCGACTTGAGTGATTCCCAAATATAAATTATTAATTGATATATTTTTAAATATTTTTCTTGTAGATTCACCTTTTAACTTTAAGCCGTAAATCTTACTTAATTCGTTAATCAATGCAGTATCTAGTGCAAAACTACCAGCAACATCAAATAAAATAAAAGGATTAAGAGCTACTGCAGATGCCTTTATAGTCGAAAATTTACCAATAGTTGATTGAGCTAATTTCTGCCTTCTTTTCAATCTTTGCTCTTTTATTTTCAGAAACAATTTGTCAGCTAATTGAATAGAGTTTAGTGTTAAAAGTATCTCACCATATTGATTGATTAATTTTGCTACGTAATTTTTAAGACTGTTTTCAGTATTAATGATTATTGGAATATTTAAATCTTTTGGAAGCTTAAACTTTATATTTTCAATTATTTCTTTTAATTCGTTTTTATTAAATAGATCAATTTTGTTTAAAATTAAAATAATTTTTTTTCCATCTTTTATAAAAGAGCTGATTTCATTTAACTCATTTCTATTTAAATCTCCTGAAATTATAAATAAAATAAGATCTGAGTGATTTATGGAGGAGTAAACTTTATCTGGGAATTTAATATCGCAGAAATCAAATCCTGGAGAATCTAGTAACTCTATACTGTTGAGTGATTGATCTCTAAATTTCCACTCTTCAGCCTGAATTTCTCTTGTAGTCCCGTTGATAATATCTGTTTTAAATATATATTTTTCTAATAAAGAATTTAAAATAGAAGATTTCCCTACGCCTGATTTACCATATGCGCCAATTCTTATTTTTTTTTCTTTCAGCCTAAAAAGTTGTTGATTAAAAGAAATTATGTCCCTATTAAAATAACTTTTTTCATAGTTGGAAAGATCAATAGTCTCCCACCAATTTTTTAAAAGTAAATAATTTTTTTTAATTTTAAATTGTTTCATGATTTATTTTTCCACCAGCCAGCTAAAACAGATAACACAGCTTCTGCACCAATAATGCCCACGAATCCTCCAAATTCATCTACTACTACTTTCACTCCTTTATGATTCTTGTCAAATCTTGTTAATAATTTATCTGCCTTAATCATTTCGGGAATGTAGTCCACAGGTTCGCAAATTTCTGACAATAATTTTTTATTTTCTCCATTAATTAATTCTGCTAGCATTCTCTCACGGGGAACTACCCCCTGTATTTTGTCAACTTTATCTCCCAAAATAACCCACCATGGAGAGTTATCGCCCATTATTAGTTTTGAAATTTCTTCAAGATTCGAAGACCCATCAAGACAAGGTGCTGATACTCTAGGGATCATTAAGTCTTTAGCTTTTAAATCATTTAATTGAAAAACCTTAAATATCATTGCTGCTTCATCAGCTTCAATCAAACCTTTTTGGCTTCCAATTTTTGCCATTTGTCTAATTTCTTCTTCATCTGTTGAAATTTCATTTTCTGCAGTAATAACTGGAAATATTTGTTCTATTAATACTAAAAATGGCCTCATTAAAGTATGCAATATTCTCAAGATAGGAACTGATAATAATGCTATTTGAACTGAGAATCTTGTACCAAGAGCCTTAGGTAGTACTTCTCCTACAAGTACGACTAGTATGTAAAAAGAAATTGAAAATAGGGTTAGGCCATAACTACTATTAATAACCAATCCTCCATATACACCTAAAATAAGACTTCCAATTATATTAAATCCATTATTAGTGATAGTAATTACAGTTAATGTTCTTCCAAGATGTTTTCTAAGTTTAAGGAGTTGATTTGCAGAACTCTTTGGTTTTTGTTTAGAGGCTATCTCTAGAATTCGAATCGAATTTACAGCTAAAAAAGCAGCTTCTACTCCCGAACAACATGCTGACCCAATTAAGATAATTAGTATAAGAACAATTAAACCGTAAACACTTGGTTCCATTTAAAATAGATTAGTTACTAAATCTGTATTAATTCATTCTTCCATTTTTTTTTAAACACGCCAATACACAATCTATGTTTAAACCTGAAAATAAAGTTTTTGAAGAAAGAAGAGAAATCTTCCTCAATAAATTAAATGGTAAAGCTGCTGTTATCCCTGGTGCTAGCCTCGTAAAGCATCATGCTGATTGTGAATATCCTTTTAGACAAGATAGTAATTTTTGGTATTTAACCGGTTTCGATGAGCCAGATGCAATCGCTCTTTTCTTATCGCACAAGCCAAAGGGAGAGAGATTTATTATGTTTGTTGCTCCTAAAGATGTTATAAGCGAAGTCTGGCATGGCTTTAGATGGGGTTTGGAAGGCGCTGAAAAAGAGTTTAATGCTGATAAGGCTCACTCAATAAACGAATTAAAAGATTTACTCCCAGCCTATATAAGTGGTTCTGACGAACTTGTTTTTTCTATTGGTAAGCATCCATCAGTTGAGAAAATAATACTGGAAATTTTTTCACAACAACTTCAAAATCGCTCAAGATTAGGCATTGGTGGAAATTCTATAAAATCTCCAGAAATTTATTTAAATGAGATGAGATTAATTAAAAGTGAATTTGAAATTAAGAGAATGAGAGAGGCTATTCGAATCTCAGCAGAAGCTCATGAATTAGTTAGAGAATCAATCTCATCAAAGAGAAATGAAAGACAAATTCAGGGTCTTCTAGAGGGATTTTTTCTGGAAAAAGGGGCGAGAGGACCGGCTTATAACTCAATTGTTGCATCAGGAGATAATGCTTGTATTTTGCATTACACTTCAAATAACTCACCCTTAAAGAAGAAAGATTTATTGTTAGTAGATGCTGGTTGCTCGCTAATTGATTATTACAATGGAGACATTACAAGAACTATTCCAATTGGTGGTAAATTTTCTAATGAGCAAAAAGTTATCTATGAAATCGTATTGAGTGCGCAGAAAAATGCAATTAAAAGTGCTGTCAAGGGATCGAATTCTAGTCATGTTCATAATGTTGCTTTAACAATTCTTATAGAGGGATTAAAAGAAATTGGTTTATTGTCAGGCAGTACTGAAGAGATAATTGAGAATCAATCTTATAAACATCTTTACATGCATAGAAC
Organism: uncultured Prochlorococcus sp.; assembly: GCA_902535185.1. GTDB lineage: Bacteria > Cyanobacteriota > Cyanobacteriia > PCC-6307 > Cyanobiaceae > Prochlorococcus_A. The sequence continues at coordinate 26,691 of CACAST010000007.1, forward strand.
TGGACATTGGCTCGGCTTAGATGTTCATGATGTTGGAGCATATAGAATGGGGGACTATGAAGTGCCATTACAGAATGGAATGATTCTTACGGTAGAGCCTGGGATCTACATAAGTGATAGGATCCCAGTACCTGAGGGACAACCCCCTATAGATGAGAAATGGAAAGGCATAGGGATAAGAATTGAAGACGATGTCCTGGTCACAGATACAAACCCAGAAGTTTTAAGTATTGCTGCACTAAAAGAAATTTCTGATTTAGAATTTTGAAATTTGACTTATCAAGATAATAGATTTATTTTTTATTAAGTTTAAAGATCAAAAATGAACAAGTCCGATTCATATGATTCGAAACTCTCTCAAGCAAGAGGCTTAGCTAGTCAGCTTGGCATGTTCGCAGAAGAAAACGATATTCCCAAAGATCTTTGGGATTCATTGGAAGCCACTATTTATGATTTTTATGAAGTATCTCATGATAGATAAAAATTCTGTTTAGAAGTAAGCGATAACTAAAATCAAGAAATTTTGAATAAATCAATCAAAATGTGTCCATAAACTGATAAATTATTTATTGAACCTAAATAAGTGAATGACCTCATCAGATAAGTTAAATCAAAATTCAAAAGAAAAAAAAGAAAAAAACAGTGATGCACCAAACTCTAAAAATTCTTCTCCTAATTCAGGAATGATGGGTGCCACAGCAGTATTGGCGGCTGCCACAATTGATGAAGATGGAGTACCTACTGGTTATACTCCTAAACCTGATGAAGGAAGGTTCATAATTAAAGTATTGTGGTTACCTGATAATGTTGCTTTAGCAGTTGATCAAATCGTAGGTGGGGGGCCAAGCCCTCTTACGGCTTATTATTTTTGGCCAAGAGATGATGCTTGGGAAAAATTAAAAAGTGAATTAGAAAATAAAGGTTGGATTACAGATAATGAAAGAGTAGAAATATTGAATAAAGCCACTGAAGTAATAAATTATTGGCAAGAAGAAGGTAAAACAAAAAAATTAGAAGAAGCTAAATTAAAGTTTCCTGAAGTAACATTTTGTGGAACGGCTTAAATATTAGTTTTTTGCAGCTTGAATCCTAGCCTCAGCCTTCGAAACCTCTTTCATGGCTTTAATTTTTTCGGGATTTTTTTCATTTTCAGAAAATTTGCTTATTGCTAATTTTGCTTCTTTAAGATCTTTTTCAGCATTCTGAACATTTATCTCAGAACCAATTTCAGCATTATTTACTAAAACTATGACTTCATCTGATTCAATTTCAGCGAAGCCTCCCATTAGAGCTATTGATTTCCATTGGGAATTCATTCTTAGCCTTAAAACGCCAATATCTATAGCAGTAACTAAAGAGATATGACCTGGTAGTATACCAAGTTGACCAGTAGTACTTGGAAGAATTACTTCTTCAGCTTCGCCTTGATAAACATTTTTATTAGGAGCTAAAACTTTTAGGGAAATTGCCATTATTTAAAGATTATTGAAGGTTAAATATATTAATGTTCAAATATTTATTTTTCTGATTTTATTTTTTCAGCCTTTGCTTTAACTTCATCAATATTACCAACTAAGTAAAATGCCTGTTCTGGTAAATCATCCAATTCGCCTGACAAAATCATATTGAAACCAGCGATGGTATCTTCTAATTTTACGTATTTACCAGACATTCCTGTAAATATTTCTGCTACAAAGAAAGGTTGTGAAAGGAATTTTTCAATTTTTCTGGCCCTATCTACTGTTAATCTATCTTCTTCAGAAAGCTCATCTAGGCCAAGAATTGCAATAATATCTTGAAGTTCTTTGTATCTTTGTAGAGTTGATTGAACAGCTCTGGCTGTTTTGTAATGCTCATCTCCTACAACTGATGGTTGTAGCATAGTGCTTGTTGAGTCTAATGGGTCAACTGCTGGATAAATTCCTTTGGCCGCAAGAGCTCTTGCTAGCACGGTGGTAGCATCTAAATGGGCAAAGGTTGTAGCTGGAGCTGGGTCTGTCAGGTCATCAGCAGGTACATATACAGCCTGAATAGATGTTATTGATCCCTCTAGTGTAGATGTAATTCTTTCTTGTAATTCACCAACATCAGTTCCTAGAGTTGGTTGGTATCCAACAGCCGATGGCATTCTTCCAAGTAATGCAGATACTTCAGAACCAGCTTGAACGAATCTAAAAATGTTATCAACAAAAAGTAGAACGTCTTGTTTGTTTACATCTCTAAAATGTTCGGCCATTGTAAGTGCTGATAAGCCTACTCTCATTCTTGCACCTGGTGGCTCATTCATTTGCCCAAAACACAATGCAACTTTTGATTGAGTTAAATCATCTGCATTGATAACCCCTGATTCTTTAAATTCTTCATATAAGTCATTACCTTCTCTTGTTCTTTCCCCTACGCCGCCAAAAACAGAAACTCCTCCATGTTCCTTCGCAATATTATTAATTAATTCTTGAATAAGAACTGTTTTCCCAACTCCAGCACCTCCGAATAATCCAACTTTTCCTCCTTGTCTATAAGGTGCTAAAAGGTCGATAACTTTAATTCCAGTTTCAAAAACTTTTGGCTTAGTTTCCAAGTCAGTTAATTTTGGAGCAGCTCTATGAATTGGAGCAGTATCTTTTGTATTTACTGGACCTTGTTCATCTACTGGTTCTCCTAAAACATTAAATATTCGTCCTAGAGTTGCTTCTCCTACAGGTACAGATATTGGTGCGCCTGTGTCGATTGCTTCCATGCCTCTTACAAGGCCGTCTGTGCCGCTCATTGCCACTGCTCTGACTCTATGGTCACCCAGTAGCTGTTGAACCTCCGCAGTGAGCGCTATATCTTGTCCAGCAGGATTTTTCGCTTCAATTCTTAAAGCATTTAATATTTTGGGCAATTTTCCAGCTGGAAATTCTACATCTAGAACTGGGCCAATTACCTGACGAACTACGCCTTTTGTTTGTGAAGAAGTTGATGGAGTTGCTACCATTTTTTATTGATTGGTGATGATTAGCTGATTTAAAACAGCTCATAATCCGAAAATACTACCACCTCATGGGTCGTTTCGTTAAATGGGTTCGGCCACCCGCACAGTTTAAGTATGGTTTAATTGCCGCTCAGCAGATTATGTTGTTGATGATACGGATGGAGAATTTCTCTTTCCATTTTTATGACGCAAAGCGTCTCAATCATGATACTCCATTAATTTATGGCAGCTGTTTCACTTACAGTCTCTACAGTTAAACCACTGGGAGATAGAATATTTATCAAAGTTTCCGCATCAGAGGAAAAAACTGCTGGGGGCATTCTTTTGCCTGACTCAGCTAAAGAAAAACCACAGGTTGGAGAAGTTGCTCAGGTTGGTCCTGGCAAGCTTAATGATGATGGTTCTCGACAAACTCCGGAAGTGAGTATTGGCGACAAAGTCTTGTACAGCAAATATGCTGGCACAGACATAAAATTGGGAGGAGATGAATATGTCTTACTCTCAGAAAAGGATATTTTAGCTGTAGTAAGCTAAAATTTTTTTTCAAAAATTATTAAAACTTATTACTAAATTACTGCCTAAACATGGCTAAAAGAATTATTTACAATGAGCAAGCTCGAAGAGCGCTCGAAAGAGGAATTGATATCCTTGCTGAGTCTGTGGCTGTTACGCTTGGACCAAAAGGAAGAAATGTTGTACTAGAAAAAAAATTTGGTGCTCCACAAATTATAAATGATGGTGTCACAATCGCTAAGGAGATCGAATTAGAGGATCACATTGAAAACACTGGTGTTGCTTTAATTAGACAAGCTGCTTCAAAAACTAATGATGCAGCTGGAGATGGTACTACAACAGCAACTGTTTTAGCCCATGCAATGGTTAAGGCAGGTTTGAGAAACGTTGCTGCAGGAGCGAATGCAATTACCTTGAAAAAAGGAATTGATAAAGCTACCGAATTTCTAGTTGGTAAAATTCAGGAAAATTCCAAACCTATTAGTGATAGCAATGCTATAGCTCAATGTGGAACTATAGCTGCTGGAAACGACGATGAAGTTGGCCAAATGATTGCCAATGCTATGGATAAAGTTGGTAAAGAAGGTGTTATCTCATTAGAAGAAGGAAAATCAATGACTACTGAATTAGAAGTTACTGAGGGGATGCGCTTTGACAAAGGCTATATTTCGCCTTACTTCGCAACAGATACAGAAAGAATGGAGGCTGTTTTAGATGAACCGTATATTCTTCTGACTGATAAAAAAATTGCCCTAGTCCAAGATTTAGTTCCCGTATTGGAACAAATAGCTAAAACTGGGAAACCACTAGTCATTATTGCAGAAGATATTGAAAAAGAGGCTTTGGCAACTCTTGTTGTTAATAGATTAAGAGGTGTGTTGAATGTTGCTGCAGTAAAAGCTCCTGGATTTGGTGATAGAAGAAAAGCAATGCTTGAAGATATGGCTGTTTTAACCAATGGACAACTTATTACTGAAGATGCAGGCTTGAAATTAGAGAATGCTACCTTGGATATGCTTGGAACTGGTAGAAGAATAACTATCAATAAAGAAAATACAACTATCGTAGCTGAAGGTAATGAGCAAGCAGTTAAAGCTAGATGTGATCAAATTAAGAAGCAAATGGATGAAACAGATTCCTCATACGATAAAGAAAAGCTTCAAGAACGTCTCGCTAAATTAGCTGGAGGTGTAGCAGTGATTAAGGTTGGGGCAGCTACTGAAACTGAGATGAAGGATAAAAAGCTTCGTCTTGAGGATGCTATCAATGCAACAAAAGCAGCTGTTGAAGAGGGTATCGTACCTGGAGGAGGAACAACTCTAGCTCATTTATCTCCAATTCTTAAAGAATGGGCTGATAAAAATTTAGAAGGAGAAGAATTAATTGGAGCTAACATCGTTGAAGCTTCACTTACTGCTCCTCTTATGAGAATTGCTGAGAATGCTGGTTCTAATGGAGCTGTGATTGCTGAAAATGTAAAGACTAAACCATTTAATGATGGATTTAACGCTGCTACTGGAGAATATGTAGATATGTCCTCTGCTGGTATAGTTGATCCTGCAAAAGTTACACGTTCAGGATTACAAAATGCAGCTTCAATAGCAGGAATGGTCCTAACCACAGAATGCATAGTTGCAGATTTACCTGAGAAAAAAGATTCAGCTGCTCCAGTAGGCGCTCCTGGTATGGGTGGTGACTTCGATTATTAACTAAACAATAGTTTTTTAATAAATTTTTTAAAAAGGATCATTCACAAATGGTCCTTTTTTTTACTTTATGAAATCCAACCAGCGCTAAGAATAATTGCGAGAGATAAAAATATTACTAAAAAAGTCCAAGTTATTTTGTTTAGAGAGGCCTCTGCACTACTTGCGCTATTGAACATAGAACTTCCACTTGCGGCTATTCCTCCCATTCCATCACCCTTAGGACTATGAAGTAAAACTAAGAGAATGAGAAGTACTCCAGAAAAAACCCATATCCAACTAATAATTTCAATCATTTCTTGAAAACTTTTATTAAATTTAAACGTGTTGAACCACCTTATTATAACCCTTTAATTCAATTTCTTTAATAAGAGATTTGCCTGTCATTTCTATTGGTATTGGGAGATTTAATAATTGCAATAAAGTGGGAGCAATATCTGCTAAGCCGGCATTATCTCTTAAATTAATTTCATTTCCCATATTTGGTATTTTTCTTTTTTCCCCCTCAATCAAAATTAGTGGAACTTTATTTGTTGTATGTGCTGTCCATGGTTCTCCTTCAGCTCCTTTCATTACCTCTGCATTACCATGATCGGCTGTAATAAGAATGCTTCCACCCATCTCTCCAGTTGCATTAACTATTTGACCTACGCACTTATCTACTTTTTCTATAGCTTTAACTGTTGCATCCATGTTGCCTGTGTGACCAACCATATCAGGATTGGCAAAATTTATAACAACAAAAGCATAATTCCCACTTTTAATTGCTTTAGAGCAACTAATAGTTAGTTCCTCCGCAGACATTTCGGGTTCCATATCATAAGTTGCAACTCTTGGAGATGGGATCAAATGTCTCTCTTCTCCAGGTAACGGAATTTCAACTCCTCCATTGAAAAAGTATGTTACGTGAGGATATTTTTCAGTTTCCGCGGTTCTATATTGTTTAAGTCCGTTTTCTGAAACTATTTGACCTATAAAATTATTAAGTGATTCAGGAGGAAAAGCAACTTTAACGGGAAAGTTTGGATCATATTGAGTAAAAGTGATTAAATCTAGATTTGGATAATTTTTTCTTTCAAAGTCTGAGAAGTTATTGCTTGAAAGGGATTTGACTATTTGTCTTGCTCTGTCTGGACGAAAGTTAAAGCAAATTAAACTATCACCATCTTTAAGATAGTTTTCAGACATTCGTATGGGCTCTATAAATTCATCGGTTATGTTTTTGGCATAACTTTTTTCTATATAATTCTGAGGAGAAATATTTGATATTGGAATATCTGGATCAGTTAAATTAGAATATGCTTTTTGTGTCCTATCCCATAATAGATTTCTATCCATTATCCAGTATCTTCCACATATGGAAGCTATTTGTCCTGTGTTAAATTTTTTTATACATGATTCTATTTGATTTAGATATTTAGAGGCACTTTTCGCAGGAGTATCTCTTCCATCGGTAATAATGTGTATTGCAACTTTTTTGATTTCATTATCAGATGCCCATTTTATTAAACCTAATAAATGATCGATATGACTATGAACTCCTCCATCCGAACATAATCCCGTGATATGCAAAGTAGAATTATTTTTCTTTAATGAATCAGCCATCTCTTTTAACTCATTTACCAAGCCTAATTGATTATTTTTTACGATATTTGAGATCCTTACAAGTTCTTGTTGTATTATTCTTCCCGAACCAATGGTAAGGTGCCCTACCTCTGAATTGCCCATTTGACCATCAGGGAGGCCTACATCAGATCCACTGGCACTTATCAGGGTGTGTGGATAAGCGTGCCATAATGAATCCATAATTGGCGTGTTGGCACTATTTATAGCATTATTTGATTTTTCTTTTCGATATCCCCATCCATCTAGTATTGCGAGAACTACAGGGCTCTGGGGAACACTTAATCTTTTTATATTTTTGCTGCTAATCTTTGACATACTTAGATCAAATTCATTTTTAACTGATCCAACCTTAAATTTAGCTTTAAACGTTACTCTTTAACAATTTATATTTAACATAGTTAGCTTTTGCTAATTTATGAAAATAGTAGACGACATTTATTTATTGATAAATCATGTCCAAGAAAACAAAAAAGATCGTAATACTTAATGAAGTTGAGCTTAGAAAAACTATTTCGCGTTTAACTTCCGAAATTATTGAAAAAGTTAAAAAACTAGATAACCTTCTGTTGGTTGGTATTCCGACTAGAGGAATTGAGCTGACCGAAGTAATAGAAAAGGAATTATTCTGTAAGACTGGTTTAAGAGTTAAAAAAGGAATAATTGATCCAACTTTTTATAGAGATGATCAAAATAGAGTTGGAACTCGCCTAATACAAGCTACAGATATTCCAACTCCAATTGAGAAACAAGAAATTCTTTTAATAGATGATGTAATTTACACAGGTAGAACAATTAGAGCTGCGATGGATGCTTTATATTCATGGGGCAGACCCCAAAGAGTGATGTTATTAGTAATGGTAGATAGAGGTCATAGAGAATTGCCTATTCAACCAGATTTTTGTGGTAAAAAATTGCCAACTAGTAAAATTGAAAGTATTAGTTTACGTTTAAAAAATGTTGATAATGAAGAAGGAGTATTTCTTGAATAGCTTTGATTTCAAAAGATATTTCCCAAATTATACTCTCCTAAAAATTCATCTTTCATATCAAAACACTTAACTAATAAATCAGCACTTTTAGTAATTTTAAAAAAAAGTTTTAAGTTGTCTTCTCCAAGAATAGATTCATTTTCTAATACTATTTTGAGTGGTTTTTTTTTCCATTTTATAATTTCTTCTTCATTTTGAACCTCTGATAACTTTGGTAATCCATTTTCGAAAATAACATCATATGATCTTTCTTTTTGTGTCTCTCCAATTATTATTTCGAATATTTTCTGGTTATGTTTACTGGCCTGAAGGATTAGTTTAAATGGGTTTTCAGTTGGCCATATTTGACCTCTACAAAAAATGGGATGCCAAAAGTGTTTTTGTTCTCTTTTATTAAATAGTCTTATGGATAATCCTTTGTTTAATATGTCTTTAATTTTTACCCCAGGAGTCATTGCTAAAGCTCCCAAGGCTATTGATTCTATAGGAGGCGGCGACTTAATTTGAATCTTTGAAATTTTTTTTGTTATCCATTCTTTAATCAATGGTATTTGAGTTCCTCCACCAACCAAAACAATTGAATTTAAGTCGTCAAACGTGCAAAATTTGCCTCTTGCTTGATTTAATAAATCTTTTAGTAAAGAATTAAGGTGATTCAGAAGATTATTTTCAATGAGTATTTTCTCAAATATTTCCTTACTTAAGTAAAATTCTTTTTCTTGATTTTGTTCATTAAATAATTTTATTGGATATTTATTTTCATATTTGATTGCAGATGAACTGAGCTTACATTTTAGTTTTTCTGCCTTTAAAAGATTAGTAACATAATTATTACCAGGAATAAAATAATCAACTATCCATTGATCAAAATCTTTCCCACCAATTTTTGAGCCTGTTTTTCCAATTATTTCTGCACACCTTATTTTTTGTTTTGAAATTGAGCTTACATTATTACCTTTAAATTTTAATAGTTCAGCTATTGGTCCAGATTTTCCTTCTCCTCCTTCTATTTTGACTATATTCATATCAACTGTACTTCCTCCAATATCTAATGTCATGATTTTCGAGCCAAATGGTATATTTATACCTAAACTTGCAGCAGTAGGCTCATCAACAAGGGCTATTTCATCTACGGATATTTCTTCGCAAAGGTTAACTAACCATTTTCTATAACCCTTATATGTATCTATTGGAGCAGTTAAAACAAGTCTTTTAATTTCATATTTGCGAGGAATGTTTGCCCACAAAATTTGAAAAAATTTTTCGCCACATTCATTCGGGTTTAAAATATTTTTTTGGTTTATTTTTTCAATAGAATTTCCAATCAATCTTTTAAAATTCGAATGAAAAAACAAATCAGAATTTGAGTTGTCCCTCATTTTTAGAGCACTAAGACCAATTTTAGGAATCTTCGAAGGTTCCTCGAACCAAACGACTGTAGGAATAACTCCTGGAGATGATGTAATGTTCGGTATTTCAACTAAAATAGAATTGATATCTCTTTGATCTTGAAAAGCTACTACAGTATTTGTGTTCCCTAAATCAATAGCAAGTGTTCCAGATAAGTTTTCTTCCATGTGAGATTTTAAGAATCAATTAAGTTCTTTTTGTAATTTATGTTTTGAAACGGTCGAATAAACTGTAAAATATATTTTATAGTAAAAAATTTTTTTTAATGAAAATATCAAATAATGCAGGTATTGATCCTAATGATCTTGCGAAAAGAGGTGAAAGCTTAATAAGAAAATCAACTAATAGATACCTAACCACTGTGAAAATTGCTTTCAGAGCTAAACAAAGACGATTTGATGATTTTGATGGCTTATTGGAGGAGTCAACTATTAAACCTGTCCAACGGTCAATTATTGAATTAAGCGATGAACAAGATCAACCAGATTTACTTCCAGGCTAATTTTGGTAAAAGACCAAAATGAATGGAGATTACTTAGAGATTTTAAAAAAGGCAAATTTTGCTTTTTAATTGGTGTTGATAATTGGTCAATCGAGTTACAAAAAAGTGAATTCTATTCTCTCTACCTTCTACTAATAAAAATTAATGAACAACTATTAGTTATCAAGGATGAACTAATGGATGAGGAATCAATTACTTTAGAAATAGAAAAACTACCTTGGCATATTTGCTTAGAGGGGAAAAAAAACGAATGGAGTTTAAGGTTTGTTTTTGAAAGTCAAGACCAAACTAGATCCTTCGAAATGTATTGGCCGATACCAATTGCACAAAATTTATTTTATGAAATAAAAAACATGTGGGAATCAATGGATTAAAAAATAAATAAAATTGGAAATTTTAGAAAATATTTCCCCCTCCAAAAAAAATTTTTTCACAACTTTTCCACAAATTTTTTTAGAAAAATATTTGTGGATTTAAGGTATGTGGAAAACTTCTTATTTTTTATAAATCTTTATATTTCAGCAAGATTTAATTTTATAAAATTAATTTCTATGACTCTCGTTTTTATGACTGGATTCTCATTTTTCTTTGACCTGAGACTGCTTCTAAATAATACTTGTTGACTATTTAATGATTTTGGAGAAAACTGTATTTTGTAGATTTAATTTTCAACAAATTTTTTTTAATATGCAAGGGTTAAATTATCAAGAAAATTCAAAAGTTTTACATCATAAAGATGAAGTAATAAGTTTTAAATGTGAACTTCAAGAAAATCTTCAAAAGGCTATGAAAGAATTTGTTGAGGAGCATCCTAACTGGGATCAATATAGGATATTACAAGCTGCTATTGCAGGATTTTTGATGCAAAAAGGTTTCCAAAATAGGGATTTAACGAGACTCTATATTGGCAATATGTTTTCAATGAATTTTAAAGAATAAATTTTTTATATTTTTTCTATTAGTATTTTTGCTATATCATCTTTGACAGGTAGGATAGATAACCTATTTCCTTTTTTTACAACTAATAACTCATCCTCATTAAATAAAATCTTTAGTTCAGGTAAACTTAAAATTTTATCGGACTTAAGTTTATATTTTACTTTTACACAATCCCATCTCGGATTATCAGGTACCGATTTTGGATCAAAATATTTTGAATCTTTATCAAATTGAGTAGGATCAACAATATTTAGCTCTATTACCTCCATAAGTCCTACAATACCAGGAGGTTTACAGTTCGAATGATAGAAAAAAACCATATCTCCTTTTTTCATCTTCCTCATAAAATTTCGAGCCTGATAATTTCTTATTCCATCCCATAAAGTTTCCCCCTCATTTTTTAGAGTATCTATGCTGTAAGCATCGGGCTCACTTTTCATTAGCCAGTAGCTTGGTTCCTGTTGTGGCATGGGATCTTGGCGAAATTATAGGGTTCGAATAAAGTTTGAATAACTTTTTTAGATATAAATTTATTATCCATCAAATAACCTATTTAGGAAAGGCAATGTTGCTTTAGGGGTATGGGGTTATCTGAGTTATTTTCAAATGATGAATTATAGTCACTAATTTTTTGGTATTTTAATTGGATGATTTTTGAAATTATTTTTTAATTCTTTGTAAATAATTTCTCTTTTATGTTCGAGATATTTTGGAAGTTTTTTATCTGTTTCTATCAGTCTTATTAGCTCTGAGGAATAGTCGGTATATATTTGCTCGTTTTTCCAATTACCAGAAATTGAATCTTTTTTTGTTTTTTCTTTATGGTCTTTTGGACTTATGAATTGGAGATTATTTACACTATTAGATTCAAGATTGCATAATTTATTAGCAGTATGACTTTGTGACCATTCCCATTCACAAAGAGGTTTTATATGATCAAGTTCATAATTTCCATTCTTAATATCTTCGATTGTTAAACCTTGATTCTCTAAGACCTGTTTTATATTTTTTTCAAAAATTTTATTTAGATCAAAAGTATATATTTTTTTATTTTTTATTTTACGAAGAACTTTTCCAACTCTATTTCTTATCCTCTCTACATAACGATATATAGGATCATTTTCTCGCCTCGATTTTAATTGTTTATTTCTTTTGAGCTTGTTCTCTGGTTTTTGTCGTGAATTTTTTTCATATATTTGTATCTTTGAAGGATTTTCTTTTTTGAAAACTTCTTGTCTAAAGTTATGACATATTAAGCAACTCCCATTACTTGTCAAATGAACACTAAAGTGACCTCTTTTGCACGCTTTACCAGGAAAGTAATATTTTAGATTCTGTTTTTTAGCCACATAGCATGGAAGAATTGGTCCAATACATTGAGGGTCGGCTGCGCATCTAAAAGCACCACAGGATAACCTACCCCTAGCCTCCTTTAGTTGTTGTGGTTTTCTCTCCACTTTTTTGCCACATATACATTCACAAACCCAGACACCTCTGCGTTCATTTTTGGAACCTCTCCGCCCTTCTCCTGAAATAAAGTTTTTTGCCGTTAATGCACCAAAGATTTTGTTAGTGAAATCCTCAGTCCTCCTTTCACTAGCGAGACATCCACAACTCCTTGTAGGATCTTTTTTTGCATTTAGCCTCTTTCCAGTAATGATTTTTTGTTTGCCACAATCACATATGCAAAGCCATCTTGCTCTTCCCTCCTTATTATTTTCAACTCTTTGACTAACTAAAAGCTTTCCAAATCTCTTGTTTGTTAGGTCATTAACTTTTGTGCAACCACACGAAGGATTATCTCTTTTAAGATTTTCCTTTCTAACTAGGATTTTTTTATCTAAATTGCAATCGCAAATACACCACCACCTAATTGTCTTTCTTTTATTATCAGCATTAGGACCTCTACTTAAAACAAGTAGTTTGCCGTATTTTTTACCCGTTAAATCGTTGAGTTTAGACATCTATTTATCCATGAGTCTTATTAAGCGATTTAATTTTTTAACTTCTTCATTAGTTTTACAAAAACTCTCTGCCAGTGATGGCGAACCTACTATTATAGAAAGCACTTTTGCACGTGATATCGCAACATTTAGACGATTAGGTTCTAATAGGAAATCAAGTCCACGAGGAGCATCTTCTCCTGAACTAGAAGTGATTGAGAATATAGAAATTAATGCTTCTTGTCCTTGAAAGTTATCAACTGTTCCAATTTTTAATTTTTTGTTTAACTTACGCTTTAAGTAGTTAACTTGAACATTAAAGGGAGCAATAATGAGGATATCTTTTTCAGAGATGAATTTTTCTTTATCGGATGCTAATTTATATTTTGATGATAAAAGTAGTTTTATAAGTTGTTTAATTTTTTCTGCTTCTTCTTCTGATTTTAAAGAGCAATCTTGATGTCTAACAGGGACAAACATGACACCTGAATCAGGATAAAGTGATTTATCTTTTTCTATAGAAGCTTGCTCCCAAATGATTTTATTTTCACTATTTTTAGTATTTGGTTTAAGCTTCCCTTGGTAAAAAAGTTCCGATACAACATTATTAATAGCAGGTGCCATTCGCCAGCTTATTGGTAGAAATATACCCTTGTTGCTTGGAACAACTTCTAATCCATTCATTAGAAATTGTAAACACGATTGTCCAGAATTATTTGGATGACTTGCCTTAGTAGGCATTGCTAATTGCTGAGTATCTCCTACTAAAAGAATTGATTTAGAATGTTTTGCGATTGTTAGTAAATTTGCTAAAGCGTATTGTCCCGCTTCATCAACTACTAATAGATCAAATTTAGAGTCAAATTCTTTGCTACAGAATTTATTTGTTGTAGCCCCCATGACTGATATATGATTTCCTATTTTTTTTGGGGAAAGTGTTAAAACCTTACTGTGCAGGAATATTTCATTTTCTCTCGTATCACATTTAACTATTAATTTTTGGATATTTTGATCTTGAAAATGAGTATCTATTTTTAAAAGTAAATTATCAATTACTTTATGACTATTAGATGTAATTGCAACTCTAAATCCTTTTTGAACTAAATCAGCAATTACCTTGCTTGATAATGTTGTTTTACCAGTACCTGGAGGTCCCTGAATTGCAAACAATATTTCATCATTATTTAAAATAAAATTTGAAATATATTTCTTGATGTTGGGTAGATCTTTTTGAATTTTTTCGTTAACCGAAATTAGTTCAGGTAGCGTATCTCTTTCTAATAATTGAATGATTGTTGGTGAGATTGTACTAATACCACTTACCCACTCTTTTGCTTGAGCTAAAAGACTTGTTTTTACGCTTTTAGTAAAATCAAATTCTACTTTTATAAGACATTCTTCAATTTCTAGACTCTTACCAATATTTCTTTTACTGTCGTTGAATTTTATAGTGCCTTTCTCGCAATCAAGTCCATAAGTTTGTACCTTTAACTTCCTTTCGCTTTTTGGTAGATATAATCTTAAGCCCCAAGAATTGTTTGCATCTTTTTCTAATTTTATAGGCTGTTCTGGATTAAAGGAATATTCAATATCTTCTGAACCTTCAACTAACCGTGCTTCAGCAATAACTTCATCATCTTTTAAAAGTGATGATGGATTAACAAAAGATTGCTCAATCCTATCAAAATATCTCCAATAATTAACATCCTGCTCACGAACTAAAAAACCCAATAAAGATGCTAAAACTTTTTGTGTTTCCCAACTCCATCCTCTTGGATTGGTGGGAGAAACTTTGCTTTTATTTTGGTTGTTATTAAGTCCTTGGCTAGGAATTTCATCTAATAAAAGTGAGGATTCAATGTCAATTTCTCTTTGATTCTTTTCTTTTTGCTCCTCTTCCCTAGAAAATGACTTTTGAATATTTAAATTTGATTTAAATTTTAAAAGCCATTGATTAAGTTTATAAGTTGAAACTAAGTCATCTTTGTTGTAAAGCCTAATTTCTTCAAGCATTGGACTTAAACCATCTTCGAGCTTCCCTGGTATCCCTGGTTCATCAGAATTTTTCCAAAGTTCATATGCAACCATTGATTCAACTGCAGATTGCATATCTTCTTCCCTTTTCATATATAGTTTTTCCACCTTTTTAAGTGAGTAGCTTTCTTCGCCCAAGATGATTGTGTTTTGAACGATTGGTTGTAGATCTATTAACAAATTATTTGTAAGCCACTCGGTAATCTCAGACATGCAAGTTAAATATTTTTGTTGGAGATCTCTTACAGCTACTTTTT
>CACAST010000008.1 GCA_902535185.1 uncultured Prochlorococcus sp.
TATTGAAGAAAATAATGCTTGGAAAATTATTGCCGATTAATGATGACCGATTTAAGTTTAATTCAAAATTTATAACAAAAGGATAAGGGTGTTTTTTCATGAAATTTTTGCTTACCAGATAATCAAATGAGTCTTTAGATATCATCTTTTTTATTAAATTTGCCTTGAATAATTCTTGGTTAATATTATATGAAAGATTCAAAAGTAAATTTTCCAATGAATTGTCTATAAAATCAAAATTAGTAAGAATCTGACTTTTTGGTAAATTATCAATTTGATTGATATTTTCTTTTTCTTGATGTCTTGGTATTTCCACCTTTTCTTCTCCTATTAATTCAAGTAAGGAGGAAATAAATTGTTTTTCAACTCCTAAATTTTCAAAAATATTGTTTTTAGATAAATATTTATTATGGTCGTTATTATCTAAATCAAGAGATCCGAATTTCTCATAATTATTGACTTGATAATATTCAGAAGTATTTGAAAAGTCTTCGGTAATCTCGAACTGAGTGAGTTCTTTTAATTGCAAACCATCTTCAAATTGAAATTTTTCTTTTTGATAATCCTTTTTTTTTGTGGAACTATCAAAAATAGTAAAATTAATTTCTTTATTTATATTTTTTTCAATTTCATTTATCTTTAATTGTTCTACTGTTAAAAAGGGCAAATTCGTGGATAGTAATTTACTTATTTTTTTTTCAAAAAGACTATAGAATTCATTATCATTTGAGAAATTATCATTAATTGTTGGATAACTATATATTTGATTAAGGCCCTTTTCTACAGAGATGAAAAGTAGATTTCTTACTAGATTAAGATAAAGTTCATATTCCTTATAGATATTTCTAGTTAATATTCTTTTTTGTATGTCTGCTCTCTCTAATTGAGAATTAATTTTATCTATATCTATGTGATTATTGAAATTATTCAAATCATTCAAGTGACTAGTTTGTTTGCATTGATGCGACCTCTTCAGCAAAGTCCATCTGATTTTTTTCGATACCTTCACCCAATGTATATCTTGTAAAGCGTCTTACTTTGATATTTTCCCCAATTTTTGCAGCTGCTTGTTTTACAAGATCCTCAACTGTTAAAGAACTATCTTTAATGTAGGGTTGTGAAAGCAAAACAAGCTCATTAAGTCTTTTTGCTATTCTCCCTTCAACTATTTTTTCTTTAATTTGTTCGGGTTTTCCAGATAAATCATCCCTCCCCATTTCAATCTGCTTTTCTTTTTCCACAACATCTTCTGGTATTTCATCAATTGATACATACTCAACATTTGGGCATGCTGCCACTTGCATTGAGACATCCTTCAAAAGAGATTGAAAAATATCACCTCTAGCAACAAAATCAGTTTCACAATTTAACTCTAGTAAAACTCCTACTCTTGATCCAGTATGTATATAACTACCAATTGAACCTTCGGCCGCTACTCTTCCCGATTTCTTTTCAGCACTAGCTATGCCTTTCTTTCTTAACCATTCCAAAGCTTTATCTATATTTCCATCAGTTTCGTTAAGTGCTTTTTTGCAGTCCATCATTCCTGCGCCAGTTTTGTCTCTAAGATCTTTTACAAGTTTTGCCGTAATGTTTCCCATTTGAAGTAATAAAAAAATAGTGAATAATAAGTTTTAAATTAGAGTTTAATTTTTTCTTTCGGCATTAGAGCCCTTTCTACCCTCATTTATGGCATCTGCAAGTCTTCCTAAAATAAGTTGCACAGATCTAACGGCATCATCGTTACATGGAATTGGAACTTCACACAAATCCGGATCGCAATTTGTATCCAACATTGAAACTAATGAGATATCTAATTTTCTAGCTTCTAAGACTGCATTAGATTCTCTTCTCTGATCAACCAATACAACTACATCTGGTAATCTTCTCATACCCTTAAGTCCACCTAAGTATTTTTGTAATCTTTCAAGTTCTCTCCTTAATACTGCAGCTTCTTTTTTAGGCCTCATTGCTATTGAACCACTACTTTCCATTCTTTCTAGATCCTTTAATCTTTCAATTCTGGCTTTCATTGTTGTCCAGTTAGTCAACATCCCTCCAAGCCATCTTTGATTTACATATGCAGCTCCACAGCGTGTAGCTTCCTGCGCTACTACATCTGATGCTTGTTTTTTTGTGCCGACGAATAGGAAACGTTTACCGCTTTTTGCAGCATTTCTTGTCCATTTATAAGCATTGTTCATACATAATGCTGTTTTTACAAGATCAATAATATGAACTCCATTTCTCGCGCAATATATATACCTAGACATCTTGGGATTCCAACGTCTAGTTTGGTGCCCGAAATGAGCACCAGCTTCCATCATTTCTGATAGTGATACAACAGCCATAATTTAAAAAGGGTTTCGGGTTAGCCTCCATCTGACGGGGAATTAAATTAATAATTCACCCGAAACTGTCAGATGTGTGAAATTTATTTCTATTATCCTAGCAAGTGATGTGTATTTCTAAAAGTTTTTTATCTTGATTTAGTTAATTGTTTAATGTAAATCATATTTAGAGGGATCCTAAGTATCTCTAGTGCAAGTCTATTTCTTCTTTTATTTACTAGGAATCTCAATAAAGGAAGAATTCTATCAACACTGATTAGTCCTCCCAAGCAAAGAATTTGCCAAAGAAAATTATGGAGAGGAGTTAATTGAATCATAAATCTAACCCTTAAATTTGGGTGTTTCTTATAAAACACTAAAGCCATTTTTGCTCTCTCTTTTTCTTGAGCTATTAAAGAATCTATTTGTTTGCAATTAAATGGCGGATGCCAATGAAAGCCTACTGCATTTGGACATTTAATTAATTTTGTCCCAATTTTTTTTAATCTTTCTCCAAGTTCTAAATCCTCCCAACCGTAAAGACTAAAAGAAGTATCAAATAATCCCACACTCAAAATCAATTCTTTTGATATCGCTACATTCCCAGTAGCAAAGTAGGCAAAAGAAGTATCCATTATTTTATGTTTTTCACTCTGAGGATTTAGAAAATTAGAAGTGTTGACTACCGAGCCATAGGTAAAACATTTTTTATCATTTCTTTTCCAAGAGGCAAGTAGTTTTTCTACGTGGCAATTTATAAAATTGTCTAAAACAATAAGATCACTATCAATGAATATTATAATTTCATATTTCGATTTAATTACTCCCAGATTTCTTCCAAGTGCAGGCCCTCCATGTTCTTGCTGGAATAGAATAACATGGGGGAGATTAGCTTTGTTTTTATTTATCCATGAAGTTGTCCCATCAGTTGATCCATCATCAATTACTATTACTTCATAATTACTGATATTTGTATTTAATTTTTGATTCTCAAGCGCAAAAAGACATTTCTCTAGTATAGGTAATCTATTGTAAGTCGGTATAACAATACTTACATTCATGATTATGTCTTAAATATGCATAATATGTTGAACTCCAAAAGATAAAAATAAAAGATATTCCTTAATCAGCTGCACCGCCATTATTTGCTGTGCCTGTAACGTTTCCACCGTCAGGTCTTCCATCAGTTCTTAATTTCCTTTTTTTGAATTTTCTAGCATAGGCTCTATTACGTTCCTGCTTTTCTTTTTTTAGATTCCTTCTCTTAGACATAAAATTTTCAACTTTTAATTATATTAGCTCACTATGAGCACTATATATTTTACCATCTTCCATACTTAATATCCTATCAGCCATATCAGAAATTCTTGGATCATGGGTCACCATAAGTACAGAACAATTTTGCTCTTTTGCTAGTTTCCTTAAAAGGGTTACTATTTCTCTTCCTGTGACGCTATCTAATGCAGAA
Organism: uncultured Prochlorococcus sp.; assembly: GCA_902535185.1. Classification (GTDB taxonomy): domain Bacteria; phylum Cyanobacteriota; class Cyanobacteriia; order PCC-6307; family Cyanobiaceae; genus Prochlorococcus_A. Next base: position 3,799 of record CACAST010000008.1, read on the forward strand.
GTGGGTTCATCAGCTAATAACAGTTTTGGGTTAGCAGATAAAGCTCGAGCAATTGCTACTCTCTGTTTCTGCCCACCAGATAAGTCATTTGGTAATTTTTTATGATGTTCTTCTAATCCTACTGCAGACAACCAATTCCGTGCTATCTCACGTCTTTGCAAATATGTTAAACCTTTTATTAAATCGGCGCCCATCTGGACATTTTGTTCTGCGGTTAAACATCTAAGAAGATTGTGACCTTGAAAAATCATTCCAATACTTCTTCTAAGAATCTGACGAGTTTTCCTTGATGCTCCATTTAACTGATTATTTAATACAGTTAAATCTCCACTTTGACAGGTTCTCAAGGCACCAATTAATGTTAAAAGGGTCGTTTTACCACATCCAGAAGGTCCTTTCAAAAGAACCAACTCTCCTTTATCAATATTTAGATTAACGTCATTAAGAACTTGTTTTTTATTCTCATTTTTTCCATAAAAGTGACTCAAATTATTTATTGAAACTGTTTTAAGGTTTTTGACATTATTTTTTAATTTATTAGCTTTAACCATTTTTATTCAATTGTTAAAAAATTTCGGCAGGATCAGCGTCAACTAATTTGCGCATCGCTAAAGCGGCGGACCCCATACACATAACTAAAACTAATACGAAAATTAAAACAGTTTTATCTGCATCCATTATTATTGGAAGTTTAGTAGAACTTCTTATAACTGAGTAAAGTATTTGGCCAGAGAAATAAGCAGGTAAATAACCAAATAATGCCAACAAAAACCCCTCTCTAGCTACAACAAAGAAAAGGGACTTGAGTCTATACCCCATTGCCAATAAAGTGGCGTACTCTGGGAGGTGATCTGTAACGTCACTATAAAGAATTTGATAAACAACCACGCACCCTACAACGAAACCCATCAATGCTCCCAAACTAAATATAAAACCTATTGCAGTACTATTTTTCCAATAATTCTTCTCAAATTCTATAAATTGATTTTTTGTTAGAACTCTAACATCATTTGGGAGTGAGTTATTTAATATCATTGAAATCAATTCAGGATCAGATCCCTTTTTTAGCTTTACCAAACCAATTTCTATACTGCCAGGAGGATTAGCAGGAAAAAGTCTTAAGAAGGTTTCTCGACTAGTTATCAAATTACCATCTGCACCAAAAGATGGTCCCAACTCCACAAGGCCCTCAACAATTACCCTTTTTCCAGCAACCTCAGTCTCAACTTTTTTTTCAGATAAAAACCATTCTTCAATCGGTCCAAATTCAGGTCTAGATAGTTTGTCAAAAAGAACTCTTGATGGATTTCTCAATTTATAAGCTTTCTTTGAGAATCCCTCATCTAAAAGAAGTGAATCAGACGGATTAAAACCTAATGCAAGTATTGATCTAGTTTTAAGATTATCTGGATTTCTCCAAAGTAAATAATTTAAATTTACGGGAGCAGTTTTTTCAACATCATCTAGTGCGAGAGTTTGAATTAATCTTCTTTTTGGGAATCCACTCATGCTTATAGAACTTTTTGATCTGGGACTTATCAAAACAAGATCTGCATCTAGAAGTTTATGAATAGTTACGCTCGTATCAAATAAACCATCCCTAAAACCTAATTGCATAAACATCAAAATCCCTGCAAAACTGATTCCAGCTATGGCAACTGCTAGCCTTAATGGTTGCCTAGTTAATAACAACCAAGCTAACGGTATTTTTCTAAATTTTAAAAAAGAAAAATTCATTAGGGAATAAATTTTGCAATCACTTTCATTCCTGCATAGTTTTGAACGATATCTATAGAATCTTGATCTAGTTTTACTAGTACCTCGATAATTCTTGAATCGGCATCCCCTGTCGGATCAGTGGATAGAACTTTTCTTTGTTTTACCTGAGGACTAATCCTAATCACCTTTCCCTTAAGATTTTTTTGGAAACCTCCATTCTCACTGCTCAATTCAACATTTTGAGAGATAAAGACTCTATCGATGTCAGATTCATAAACCTCTATCAAAGCTTCCATCTTTTGACTAGAACCAATATCCAAAATTCCCTCATTTTGTGGCCTTTCACCAACTCTCGTGTTTATTCCAAGGATAAAACCATCGATTGGACTCCTTAGTTTTGAATTAAATAGATCTATCTTGATATTTTTTTGATCTCCGATAAGGTTTATTTTCTGTTTTTCCAATTTTAATAATTCATCTTTTCTCTGGGAAAACTCTACAAAAGAATATACATCTTTGCTCAAAGCTAACTCATACCTTTGGATTTGATCTTTCTTTAAGGTAATTTCTTCGTTAATTATATTAATTAGATTTTCGTTTCTTTCAAGATCAGCAATTAATTTTTCTTCATTTTCAAAGATTGCGAGAATATTACCCTTTTTTACAAAATCTCCCTCATTTACTAAAATTTTGACAATTCGGGGGGAAGAGCCGAACTGACTTAGAGGAGCTGCCAGTTGTCTAATCTCTCCCGAAGGAGAAAGTTGACCAAGTGCGGCAACAGCTGTAATGGGAGTTATGAAATCTGAAGTTATTTCCTCTTTAAATTTTGAACTAGATTTATTATTTCCAGAACAAGAAATAATCCCAAGAGATATTGGTGTAAATAATAAAAAATAAATAAATAAATTTTTAAATATTTTTAATTTCATTAAAAATCGAAGAGGACTGTTTTTATATAGTTATTGACCCATTCTTCATTAAAATATTTTAAAAGAACCATACTAGTTTTCTCATTTTTCATTTGTTGAACACAATAATTTTTTTGAAAATCTATTCTCTCTTGGATAATTTCCTCTTTAACTTCAGGTTTAGCTTTCTTACTTAATTTGATCAAAATAGTGAGGTATTGATCCACAACTCTACAAAAATCATTTTTTTCAGATTTACTTTTTAAGGAAGCAAAAAATACATTATTAGAAAAAATCCCCCCCCATTTAGGAATCTTTCTCAAAGATGCAAAAGAACTTTTATCAACTTCAGAAAGTAATTTTTCGTATTTCAAGCCTTGATTTTGTGATGCTGGGGATAAATCAACAATGGCTGCAGAAACAATATCATTTATTTTTACTAAATCCATCCCAAAGATTGGGATATCAAACTTTGGATCAGGGAAAAAAACGCAGTGTAATATTTTAAGATTCTTTGAAAATTCTGCTACTTCAATATGTAGCTTTCTAAAACCTTTTGCTTTATGAAATTCATTTTCAATATAAAGTTCTCTTCCTATTTCTTTAGAAACTATATTAGTTAGTTTTGGATCAACTTTTATACTCTTAAGGTCCTCAAGCATGGATCTATGCTCTCTAATATTTTGTAATAAATCCAAAATAAGAGGGTCAGTGAATTTCGTTTTAGTTAAAGATTCAGACAACAAGGCTAAAAAGTACCAAAATAGAATTTAAATAGAGAACCTAAATGAACGTAGGAGACGTTAACTACTACACCCATTCAAGCAAAACTAGATGTGTGTTTGTGGATAATAAAGAATTGCCGCTTATAAGCATTGATATTTGGTGCAAAGCAGGTTCTTCATTTGAGGATGTTGATAAAAACGGTACCGCTCATTTTCTAGAACATATGATTTTTAAAGGATCTAATAAAATAATGCCAGGTGAGTTTGACCATAAAATTGAATCACTAGGAGGATTAAGTAACGCTTCAACTGGTTATGATGATGTACATTACCATGTCTTAGTTCCACCAATTAACTTTAAAGAATCACTTGCTCTTTTGACAAATATTGTCGTTGCTCCAGATTTTAATCCTGATGAATTTATAAAAGAAAAAGGGGTAGTTATTGATGAAATAAAACAACAAAATGATCAACCTGAAGAAAGACTATTTAATTATTTTTTGAAAAGGGTTTGGTTAAGTCCGAATTATGCCAATTCGATTCTGGGAACTGAACATAGTATCAAAAACTTGGAGATAAATGACCTTGTGAAATTTCATAGAAAACATTACACTCCCGAAAAAATTTGTGTTGCGATTGCGGGGAATCTCTCTGAAGAAATTTATAAAATTTTTGAAAAAAGTGATCTATCTGGCATAAAAGAAAGTCCAAATTTAATAAGTCTAAAAAATAAACCTTCTTTAAAAATAAGGAATGGTAGAGAGTCTGTTAAGTTTGATAATTTAGAGTTTTCAAGAATATTTATGGCTTGGTTTATCCCAAACCTAAATGATCAAAAAAATATTATTGGACTTGAAATATTAGCATCAATACTCTCTGTTGGAAGAAACAGCAGATTAGTTAAAATTTTAAAAGAAGATAGTAATCTTGTTGAATCGGTATATGTAGATGTTAATGCTGGAGAATTAGGAGGATTATTTATAATGGAAGCAAGTTGTGAGTCCAAAGATATCGATTTAGTAGAAAAGCAAATTAATAAAACAATAGATGAGATCTCAAATTGTAAATCCTTGGCTTTAGATGAAATAAAAAAAGCAATAAATATTGTGAAAAGCAATTATATCTTTAATTTAGAGACATCTACACAACTCTCGTCATTCTTTGGAAATGAACTTCTTTGGGGGAGAAAATCTTCCATAAATAATTTAGAGAGTCATTTAAAATATTGGAATGACTTGGATAACTTCAAAGAGATTACAGAATATATTCGTGGAGAGAAATTCACTTTAGTTGCATCCCCTGCTAAATGTTAAAAAGATATTTTTTAAATAATAAAAAAAGAAATTTTTCAACTGCTTCAATTTGGATTAAAGGGGGAAGCGATATGGATAGTATTGGAAAAAAAGGGATAAACAAGATCCTTTGTTCATTACTTACCAGGGGATGTGAAGGTTTTAACAATTTCACTCTCTCTCAGTATATTGAGTCCTATGGGGCAGAATTAAATCAAGAAATATTTGAAGATGGTATTTCAATAAGTATTAAATCCCTAAATGAACATTTCGGAAAATTATTTCCTTTATTGGATTTAATAATTAATAAACCAACTCTCTCAGAAATTGAATTTCAAAAAGTAAAAAAATCTTCTATTGATTTTTTGAAAAAAGATAAAGAGAATCCATTTAATATTTGTTTTGAAAAATGGAGAAAAATTGTTTACTCAAAACATCCTTATGCCTTTAATACAAATGGCAATGCAAATGATGTCTCAAAGATTACCTATGAAGATGTTTTGCTTGAGTTTAAAAATTTCAAAAATAGAGATATGTATTTAATTTCAAATAATTTTGAAATAAATGGAGTAAGTATTGAAACATTAGAAAAAAACTCCTTACAACAAAAATCAAAACATATAAATCACGATATAACTCCTGAAAATAGATTTGATTCGTATAACAATGATTCAAATCAAACAATAATAATGTTGGGTAACCAAACTTGCTCCCGTAGATGTAGTGAATATTTTCCTCTTAAAGTTTTGGAGGCATATTTATCTTATGGAATGAGCGCTGCTTTATTTAAACTCTTTAGGGAAAAAAATGGTATCACTTACGATTTAGGAGTTTATTATCCAGTTAGGAGTGGGAATGCTCCATTTTTAGTTTATTTATCAGTATCAAATAAAAAAGCCCTTTTTGCATTTGAGCTTTTATCAACTTTATGGAAAGATTTACTTTTAAATCCTTTGATTGATACTGAAATATTATTGGCTAAAGAAAAACTAAAAGGTTCTTTTCTATTGGGAAATCAATCAGTAGATGAAATTTTACAGCGAAAGATACAATTAATTAGTTATGGTATTTCCTCAATTTCTGAGCATAATTTAAATTCTAAAATAGACGAAATATCTTCATTAGATATTCTTAAATTAACTAAAAAGTATTTTTCAAAACCTTTTTTAAGTATTACTGGCAAAAGAGATATATGTTTTGAAATTTCTAAAAGGTGGAAGCAGAACTTTTAAGTTAGTTTTTCTCTAGATTATTAATATCGATCAAAAAAGAACCTCTTCTAAACCTTACTTCAACAGTATCTGGAGATTTGATTGATAGAATTTCTCCTATTTCATCAATTGCCACTAGATCAGGCGGTCTTAACATCGGCATATTATCTGAAGTCTTCAAGTAAGAGACTGGAGCAATCAATTTAACTTTATCCTTGACCTCAAATTTCATTTATAAATTGGATAAACACAAAACTAATATAAGCATAAAGTTAAAGAAAATATCAACGAAATGAACTGATTCAGTCTAGAATCTTAAAATCAATTTTCAACAAATTAATGAATCAGAAACTTAAAACATTAATTTTATGGGCTTTACCTATACTTTTAGTAATTGCACTTTCCTACCAATTTTTATCTTCTAGCAATGTTGATTCACTAAAATCTAATGGAACTACTGTTGCACCAAGAAATTCTGCGGTAGCAAGAGTTAGTTACGGCAGATTTCTAGATTATATTAATTCAGGTAGAGTTACGTCTGTTGATATTTTTGAGGGAGGCAGAAATGCAGTTATAGAGACAATAGATTCTGATTTAGATAATAAAGTTCAAAGATTGCGTGTTGATCTTCCAGGCTTAACACCAGAACTTATAAACATTTTAAAAACTGAAGGAATCAGTTTTGATGTGCATCCAGTTAAAACAGCTCCTCCTGCGTTGGGAATTTTGGGTAATCTACTTTTCCCAGCTATTTTAATTGGTGGTTTAATTTTGTTAGCTAGAAGGTCGAATGGTATGCCTGGAGGCCCTGGGCAAGCAATGCAATTTGGAAAAACAAAGGCAAGATTTGCAATGGAAGCTGAAACGGGAGTTGTTTTCGATGATGTTGCAGGAGTTAATGAAGCTAAACAGGATTTACAAGAAGTAGTCACTTTTCTGAAAAAACCAGAGAAATTTACTTCTGTAGGTGCAAGGATACCTAAAGGTGTTCTATTGGTAGGACCTCCTGGCACTGGTAAAACCCTCTTAGCAAAAGCAATCGCAGGAGAAGCAGGTGTACCATTTTTCTCATTATCAGGTTCTGAATTTGTTGAAATGTTTGTTGGTGTTGGTGCTAGTAGAGTCAGAGACCTTTTCAAAAAAGCTAAAGAGAATAGTCCATGTCTAATCTTTATTGATGAAATTGATGCTGTTGGAAGGCAAAGAGGTGCTGGTATTGGTGGTGGTAATGATGAAAGAGAACAAACTCTCAATCAATTACTTACTGAAATGGATGGCTTTGAAGGTAATAGTGGAATAATAATAATTGCAGCCACAAACAGGCCCGATGTTCTAGATTCAGCTTTAATGAGGCCCGGCAGATTTGATAGACAAGTAACTGTAGACGCCCCTGATATCAAGGGAAGACTATCAATACTTGAAGTTCATGCTAGGAATAAGAAACTTCAAGAAGATTTAACACTTGAAAGCATTGCGAGAAGAACACCGGGATTTACTGGAGCAGATTTAGCAAATTTATTAAATGAGGCTGCCATATTAACCGCAAGGAGGAGAAAAGACTCTATCAGTATTTTAGAAATTGACGATTCTGTAGATAGGATTGTCGCAGGAATGGAAGGCTCTCCATTAACAGACGGTAGAAGTAAGAGATTAATTGCTTATCATGAAGTAGGTCATGCCCTAATAGGTTCACTTGTAAAAGCTCACGATCCTGTTCAAAAAGTGACAGTTATTCCAAGAGGTCAAGCTAAAGGATTAACTTGGTTTACCCCTGACGATGAACAAACCCTTGTTAGCAGGGCTCAACTAAAGGCGAGGATAATGGGTGCTTTAGGTGGAAGAGCGGCTGAAGATGTGGTTTTTGGAAAAGGTGAGATTACAACAGGAGCGGGAGGTGATTTCCAACAAGTTGCTTCTATGGCCCGCCAAATGGTTACAAGATTTGGAATGAGTAATTTAGGTCCGATAGCTTTAGAAAGTGGTAATCAAGAAGTATTTGTTGGAAGGGATTTAATGACTAGAAGTGAAGTTTCTGATTCAATCTCTAAACAAATAGACGAAAGTGTAAGAGTAATGGTCAAGGAATGTTATAAAGAAACTTACGATTTAGTAAACAAAAATAGAGAAGCTATGGACAAGATAGTTGACTTATTAATCGAAAAAGAAACATTAGATGGTGAAGAATTTGTAAATATTCTCTCTAAATTCACCAAAATTCCTGAGAAAGATAGAACACCCCAATTATTAAGCTAGACTTTAATAGGTTTCTTATCTAAAACCATATCTATTAAACCGTACTCAACTGCTTCGTTTGGGGACATATAAAAATCTCTATCAGTGTCCTCTTTGATAGTGTCATAATCTTTTCCAGTTCTCTCTGATAACTCAGTATTAAGGCGCTCTTTTAAAAACAGAATTTCATCCGCTTGAATTCTTATGTCACTGGCCTGCCCTCTAGCACCTCCAAGTGGTTGATGAATCATTATTCTTGAATGTCTGAGGCTGCTTCTTTTACCTTGAGTACCTGCCGCAAGTAAAAATGCACCCATACTAGCTGCTAAGCCTACACAAACTGTGTGTATATCAGGCTTAACATGTTGCATTGTGTCAAAGATACCCAATCCATCATAGACGGATCCGCCTGGAGAATTTATATACATATAAATGTCTTTTTCTGGATCCTCTGCTTCAAGAAACAATAATTGAGCAACAATTCTATTGGCAGTTTCACTAGTAACTTGTTCTCCCAAAAAGATTATTCTCTCTCTTAATAATCTCGAATAGATATCAAAGACTCTTTCACTACCGCCAGATTCTTCTAATACTAAAGGGATCATAATAATATTTATTTGTTTATTAGATATTAACTATATTGAGTCAACATACGCTAACCTTATTAAGGTTTACATATAAAAAATTGAAAGAAAAATTGACTGTTTCAGATAGCAAAAGGTTATTCCATGAAAAATTTCCTTACGTAATTCCAGGTTTATATAAAAGAATAGTTGATGAAATACTTGTCGAACTTAATCTACTAAACCATCAAAATGAATTTACACAAGAGTATCTCTTTTGTATCGGTCTCACTGAAACATTCAAAGAATTAATGAAAGGCTATCAACCTAAAAAACACTTGGATCTACTTTTTGAATCTTTATGCAGTTCTACAAATTTTGAAGCTAAGGACATTAATGAAACATCTCAAAAATCTCAAAAGGAATTCAAAAATAAAACATATAATGATATTTTGAAATTATTAAAAGAAAAAAGCAATTCTAAACTTTATCCCTCAAGGATTTTGAACTTAGCGATATATATATTAATTTCAAACTCCCAAGATCTCATAGAGAAAGAAGAATCAGGAAGAAATAAGATGATTTCTGATGTTTTTGAAAAATTAAACTTATCTGCTAATAAAGCAGAGAAAGATATTGGAATTTATAAAAGCAGCATATCAAAAATGGAACAGGCAAAAGAATTAATTGAAGAGCTCAGGACTAAAGACAAGAAAAAAGAACAAAAAAAATAATATTTATTTTTTTAATCTTTTTTTATCTTTCCAAGAAATATAGGATATGTAAATTACAGCGAGAGTTATAAATATGAGTAAAACAAACGATGTTAGTATAAGAAATTTACTTAAATAGACTTCATTTGTTAAAAATGAAATCATATATCAATGGAACCATCACCATTTCTTCCCCAAACAACCATGGCAATTGAAAAAGTAAAAATTGCAGCCAATGCTGCCCAACCTATTTGAAAGATCATTAAATTTAATTCTCTAATATAAATATAACAGAACTTCAAAATTTTTTATTCATTTTTAAGCTAAAGTTAATTTCTCAGAAACAAAATTTTCTCAATAGAATAGAGATAAACCAAAATTGGGAAGATTAGTTTTAAATCATAGTTCAAATATAGAAGGCCTAATTCCAATACTCCAAAAGTTAGCACTGGATATTAATATCAAGACAATAACTCCAGCTGCTATTTCAAGAGCCAGAGGAAGATCTTCTAAATTGATAATAAGATTATCAGTGAAAACGATTAACGGATATAAAGCAATAGCAAGAAAGGGTAAAACAGCCCAAGAAGTTTTTATTTCAACAGACTTAAGTAAAGATGAATTAAAACAAATTTTAGATTTTTACATATAGAAAGTAATTAAACTTAAGATAATTAAAAAATACCCTTGAGAAAATAAATGAAATTGTTATTAGATTTTTCTACATTTTTATTGGTCTTTTTTTCATTTAGTAATGAATCATTCTCACTTTCTGACTTTCAAATAAAAAGATTTTGTGCAAAAGAGAAAAGGGTATCTTTATGTATAAAAAATCTACAAGATAAAAGATCTGATCTCCAAAAAGGAAAACTTATTGAAATACCTGTAAAACCTTACAAACGGTAATTGTAAATTGAATTTAAATTTCAAATTCTGATTCGAAAAGATTAAAAGCATTTTTATAGTTTGTAAGAAGTTCTTCTGAATTATCAGTGAATCCTTTTCGTTCATAATCTTCTTTTAATTCATCATATAAGTAGACCACTTTATTAAAAGCACTCATATATTCTTTTTGTATGTCTTCATCATCGATATCATAGATTTTCGCCAATACTAATTCGACATTTTTTTTTGATGAATATATTTTTCTCTCAAAAGCTTTATTTAACTTCCTTCTTTTTTTTGTCATTTGAAGTTTTTAAATACAGATTAACAATACTCAAATTCATAGATAAATTAAATTAAAACTTATAAAATAAAAATATAGTTTCCAAATCAAAATAAAACCCCTACATTCCATAAAAATCATTCGATGATATGAGTAAAAAAGAAACAACTAATCCTAAAGAAATTAGAAAGCAAAATTATGAGGCTCAAAAAATGAATACTTCCAAAAACGTTAATAAAAAGACAGATAAGAATCTTCCATGGTGGGTAGAGTTATTATTTGTTCAAATAGGATTGCCAGATAAATTACTAATAAAAATTTTAAAAGCCAAAAAAAATTCTAAAGAATTTATTAAAAATGATAAAAAATCATTAATAACATTTTTGTTTGTAATTACTACATTTGCATATTTTTATCCGGTTATTAAACATACAAATAACAAATTAGATTGTGAAGCTATTGCCAAAAATTATATTATTAAAAATAAAAATACAACTGGAATTAATAGTAAGGAAATAAAAATGTTATCTACAAATTTTTGTTATGGTGGCGAAGAAATTTATGAAATAGAAAATTTAAAAAATTAAATCCTAAATTATTTTCTATTAATAACCATCCCAATATTATGATGGTAACTTAAAGTTTAATAACGATTAAATTTTAATCCTATGACTGATACAAAACAAAAAAAGGAAAACGTAAAAATGCATTTAAAAGATTTGAGGCAAAACTTAAAGAAAATGCATTTGGAAGTTACAGAGGAATTAATACTACCGAATCCAGAGGATGTGAAATTATTGATGAATAAAATGGAAAAACTACTAAAATTAATAGAATCAAAATAAACTATAATTTGGATAATTGGAATTATCAAAAGTTAAAGAAATGAACTTAATTAAACAATTTTTAAAAATAATTCTAATTGCAACTTTCTTAAGTTCTTGTAGGACATCAATAAATAAAGAGAATCAAGGAGAAATTTTTGAAAAAAATATTAATGAGATTTCTAGTTCAGAAAAGAAAAGAATGGAAATAAAGTTTTCTTGTGGAGAAGATGGTATTTCAGAATACATAGATGATGGATGGAATATTTTAAAAGAAGATTCCCAAGAAAAAATTTGCACTTGGAAATCTGTTCCTGCCACAAAAGATTGTAATATGGAAAAAGATAAAGGATGTAAAATAACAAAGCCAGATAAAATAGGTATAGAGAAAATATATTTATTAGAAAAATAAATTTAATATATGACTCCAAAATCAGAACATTTAGTTGATTTAATTTTTGATAAATTTAAAAACTATAAAAGAAAAAAAATATTTCTAGAGAGAAAAAATTTTCATAAATTTATTCTTTCTCTTCTCAAAGAGGATTAAATTTAAGATCTACTTAACTATACTGCTATAGTAAAATTAAAAATTAATTAATGTATGGATAATTTTTCTTCATTAACTATTATTTTAGCAATAATTTTTATAGTAAGTCTTTATTTTTTATTTAGGGTTACCTCGAGTACTAAGAATTAGAAATTATTTTTAAATCATTTTATATAATCGGATCATCTCTCAATAGTAAAACTGTATTTTTATTTAAATCATCATTAAGCCATTCCCTATATTCTTCCATAAGGCACTTTTTATTGGAATCTTCTAGTAAATTAATTCTTTTTTTTGCATTATCTAAAGTCAACCTAATAAAGAATTCATAATCATTGGTGTTTTCTTGCATGAGTTTTTATTAAATATTAGTAAAATTAATCACTTGTTCTGTATTGAGAATTACAATAATAAGCGTTGATTTGATAAGGGTATCAAGCAATACGGAAGAATTTTTAATATATTTGAGATAATTTATTTTTTATTATTAATCTTATGTCTTACGAAGCAGGCAGTAAAGAATGTAGACATTTAATTGAAGCCAAGGAAAGTCTTCTATCCGCATTAGATGCCCTAAGCAATATTAATTCAACTGATCTAATACAAATCCAAATCAAAGAAATTTACAATAAATTAGAAAAAATGCACGATAATCGTAAAAAAATAGAATCAGCTACAAATTACCTTTAAACTTATTAAATAATAATAATTTTAAAATTGGCTTTTAATCTTCTTTACTTTTTTTTCTGACAACAAATTCAATAAAGCATCAAGTTGTGCATGTACTTCCTTTGCTTCATTAAGATCTGGAATTAAATCTTCTTTGATAAGCATTTGATGCATCTCTCTAAGCTCTAACCTTATATATCGTAGGTGAGAACATACTTCCTCTCTCTTAGTTGCACTCATATTTGCTTTATAGTCTTTGTATTATACAACACCGTCTTTTTGTGATTCCAGTTTAATTTTATTAAATTGAAAAATTATTTCGAACTTTATAATAAATCAAAATCTTTTAAAGTTGCTTTGTAGTAATATACAATTCATGAAAAAGAAAAAATCAAAAAAAATTCAAACTAATTCAAATTTTAAAGATCAAAAATTAGGTCAAACAAAAAATTCTGCAAAATTAGTACTTTTTGTTTTTGGGATAGGTCCAATTATTGGCATAATAATATTTTTATTCAGTAAAGGATTTTTTAATTCACCAACTATTTAAATCTTCTAAAATTAAGGTTATTTTAAAAAATTTATTTTAATAAAATTTAAAAATAATTATTGAAATTTTTTTAATGAAAATATCCTAAATTCAGCCATTTTTCTTGCATTTTCTGGATTAGACATCAAAAAAGGGTGCTCTGATAAAAGTGCAAATACCTTATCTATCTTTAAAGTTATATCATCGCAATCAATATTTTCCCATTCCTCATCAAATGACATTGCAAAGCTATCAGCATTATCATATAGTTTATCTTTCATGATATTTGGAATTAAATTAAGAAAATTTCAGAAATCCGAGCCTGTCTGAATGAGTATTTAGAAAAATCATATAAAGCTATCCTCATGACTATTTGAGAAATAACTTTCTATAAGAATTCTTTAAAATTATACTTTAATCTCTTAGTTAAATTTATACATAAGTGCTATTATTCAAAATTTGAATTAATTTGACAGAAGTGTTACAATATTGACATATGTAAAGACTTATGGAAAATAAAGTCAAAAGAATAGGATATCTCCCTAGAAAAAGAGTACTTGAAATTATTGATGAAATATCCAAGAGCGAATCTATAAGTAGATCTAAAGTAGTTGGAATATTAGTTGAGGAAGCATTAGATGCCAGGGGAATTGCGAATTTTGGATATAGTAATGTCAGTAAGTCAAATATATATAAGTCGGATAATTTTAAAGATCTCCATAATGAGAATGCTCACTTAAAAGATACTGAAGACGAATTTGTTGATGATAGTGGATACACAGTTTCAACTCACAAAACTTTAGACCGCTCTATATCTTCTGCAGATATTGAATTAGCAAATAAAATAAATATTCTTAAGGAATCAGGATTAATATAACTTTTATTGGGTAATTAATTTATTTTTTAATGCATAATATTGAATCATTGTTTATTCTTAGTCAAGAATAATATTCTTTTTACATAATCCGAATATTAAATCCTTTCTAATATTGACTTTGTAACTAAAAAATGAAAGATATTAAATGTCCTTCATGCGGCAAAACATTCCGAATTGATCCCAGCAGCTTTGAAGAAATACTTCTTCAGATAAAAGACGAGGAATTTAATAAACAAATAAAAGAAAGACTTATCTTGGTTGAAGAAGATAATAAAAAAGCTTTAGAAATTTTAAAAAGAGAGTTAAAAATACAGTTAATAGAGCAAAATCGCATTAAAGAGTCTGAGATCCAAACTCTCGAATCTAAATTAAAAATAGCTGAAGAAAAGAAAACAAATGCTCTTAATGATTTAAAAAATCAAGCAACAAATAAAATTAATTCACTGAATAATGAATTAATCAGTTTAAAGGATGAAATCAAAAACCAGTCTTTAATTTCAGAATTATCATTAAAAAACAAAGTTAATGAAGCTGTTACTAATTTAGAAAAAGAGAACTTATCATTAACAAATTCCATTGAAAAGATGAGGCTTGAAAATTCAATTAATGAAAAATTAATTGCAGAGAAGTATAAAACCAAAATTAGTGAAAGAGACCTGACTATAAGGGAGTTAAGAGAAATGAAATCTAAATTATCTACAAAGATGGTAGGAGAAACATTAGAAATCCATTGCGAAACCCAATTTAATCTTAATCGTGCTTCTGCGTTTAAAAACTCATATTTCGAAAAGGATAATGATGCTACTTCTGGAAGTAAAGGCGACTATATATTTAGAGAGATTGATGAAAATCATACTGAAGTTGTATCTATAATGTTTGAGATGAAGAATGAAAGTTTAAATGGTACTAATAAAAGAAAAAACGAAGATTTCTTAAAAGAATTAGATAAAGATAGAAGGCAAAAATCTTGTGAATATGCAGTACTCGTATCGCTTTTAGAACCAGATAGTGAACTATATAATGCAGGGATAGTAGATGTTTCTCATAGATTCCCAAAAATGTATGTCATAAGACCGCAATTTTTCTTGCCCATTATTTCTCTGCTAAGAAATGCATCTATGGAAACCTTAAAATACAAATCACAAATTGATTTAATGAAACGTGAGAATTTTGACATAACTAATTTTGAAAGTACTCTTGAGCAATTCAAAAATGCAGTTGGTAAAAATGTTTCACTTGCCCAGGATAGATTTAATGATGCAATTTCAGAAATTGATAAATCAATAATCCATTTACAAAAAACTAAAGAGGCTTTAGTTCTCTCAAAAAAACATCTTTTATCTGCTGACAGCAAATCTCAAGATTTGACAGTTAAAAAATTAACTAGAAATAATCCAACCATGAAGAAGAAGTTTAATGATTTAAATAATTTTGAAGATGAAGTAGCCTAATTAAAAAAAGTTTTTAAAATTAATAATAATTAAAAATATATTTAATTTATAAGTTATAAATATACTATAAACAATAAATTTCATAGTAAAGAAAATAATGTCTATCAACACTCCTATTTTCAGTATTGCCAAAGATCTTAATGTCGAAAGTAATAGAATATTATTAGCCTGCAAGAAACTTGGAATCAATGCAAAAGGTGCAACAAAAAGATTAAATAAAGAAGAATTAGAAAAAATTAAAAGTTATTTTGAAACGGGCAAAAATGTGTCAGATGAAGTGATCAATTTAAATAAAGTTAAAACTAAAAGCAGTTCTAAAAAAAATGTAGAAAAGGTAAAGATAAAATATTTTGCTAACAGACTTATTCGTAAATCTTAAATAAAAATAATTTTTTTAATTACTTAAAGGAATAAGCCACAGAAGAAAAAAATAATAATTTATCATAAGTAAAAATACTTAAAATGAGCATAAGCAGAATTTTAAATTCTCTTGAAAAATCCTGGGAAAGAGATGACATTCTTTTAAATATAAAGAAGGGGTTAGGGACAGATGAGATAGTTAATGAATTTCTTATGAAAAATGAAAGACAAATTAAAGAATTAAATTCTTTATTAAGGCCAGAAGATATTGAATTATTAAATCAAGTAGAAAAACTCTCAACTTGCGAATCTAAATTAATAAATGAGATTAAAAATTTAAATTACTTAGAAAATAATGAAAATCATCATATTATGAATAAAAAAGAGATTGTGCCATCAAATAGAGTTCCTTTCAACAAAATCAGTTCATTCATGATTAATTGGAGTAACAAATTTGTAGTTATTGCTTTACTAACAATTTCAGCTATAGCTTTAACAAAACAAGCGTGGGCATAATTAGCTAAATTAACTTCATTGTAAGAGATGTAGTTTTGAGAACTAAACAAGAATATTTAATAAGATATAAAGATGGAAATCTTTATTGTGAACTTGCTGATATTTGGATTGATCCAAGCAAGCCAGTAAAAAAGGCATTAATAACTCATGCTCATTTTGATCACTTTACATTTGGCTGTGAAGAATACATTTCTACTAAGGAAACTGCGATGCTTCTTAAAGAAAGAGTTGGAGATAATATCAAAATTAAGACTTTTGAATATGGAGAAGAATTTAAGATAAATGGCATTAATATTTCTTTTCATCCATCCGGTCACATCCTTGGATCTAGTCAAATAAGGTTTATTTTTGCTGAAGAAAAATGGCTAATTTCAGGTGACTTTAAGCTTCAAAAAGATCAGACTTGTAAACAATATGAAATAGTAAAAACTGATTATTTAATAAGCGAATGTACTTTTGGATTGCCAATATTTAAGTGGGATGAATCAAATAAAATAGCAAATGATATTTCAAAATGGATAACCAATTCACCAGAAAAAACTTCTTTACTTTTCTGCTATTCACTTGGAAAAGCTCAGAGATTGTTAAACGAAATTGGTCAAACAAATTTTAAAGGCAATATTTTTTCCCATGGCAGTATTCACAAAATGAACAATAGTTATAGGGAACTTGGAATTGATATTAAAGATACTATAAAAATTGAAAATAAAAAAAAGATAGATGAACTTAAAGGAAGTCTAATATTATTACCGCCATCTTTAAGTAAGGGTTATTATTTAAAAAATTTCAAAAACATTCAAACAGCTTTCGCGAGTGGATGGATGTCAATAAGAGCTCTAAGAAAAAGATCAGGATATGATAAAGGATTTGCAATCTCTGATCATGCGGATTGGGATGGAATTCTGGAAGTAGTAAAAAAGTCTGAAGCAAAAAATGTATTTTTTCATCATGGAGATAGTGAAGCCTTAAGTAAATATTTAGTTGAAAAGGAATCAATAAATGTCCTTTTATTCGGTAAATAAATATGAGCTTAAAAAAGTTTTCAGAATTATTTGGCGATCTAGATTCAATTAATAGTACAAATAATAAAATTGAAGTTTTAAAGAATTATTTTTTATCTAATGATCCAATAGATAATTCATGGGCAATATATTTACTAACTGGAAAAAGTAATAAGAGATTTATTAGTGGAAGATATTTAAAAAATATTTTTTCTCAAATATATGAATATCCTCAATGGTTAATTGATACATGTTATTTAAAAGTTGGTGATTCTGCTGAGTTAATAACGTTGTTACTTAAAAATAAAACTAATTCTAGAAAAAAGAAATTATCAAATATAAGTCTCAATGAATTACTAAGCGAGACAATACCTGCATTATCAAAACTTAATGAGGAGGAGAAAAATTCAGAAATTAAAAATCTTTGGGAAACATTACCAGAAGATAACCATCTAATTTTTAATAAAATTCTTACAGGAACTTTTAGAGTAGGAGTCTCTATCGGATTAATCACAAAATCAATATCAAAACTAATTAATATTGAGGAAGAGATTATTTCTCATAGGTTGATGGGTGATTTTAAACCTTCAATTGATTCATATGAATTTTTAATTAACAAGAATATCAATCTTCAAGAGTTAAATTCCAAACCATTTCCATTTCTTCTAGCAAATACTATTGAAGATAAAATCTTCAAAAATTCAATAAATGATTTTCAATTTGAATGGAAATACGACGGTATAAGGTTGCAATTAATTAAAAGATCAGGCAATGTTTCGTTATGGACAAGAGGGCAAGAATTAGTAAATGAATCTTTCCCAGAATTAGTAGAGAAAATGTCGCATATAAAAGATGATTTTGTTCTTGATGGGGAATTATTAGTTTGGAATTTTAAAGAACAAATTGCCTTTGATTTTTCTTTACTTCAAAAAAGAATAAATAGAAATTCTCCAACTAGATCAATCCAAATAAAATATCCAATTATTTTTATTGCTTATGATCTTTTAGAGATTAATGGGAGAGATATAAGAGAAATTAAATTAGAAAATAGAAGAATTGAGTTAGAAAAATATTTTTCAAAATGGCAAATTAAAACTGAGAATAATATCTCTAATATTTTCAAAATATGTGATTTAATCTTTCCTAAAGATTGGCCTGATGCTTTAAATTATAAAGAAAAATCTCGAGAAAATAATACTGAAGGATTAATAATTAAGAAAAAGACTTCTATATACTCCTCTGGAAGAAAGAAGGGTATTTGGTGGAAATATAAAGTTGATCCTATGCAACTGGATGCTGTTCTAATTTACGCTAAGGGCGGTAGCGGTAGAAGAGCGGGTCTGTATACAGATTACAGTTTTGCATTATGGAAAGATAAAGAATTAATTAAATTTGCAAGTGCGTATTCTGGTTTAACGAATATTGAGATTAAAGAGCTAGATAAATGGATAAGAAAAAATACTATTGAAAAATTTGGTCCTGTTCGATCGTTAAAACCAGAAATGGTATTCGAAATATCTTTTGAGAAAATACAAATTTCTAAACGTCATAAGTCAGGAATAGCAGTACGATTTCCAAGGATAACAAAATGGAGAAAAGATAAAAAAATTCATGATGCAAATAGCCTAGAGAATGCTTATGAACTAATGAAAAAAATATCATGAAAAATATTACGAAAAATAATAAGCAAAATAATTTAATTTCTAAAATTAAACAGTTTTTCTCCACAAATGGATGGGAGCCACTACCCTATCAGATCGAATCTTGGGAAGCATTTATAAATGGAGAGAGTGGAATAATACAAGTTCCTACTGGATGCGGCAAAACTTATGCTGCATTAATGGGACCTCTTTCAAAGGTAGAAGATCCCAAAAATAATAAAAGTGTAAATATATTATTAATAACCCCTTTAAAAGCACTAAGTAGAGATCTAAAAAATTCCATACAATTAGCAGCTTTGCATTTTAATAAAGAAATCACTGTTGAAATAAGGAACGGGGATACAACCCCATATGAAAAGAAAAAGCAACTAGCTAAACCACCTAATATTCTTATTACCACTCCAGAGTCTTTATCTCTTTTACTTTCTAATAAAGAATCTAATAATCTGTTCAAGGAGTTGTCATCAATAATTATTGATGAATGGCATGAATTGATGGGTAGTAAAAGAGGAAACCAGTGCGAGTTATCTTTAAGTTGGCTAAGAGGCAATATAAAAAATTTACAAATTTGGGCAATGTCTGCAACTATTGGAAATATTGAAGAAGCAGCAAGAGCAATAGTTGGGATGAGCGCTATTAAACCCAAAATTATAAGTACAAATATTCAAAAAGAGATAGAAATTATAAGCGTTTTGCCAGAGAAGGAAACAACCTTTCCATGGAGTGGTCATCTAGGAATCAGAAGTCATTCTTCACTTTTAAAAATCCTAGATAAAAATAAAAGCACCTTATTGTTCACCAATACAAGAAACCAATCTGAAAGATGGTATCAATGTCTTAAATTTTTTCTGCCAGAGATGGAAGACAAAATCGCACTTCATCACGGCTCCCTCGATAAAGAAGATAGAAAAAGAGTTGAAGAAGGAGTTAAAGACGGATTAATTAAATGGGTAGTCTGCACAAGCTCGTTAGATTTGGGAGTTGACTTTCAACCTGTAGATCAAATAGTTCAAATTGGTAGTGCAAAGAATTTAGCTAGACTTATCCAAAGAGCTGGAAGAAGTGCTCATAGACCAGGCGGGAAATCAAAAATAATTTTTATGCCTACTAATTCTCTGGAGTTATTTGAGATTAGTGCAATGAGAAGAATAATAAAAAGTGGTATAACTGAGGAAATTAGACTTCCTGAATTATCTTATGATGTACTTCTTCAACATCTAATAAGTTTGGCATGCGGAAATGGCTTTGATCCGAAAATTGAGAAAGAAAGAATTAAAAGTTGTTGGAGTTATAGAAACTTAAAAGATCAAGATTGGAATTGGTGTCTTGACTTTTTAGAATATGGAGGAAAATGTCTTAAAGCTTACCCAAAATATAAAAAGATAGTTAAAGAAGAATCACAAAATAATAATAAAAACTTTAAATACTTTGTAAAAGACAAATCTTTAATAAGAATGCATAAGTTCAATATTGGGACAATTACAAGTGACAAATTTGTGAATGTCAAATATATGAAAGGTAAATCTTTAGGTAATTTAGAGGAGAATTTTGCTTCAAAATTAAATCCCGGTGATACATTTTACTTTGCTGGCAAAATGCTTCAATTTGTAAGAATAAGAGATATGATTTTGTATGTTAAAAAATCAACAAAAAAAAGTTCTCTAATTCCTGCATGGGTTGGAGGTCAAATGGCAATTTCTGATCTACTCTGTGAGAGTTTGAGAAAAGAAATAGATATTTGCAACGAACTAGAAAATTATGATTGCTTAAATCCTGAACTAAATTCATTACGCCCAATATTGAAAAAACAAAAAGTTCTTTCAAATATTCCAAAGAAAGATGAATTCCTTATAGAAATCTATAAAACCAAGGATTTATCAAATCTTTTTGTTTTTACACTTGATGGCAAATTTGTAAATGAAGGAATTGCATTTTTATGGGCTTTGAGATTGGCAAAATTAAAACAATCTACATTTAGCATTACTGCTAATGATTTTGGATTCAGCTTAACTACTGCAGAAGATTATGATTTTTCCATAATAAAAAAAGAAGCTGATTACTTTTTGAATAACAAAAAATTGGAAGAAGATCTAGAAAATGCAATTAATTTTTCAGAATTAACAAAACGTAGATTTAAAAATATTGCCCAAATAAGTGGACTAGTAAATCAAAATAATCCAACCAAAACAAAAACTTCTTCCCAACTTCAAATAAGTTCAAGTCTTTTCTACGATGTCTTTACTAAATATGAAGAAGACCATCTTTTGATAAAACAATCGCATCAAGAAGTTAAAGAATATCAATTAGAAAATAAAAGAATATCTAGATCATTAGAAAGATTAAAAAATTTAAAAATGCTACTAAACGAGATAAAAACTCCAACTCCTTTTGCTTTCCCTTTACTAGTTGAAAGACTTAAAAATACTTTAAGCAATGAGTCAATAGAAAAAAGAGTAGAAAAACTTATAAAAAAATATAGTGATTAAATGAAAAAAAGTTCTTTTAAATTTTGTTGGGAAGATACATTGTTAGAGATGCTTCCTTCAAGAGCATTATTTCTACCGGAAGCAAAAGAGTTGTTAATATGCGATATTCATCTTGGGAAAGCTGAGTATTTTCAGCAAAATGGTATACCTCTTACTAATAATTCAGATAAAAACAATTTTGAAAGAATAAAAAAAATAGTAAAAAAATATAGTCCTGAAAAGTTAATAATATTAGGAGATTTATTCCACAGCAAATATTCAATAGATAAAACTCTTCAAAAAAAAGTTGAGGATCTTCCTGCACTGCTAAAAACTAATGTTGAACTAGTCCTAGGAAATCACGATGTAGGTTGCAATATTAAAAATATTAAAATTTTTGATATTAGAAAAACTAAAAATATTACTTTTAGTCATGAACCAGTAAATTTAGAAAACAATAAAACCTTGAATATTTGTGGACATTATCATCCAAAAATCTATATAAAAAACAATGGAGATAAATTATCATTTAGGTGCTTTGCAATGGATAAGAATAAAAATACTTTATTTTTACCTGCATTTGGAGACCTAACAGGAGGATATCCCTGCAAAAAGTCATTTAAAAAATGGGCAATTGTTTCTGAAGAAGAAATTATCGAAATAAAATCTTAAAAAACCCTATTGAAGTGACTTAAATTTTTCATTTAGATATACCAATTTATACTTAAAAGTCTCGTTTATTTTATTTATCTATTATTTTAAATCTATTAATCAATTTCTACTAGTAGAAGTAGATAATAAAAAATTTATACAGCTAATGACCCTTTTCTTAGCTGTCAATCCACGTTATAAAAAAAATAAACACATTTTATAGAAATGAAAAAATTAATAGCATTGATTTTATTTCCATTTCTTTTCATGCCATTTGAGGCAAAAGCAAATGATAATTTTTCCGTTGAAATTGAAGCGGTTACATTAGTAATGGAGCAATATAAGGTAGAAACTGAATCAAGTGTTGAATTAGATATTGAAGAGATAAAGCCAAGTTATATGGCTCTTAAACAAGACGAATGTAATGCTACTGTTGAAGTTACAGAGAAAACAGGATTAGAGATTGTAAATACTGAATCTTTCGATGTAAATGTCTGCTTGAAGGAAATCTATAAAGTAATCAACTAAATAAGTAGGTTATAAAAATATAATAAAAACATACAAATTAAAGAGATCTTTTACTTAAAGAAGGTAAGACCTCGAGACCTAACAGAAAACTTTGGAACGGGTTCTGCATAACCAATTAATAACTACAATGGATTTGTAGAGGTGTAGTTAAAAGTACAAAACCTAAAATTATTTTTTTAAATAATTACTTCTTCTTAGATAATGTTTGTGATTCTTCTCTCGACATTAAAGCTTCGATTTGAGCAAGAACTTTTTGAAGTTCATCCGTTTTTGTAAGAGATGCTTCTGCTACTTCTCTTAATTTTTCTAACTGTTCTTTAGTTTTATCCATGATAAATAAATTAGAAATTAACCACTTTTAAAAATGGCTTTAATACAGATTTTTCACTCCCACACAGATTCATATTCTCTCTTTTTTTAATAAAGTCAAATAAATTTCCCTTTATTAAGGTTTTATGAGGACTTCCAATTAATTCTTTATTTAATATTGAAAGCATAAGATTACCTGAAATAGAAATACTCTTAAATTATGAAGTAAATACGGGTAATCCTATTGTTGCAGTTGTTATGAGAGCCCCTGCAAAAATCAAGAAAGGTAGAAAAGGGTAGTTTTTCAAAGATAAACTTACTAATTCGACATAACTATATAGGTATTTATACTGTTTGTCTACCCCTTGCCTTTCTTAAAGGTAAAAATTTTTCTTTTTAAAGGTAAAAATTTAACGTCAACCAAATTTACCTGATATGTATTCCTGAGTAGTTTTTTCTTTGGGAGAATTAAAAATTTTCTTAGTGGAATTAAATTCTGCAAGATAACCAACTTTCCCTCCATCACCATCTTCATACTCAATTGCATTGAAAAATGCAGTCATATCACTGACCCTCAAAGCCTGCTGCATATTATGAGTAACGATTATTATTGTGTAATTCTTCTTAAGTTCGTGCATCGTCTCTTCTATTTTCAAAGTAGAAATTGGATCTAACGCTGAGCATGGCTCATCCATGAGAATTATTTCAGGCTCAATAGCAATAGTTCTAGCGATACATAATCTTTGTTGCTGCCCACCAGATAATGAGTAACCACTATCATTTAATTTATCCTTACATTCATCCCATAAAGCAGCTTTTCTTAGTGAACTCTCGACTAATTCATCCATATCTCCCGTAAAGCCATTAATTCTTGCTCCAAATGCGATATTTTCGTAGATAGATTTAGGAAAAGGATTAGGCTGTTGAAAAACCATTCCAATTCTTCTTCTCACTTCAACTGGATCTACTCTTTTATCGTAGATATTAGTTCCATCAAACAGGACAGTCCCTTTTAACGAACAATTAGGAATTAAATCGTTCATCCTATTTAAAGATCTAAGAACAGTAGATTTACCACATCCTGAAGGTCCAATAAGGGAGGTTATATTTCCTTTTTTAAAATTACAAAAAACATTTCTTACTGCTTCAAAAGTTCCATAACTAATAGAAACATTCTCAAGAGATAAAATGATATTCTTTGGTATTTTTTTATTAGTTTTAATCATTTATACTCTCTTGGTTTTCTCAGTAAAAGCAGCCAATATCCTTGAAAATATATTTACTGATAGTATCGACAAAACAAGAATAAAGGAAGCTGCCCAGGCAAGTTTATTCTGTGCATCGTATGGTTCTAGAGCAAAGTTGTATATCAATACGGCCAAGGAGCCCATCTCATAAAACAAGTCGCCAAAGCCTGTTATGTAGTAGTAAGAGAATAAAGCCGTAAATATCAAAGGGGCTGTTTCACCTGCAGCTCTTGCGATTCCAAGTACAACGCCAGTAGCAATAGACCTAAAGGCAGAAGGCAAAGTAACTTTCAATATAGTTGTATACATACTTGCTCCAACACCAAGAGAGGCATATCTTAATTCGTTCGGGACTAACTTTAAACCTTCATCAGTCGTCTTTATCACAGTAGGTAACATCAATATTGAAAGAGCCATACCTCCTGCCAAACCGCTATACATACTTCCAAATAAGATCTTTGTTGAAACGATTAAGGCATAAATAAATACACCTGCAATTATTGAAGGGACTCCCGCTAAAACATTTACCCCAAATCTAATAAATCTTGAAAAAGCACCACCTTTAGAGTATTCCGCCAGATATATGCCACCGCCAACACCTACTGGTATGGCGATAATTGAAGCAATAGTAGTTATTATTAGTGTGCCTATTAATGCAGGATTAATACCTCCTGCATCTAAATCATCTCCAGGAGGATTTGGTTCTAAAGTAAATAGTTCTGGTGTAATTTGAGATCCACCTTTGATAAGAATATAAGTTACCAGAAAAATCAAGGGAAGTATTGCAATCAATGCACAAATTACTGATAAAGAAGTAAAGAATTTATCTCCTATATTTCTGGATAATCTTTTCTGGTAATAAAGTGAATTCATAATTATCTAATATTTGAGACTAAATTTCTTGACTAGCCACTGCGCAAAGATATTTACTACCAAAGAAAGGATCATAAGTACAAAAGCCGCATAAAAGAGTGATGAAACCTGACTTCCATCAGCTTCACCAAACTGGTTTGCAAGCATGGAAGAAATGGTATAACCAGGAGATAATAGAGACCAACTAAATGCATTTGAATTACCAATAATCATAGTGACAGCCATTGTTTCTCCCATTGCCCTGCCTAAAGCCAATAGAACACCTGCCATAATTCCTGATAACGCTGCTGGCAAGATTACTGAAAATATTGTTTTCCATCTACTTGCTCCAATTCCATATGCTGCATTTCTTAGCTTTTTAGGAACCTGATTAAGTGAATCCCTTGCAATGGAGGTCACTATTGGCAAAAGCATTACTACTAAAATCAATATTGCTAACAAAGAATTCCTGCCTGTAGGTTCTGTACTGAATAAAGGAATCCAACCAAAGAAATTATGTAAAAAGACAAAAAAGGCTCTAAAAAAAGGTTCCATTACAAATATTGCCCAAAGTCCCAATACAACTGATGGAATAGCTGCTAATAATTCAACAAAAGAACCTATTATTTCTCTAAAAACTTTCGGTACAAAGTCCTCGGTAATAAATATTGCAGTTCCAACGCCCAAAGGGATAGTTATTAATAACGAAAGAAATGAAGTTACTAATGTGCCATATATTGCAGTAAAAGCTCCATATTCATCTTTTACTGGATTCCATTCAGAGGTTACTAAAAACTTCAAGCCATACCTTGAAAAGGATTCAAATGATTGGGAAAAGACTACTAAAATAATTCCTAAAAGTATTATTGCTACGAAACTAGACAAGACTAGAGCAGTATTCTTGAAGATAATATCTATATTTTTTTCGATACCGAATCTTTTACGATTCTTGAAAAGAGTTAATTTCTCTTCCATTAAAAAAAGAATATCTCTATAAATCTACTACTAAATGTTGTAAAAGACTTTAAGAGGGGTTAAAGCTACAAGAAAGTCATGAAAAGTAAACATCCTTAAACTTAATTTCTTCACAATTTTTTCTTTAACTTTACTTAACCATAGGTGAATATTATTAACTGAATAGAAACTGAGGGGATGTTTAAATACAAGGAATTCATTGCTCAAATCAAATATAAAGAAGTAATATCTTCCCCTGTATATTTTATTCCTGTTTTACTTCTATCCATAATGATTATTATTGAAGGTTTTCACATCTTTAATCACAAACAAAATTGCAAAACTAAAGCTGAGTGGATGGAACAATCGGGAATGATTTATGACAGGGAATCAGAAGTTAATTATTAAATCTAAAATATAATTTATTCGCAGCAACGTTTTCTTTTTGAGGAATAATCTGTCAAAGAAGTTATCCATTCCTTGATCAAAAAAAGAGATTCTTTATTTAAACTGTAATAGACCCATCTACCTTCTTGTCTGTCTGAGATAAGACCAGCTTCCTTCAAAATTTTTATGTGGTATGAAATTCTTGATTGAGATAAATTAGTTAATTTCATAATATCGCAAACACAAACTTCTCCATCCATCATTAGGTCAATTATTTCTAGCCTAAAAGGATCAGAAAATGAAACCATCAACTTAGATATATTTTCTTTTTTTACTTTGCTACTCTCCTTTAACACTTTTAAGGATATTAAATTCTCCTTAATATAGCTTAAATAAAAAAGATTTCATAAAGAAAAATTCTTGATACATCAAAATATTTTGATGTATAATTTCAATAGGAATTTTCGTGGTTATGAAAATTGGAATTAATGGTTTTGGAAGAATTGGCAGATTAGTTTTAAGAGCATTATGGGATAGAGCTGATATAGAAATAACTCACATTAATGAGATAGCAGGAGATTCGAATGCCGCTGCGCATTTACTCGAATTCGATTCGGTCCATGGAAGATGGGGGAAAGATATAGAGGTCAAAGAAGAAGAAATAATAATTGATGGAAAGAAATTAGCTTACACATCTTTTAAAAATTACCTTGATGTTCCTTGGGAAAAATCTTCTGTAGATATTATTTTGGAATGTACAGGAAAGAATAAAAAGCCAGACAAACTAAATCCCTATTTTGATTCTCTTGAGATGAAAAGAGTAATAGTAGCTTGTCCAGTAAAGGGAATTGTAGCTGGAGAGGAATCACTTAATATTGTTTACGGTATAAATCAAAGTCTTTATGACCCTTCCAAACATAAATTAGTAACTGCAGCTTCCTGCACTACAAATTGTTTAGCTCCGATAGTAAAGGTAATTAATGAAAATTTCTCAATTAAACATGGCGCTATTACAACTATTCACGATGTCACGAACACTCAAGTTCCTGTAGATTTTTATAAAAGTGATTTAAGAAGAGCAAGAGGATGTATGCAAAGTTTAATACCTACTACCACTGGATCTGCTAAAGCTATCGCTGAGATCTTTCCAGAATTAAAAGGAAAATTAAATGGTCATGCAGTAAGAGTTCCTCTACTTAATGGTTCTTTAACTGATGCAGTTTTTGAACTAAATAATGAAGTGACAACTGAACAAGTAAATATGGCACTAAAGGAAGCTTCAAAAACTTATTTAAAAGGAATTCTTGGCTACGAAGAAAGACCTTTAGTTTCTGCAGATTATGTAAATGACTCTAGAAGTTCAATAGTTGATAGTTTATCAACGATGGTTGTTAATTCAAATTTATTAAAGATATACGCTTGGTATGACAACGAGTGGGGTTACAGCTGCAGACTTGCAGATCTTACTGAATATGTAATCAAAAAAGAGATTTAATTTATGTCTTTATGAAGTTATCTAATATTCAACAATATAGTGTTGTAACAGCAAACTATTGGGCGTTCACGCTTACTGACGGCGCACTAAGATTATTAGTTGTTGGTCACTTTCATGAGCTAGGTTACACAACTCTACAAATTGCTTTACTTTTCCTTTTTTATGAGTTTTTTGGAATAATTACTAATCTTTATGGTGGCTGGATAGGAGCAAGATATGGATTAAGGCTTACTTTATGGATTGGGACTATCCTGCAAATCATCGCTCTTTTTATGCTTATTCCAGTTAAGGAAGATTGGCCAGTAATTTTTAGTGTTGCATATGTTATGGTTGCTCAAGCAGTTAGTGGGATAGCAAAAGATTTAAACAAAATGAGTGCTAAAAGTGCTGTTAAGACAGTATTTCCAGAGACAAATGATGACAATGATACTGGCCAAAAACAACTTTTTAAATGGGTTGCTATTTTAACTGGATCCAAAAATGCTCTTAAGGGAGTTGGCTTTTTCTTGGGTGGACTTTTATATAAGTTATTTGGATTCAATAATGCTGTAGGAATTATGGGTTTTGGTCTCTGCTTAGCCTTTTTATTGACATTAATTTTGCCTGGAGAAATTGGCAAGATGAAAACCAAACCAGCTTTTAATGATCTTTTTTCAAAATCAAATGCAATAAATATTCTTTCAGTAGCAAGATTCTTTCTTTTTGGAGCAAGAGATGTTTGGTTTGTTGTAGCTCTTCCAGTATTCCTAGATATGGCATTTGGTTGGGGCTACATGGAGATAGGATTATTTCTTGGGGCATGGGTAATAGGTTATGGAATTGTTCAGGCTTCGGCCCCAGGAATTAGAAAGATGTGGGGCCAGAAAGAAAGTCCAGATCGTAAAGCTATCCAATTTTGGAGTGCCGTATTAATGGTCATACCATCACTGATAGGAGTCGCATTATGGAGAGAAAGTTCTCCATCGATAGCAATAATTTTAGGACTTACTATTTTTGGATTTGTTTTTGCAATGAATTCCTCCACACATTCTTATATGATTTTGGCCTACTCTGATAATGAAAAAGTCAGTTTAAATGTTGGCTTCTATTACATGGCAAATGCTGCTGGAAGACTAGTTGGAACATTACTATCTGGCTTACTATTTATGATTGGGAGAAATCCGAGTATTGGCCTTCAATATTGTCTTTATTTTTCATCACTTCTAATATTATTATCTTGGATTTCGAGTCTTAAATTACCATCAATCAAACAAAGCTTATCATCACTATAAAAACTAATTTTTAGAAATTAGAATATTTAAATGGCAAAAATATCCTTAATTGAACTTGCAAAAATTTTTCTAAAAATTGGTATTTTCAGTTTTGGAGGACCATATGCTCATATTTCTTTATTCGAAGATGAACTTATAAATAATAAAAAATTAATCTCAACACAATCTTTTGAAAAAGGTATTGGTTTATGTCAATTGCTTCCAGGGCCAATATCCACTCAATTAGCAATATATATAGGCCTTAAAATTAATGGTTATCTTGGTGGATTGATATCCGGTATATGTTTCATTATCCCAGGATTCATTTCGGTATTAGTTCTTAGCTTTTTTTGGCAAATTTATTCAGGATCAGAATTTCTAAATGATTTAATTTATTTTAATCCTCCTATTATTGCAGGAATAATTTTTTCATTTTCATTAGTTCTTTTAAAAAAAAGATTAAAGTTAGATCGAGTATTATTCTCTAGCTCAATCTTATTTCTACTTATATTTGCAAAATATAATAGTATCCAATTTCCTCTCATAACAATTCTTACTATTGCAGGTTTGATAAATATTTTCTTACAGAAATGGAAAAATATTTTTTATAGCTTGGTTCCTTTATCTATATTTTCAACAACCTCATTTTTAACTAGCTCAATCTTTTTGTATATTGCCAATTTTTATGATTTTTTAGAGCACTCTACAAACTCAAAGTTTTTAATAAATTATCTTAATCTGTTTTTTTTCTTCTTCAAATCGGGACTTTTTATTTTTGGAGGGGGACTAGTAATCATTCCTCTAATGAGTGATTATGTTGTCTCACAAGGATGGTTAACAAATAATGAATTTATAGATGGGATAATGATTGGCCAGATAACACCTGGTCCTGTCTTATTAACTACAAGTTTTATTGGATACAAAGCTGGGTTTTCGGTCGGAGGAATAAATGAAGCTTTAAAGTATTCATTTATATCAACTTTTGCAATTTTTTTACCAAGTTTTTTATTGATTTTTGTTTTTGGAAAAGGCTTCATAAAAAACAGAATTAAATCGATTAATTACTTTATCGAAGGAGTAATCAATACAATTCCAGGAGCAGTTATTTTCTCTGGCTTTAATTTAATTGAATATAGTTTTTCATCAAAATTCTTTTTAATTAGCTCTATTTTTATAGTTTTAATCTCCACACTATTATCTTTTTTTAAAATAATTCCAACCTACATACTTATTCTTTTTTCTTTAATATTAGGTTTATCAAAATATTTGTTTGCATAAAAAAAGGAGGAAATAAATTCCTCCTTTTAAATATTTGTCTTACGGTTTATTTACCGATTCTTTTTACAGCAGCTCTTGACTTTTCAAGAATTTCACCTTTTAAGGGGACAAAACCAAGTGATGGAGCTTTATCTTGATACTCATCACTTAATAATGTATTAAATGCTTGTTTGATTGCTTTAGTGTTTTTACCATTACCTTCTTCATAGGCAAGTATCCATGTCAATGAAGCGATAGGGTAAGCTCCGCTAGCTGTAGGATTTGGATTCTTACCAGCAAGATTTTCATCTAAAGTAATACCATTGAGAGCCTTAGCTCCTGCTTCTACAGATGGTTTTAGAAACTGGCCTGAGAGATTTTGAAGTGCAGCAGCTTTAACATTACCCTTAATGTAGGACTGGTTAACATAACCAATTGCGCCATAAGTGTTTTGAATAACACCTGCTACTCCAGAATTACCTTTAGCCCCAACACCAGCAGGCCATTTTACAGACTTACCTGTGCCTAATGTCCAAGTTTTCGAAAACGCTTCCATGGAGTTTGTAAAAGCTTTAGTTGTACCTGATCCATCAGAACGATGAGTCCAAGTCAATTTTCCAGGAGCGCATCCAACTTCCTGCCAATCGCTTATCATACCCATTGCGACTTGAACTGCCTGCTCTTGAGTAAGTTTCAAGTCGCAATCGTAGTTATAACCAAAAGCGATAGTTCCACCAACCATAGGGATCTGAACTAAACCTCTAGTGACTTTTGCTATGTCCTTGTCTTTCATAGGATCGTCAGAAGCACCAAAGTTTACAGTCTCATCAATAAATGCTTTTCTTCCAGAACCAGAACCAACAGCTTGATAATTTACTTTTGGACCTCCATCATTTGATAAATCTTTGAACCATCTAGTATAAATCTTGGCAGGGAAAGATGCTCCTGCTCCACTTAACCTCACTGAAGAAGTAGAGGTTCCGCAAGAAGCAACTAGAGTCATTGTTGAAGCTAATAAAAGAGCTTTTTTAGCTAATTTCATTGTTGAAATGATCAAATAATAGACTCCATCTTTATAGCATTTAATTTGGAAGCCAATGCTCTTTAACATTAAATTTATCTTTTAATTAATTAGTTCTTAATCCTCTCTTAAACTAAATCCTGATCAGAGCCTTTTTCGTTTGGTTTTAAAAATATTGAAATAAAAACTTAAAAAAATTTTTTACTTTGATTGATAATAATTTTGAAATTTGTCGAAAATTCTCTTTTAATTTAAGAAGAGTTTAAGGTTTGTTTAAGTTTTTTTTTTGAGCTTAATCCTTACTCATTTCTTAACCTTAATTAGTTTTCCTATAAAAGGATATATATCCATTTTTACGTGTTGAGGTTCATGAAACTTTTTAAAAGCTTGCTTGTAGCTCCTGCAACATTAGGTCTTTTAGCACCTATGTCTGCTACAGCAAATGAAGTCACTATTAGTGACTTTACACCTGCAGAACAACTTGCCATTACTAACAGTCGTATAGACGGTTTAGAGGCAAGATTCAATAATATTGAAGCTGGTAGTTTTTCAGAGACTACTACTGCATCATTTAAGGCTATTATGGCAATTGGTGCTGTAGATGGTAAAGGTGTTACTACATCAGTAACTGGAAGTTCCACCACAAGAAATGACGATATCGATTTCGCATACAGTTTCCAAACCAAACTAAAAACTAGTTTTTCTGGTGATGACAGCTTAAGTGTTGCTATTGATTCTGGTAATGCAGCTAAAAACGCTGATTTTGCAGTTGGTGAATTTGCTGGCATTGATCAAACAGGGGACCAATTAAAAATTGATGGTGTTGCATACAAATTCCCCTTAGGTGATAACATCACTGTTCTGGTTGGTGACGGCCTTGACGCCAGCAAGCAGTTCACAACAGCTTGTGTTTACGGTGGCCCAAGTGACACTCTAGATGATTGCGGTAATGTAAATGCCAATGTTGACGAGGGTGGTGCACACCTAAGTTTTGAGTATGATTTTGGCAACGGCTTTACTGCTGCTTTAGGTTATGCGGGTGATGAAACTGGGCTTGGTACTAAGGAGAATGTTGATGGTTACGCCGCTAACGTCGCATACACAGCTGACAGCTACGGTCTTTCTTTAACTTACGGAAATGTTGAAGATGGTATCGACAATGATACATACACAGCATTAAACGGTTACTATTCGTTTGATAATGGTATAAACGTCAGTGCTGGTTATGAATTCGGCTCTCTTGATAATGCGACATCAGATGCTGACGAAACAGAGGCATTCTTCATTGGAATCAATGGTGAAGTTGGAGCAGGCGAATTAGGTGCTGCTGTAGGTACTTATGGATCAATGACAGAAGCCTCAAGCGTAATGCCTGAAAGGTTAATGTATGAAGCATATTATTCATACCCAGTAAATGATGGAATGACAATCACTCCACTTATTTACACTGTTGAAGCAAAAGATGCTACTGATTTGGATGAAACTGGAATCATGGTTAAAACATCATTCAGCTTCTAAGTCTAAATTTAATTTAGAAATCTTACACACATTAAAAGACCTGCAATTAGCAGGTCTTTTTTTGCTTTGGTTAGCCATTGAGGAAAGGGATACTTATTGGGCAGATGACCTAAAAAAGGCAGTATTCTTTTTGCAAGAGAGGGGTTTTGAATTTAAAAAAATTTTTACAGAAAAATATTGTCCTAATATTTTTTAAATTTTTCCTATAAATCTGTATTAAGACAAGGAAAGATAGTTTCAAAAATTGCTCCACCATCCTTATGATTAAAAGCCTTTATAAAACCTTTATTGTTATTGATTATTTTTTTTGTTATTGAAAGACCTAAACCACTTCCACTTTTCTTGAATTTAGTCCTTGATGGATCACCTCTATAAAAACGAGAAAAAATATCATTAAATTCATTTTCTTCTAATCCAATCCCTTTATCTCTAACTCTCATAACAACCGAGCTATCTCTTTTAAAAATTTCAATTTGAATTTCTTCATTAGCAGGGGAATAACGAATAGCATTATCCAAAATATTTATAAAAGCTCTTTTTAAATTTTCAATATCTGCAGATATAAAATATTTTGTTGGTATCAGTAGATTTATTTTTATATCTTTTTTTCTGCAAGTGGTTTTAAGGTTTGCCAAGATTCCATCACTAAATCTGAAATAGATATTTTTTTATTTCTATTAAAAGCCTCGCTACTTTCTAGCTTAGAAAGTTCTAAAGTTTCTTCGACCATTTTTCTTAGTCTTTTAGATTCTTTCTTAAGTCTTTTAACAAGATATTTATCTTTCTTTGATACTACTGCTTCCAATCTTTCGCCTATCAAAATAAGAGATGTAAGAGGTGTTTTCAGTTCATGAGACACATCATTGATTAATTGATTCTGTCTTTTTTTTATGGATTCAATTGATAATTTACTATCCAACAATATTAAATAATTTTTTTTCCTTGCTCTAACAATATTTACAGAAATGGGTTCCCCCGAAATGGTGCAATCTAGGCTGATTGGGAAATCTTTTTTTCTTGAATATAAAATCTTATTTCTTAGTACTTCGAGCTCATTAATATCATTAATTGCTTTTCCAATAACATCTTTATATTTAATAAACTTAATGAGAGATAAACCTTTCTGATTGATAAATTTTATTGTTAGATCAGATGACAAAATCATCCATCCTTGAGATGAATAATCTAACCAAGATAAAAGTTGCTGTGGTTTAACTTTATCAAATGGAAAATCAAAAATTTGTTGGTTCTTATTTTTAGTTAATTCAATATTTTTATTATTTTTTGAAAATCCTTTAACCTTGGTTTTCCATTTCTCATAAAAGAAAGTTAATACTTCTTGTAGTGTTTTCATTTTCATCCAAACTTATAGCCAAAACCTCTAACAGTTTTAAGAAACTTTGGAGCAGAGGGATCTTCTTCTAATTTCTCTCTGAGCCATCTAACATGAACATCTACCGTTTTAGTATCACCAATAAAGTCAATTTCCCATATTTTTTCAAGTATTAAATCCCTTGACCATACTCTTTTTGGATTTTTCAAAAATAATTCTAATAGTTTAAATTCTTTGGGAGATAATGTTATTTCTTTATCAAAAGAAGTTACCCTGCATTCTTCCAAAAACATTTTTATATGATTAAACTCAATGATAGTTTGTGTTTTGTCTATATATTTCTTATTACGTTTAGATCTTCTTATTAATGCTCTTGATCTGGCAATTAATTCATTTAAACCAAAAGGTTTTGTTAAATAATCATCAGCACCAACCTCTAATCCAAGAACCCGGTCTGATTCATTATCTTTAGCACTCAAAATTAATATAGGTGTATAATTTTCTTCATTTCTTATTTTTCTGCATAACTCTAATCCATTAAGACCCGGCAACATCAAGTCAAGAATTATAAGGTCTATATCATTTTTATTATTATCGCCAATAAAATCTGAGGCACTTAAACCATCTTTAAAAGTTAACACTTGAAAACCTTCGCCTTTCAATGATTCACTTACTGTCAGCCTAATACTCTTATCATCCTCTACAAGAAGAATTTTTGAGCCCTGCAAACTTTTATGATCTTTAGTAGCCATTTAAAGTTCCATCAATTTTATTTTATATAATCAAATTTATTTGATGTAATTATTTCATATTTACTTTACATTCAATGTTTTTTTATCTGGTCTTATTAGCTTTTTAATTTTTCCTTAAACCTGTTTATTTAATATAAAAATGCTTCTTTAATTTTCCTCACACGAACATATTAAAGGAGCAAACTTTTCATCTACTCCCAGCCTTTTTGTGCATTTTGAATAATCCATTGTGAAAGAACCTTATCCTCTCCTTCCTTCAATTTATTTTTATAACCCTTCATAAAACCAATCCCATCATTAGCAATTTTTGATATTGAATATATATCTGCAATTCCTCTTTTTTCAAGGTCGGAAAGTTTTAATGATTTGGATCCTTTTAGAACGACTGATCCACCTCTTACATGACAGCCCGCACAAACATTTTTAAAAATTGTTTCTCCATCTCTAATATCAGAAGCCATTAGAAATCTATTTTGCAAAGAGGTTTGAAAGATAATTATTAAAGTTATTACAGGAATTACGAATAGGAATTTAAATATTTTCATTAGATTTATTCCACCCACAATCAATTTAGCAATTAATTCCGAACCTCAATCAATCTATTTTAATAACTCTACTGCTACGACAAGATTACCTAATAATCCGTTCAAAATATTTAGTTGTTCTTTACTGCCAAATGCTATTAACACTTGACCTGGCTGAAGTATGAAATTACCTCCAGGATTGGTAAACAACTTTTCATTTTCTTTAATGGCTAATATTTTTGCACCACTTTTTTTTCCTATTCCTAGTTCAGAAAGTGATCTTTTCTCTGCTGTTTCAAAAAGACTAATATCATTACTTAATTCAAATTCTTCAATCTCACATTCACTTCCTGCAAGCAGATCAAGAAAGTCAATAGCAATAGGTCTTAAAGCCATTGATGCCATTGCTCTTCCTGCTGCGATATAAGGGCTTACAACTATACTTGCTCCAGCTAATCTCAATTTACTTGCGGCCTCTTCAGTTCCTGCTCTTGCAATTACTCTTATAGAGCTTCTTATACCTTTAGCACTTAAAACAACATATAAATTCGCAGCGTCATTAGGTAAGGTAACAACCAAGCTTTTACATTTTTCTAATCCTGCTAGTTTTAAAGTCTCATCAAGAGTTGCATCAGCACAAAGCACTTCTAAACCATTTTCTTCAGCAATCTTTTTTCTATCTTCATCGCTCTCAACAACGATAATTGGGATATTTTGCGTTTTTATCTGATTAGATATTTCCTGACCTACCCTCCCATATCCGCACAAAATTACATGATTTTCCATTTTTCTAAGAAGTCTTTTAAAACGTAATTCGTTTACTCTTTGAAAATAGCCGGATTCGAATAATCTAACAGCTTTTTGAAAGGTAAATTG
>CACAST010000009.1 GCA_902535185.1 uncultured Prochlorococcus sp.
TTGAACCTCATTTTATAAATAATCTACCTACGGTAATTAACAAAATAAATATTAAATCAGTCAGTGAAGTTGGAATAACTCCTAAAGATAAAAGAGAAGAAAAGTCATCAATAGAAATCAAAGGGAAAGATCTTCATATCAAAGTTGGAGATAGCAGAAGAGGCTGGGTAGATAGCTATAAATATCTTCTTGAGGCATCAAGTAATGAAAATCTTGAAAGAGAAATTGATGTTTATATAAATTTGGAAGATATTAGACCTGCTGGAGAATCATTAAAAGGTTTTGGTGGGATGGCAAATCCTATTAAATTGAAAGATCTCTACTCCAGAGTCGCATCACTTCTTGGAAAGGCAATAGGCAGGAAATTAAGTACAGTAGAATGTTGTTTATTAATTGATGAAGCTGCAGTAACTATAGTTGCTGGAAATATAAGAAGAAGTGCTGGAATGAGACAATTTGCTTCCGATGATAGGGAGGCAGCATCGGCAAAAGAAAATTTATGGAGTCAAGATGAGAATGGTAATTGGAGAATAGATCCTGAAAAAGATGCCCTCAGGATGGCTAATCATACTAGGGTTTATCATACAAAACCCACTTACCAAACTGTTTTGGATGCTGTAACAAAACAATTCCACTCAGGTGAGGGAGCTATTCAATTTGCTCCAGAAGCAATCGCAAGGTCAAATGCAGATATTCTCAAAGATGACGAGTTGAAAAAGGAATTTATTGAAATCTACTCAGAGCAAGGTAAGGATGAAGCGAGAAATTGGATAAATAATTGTTATGGTCCATTCTCTGAAGAAGAGCTAGACCACAGGATGAGCCGATATGGACTTAACCCTTGTGGTGAGATCTTGGGAAATGATTTCCATTGCAATTTGGCTGAAGTTCATTTAAATCAGATAGACCCTGATAATTTTGAAGAGCAAAAAAAAGCTTTTAAGGCAGCAGCTCTTTCTGTAGCATGCTTACTTAATCATGAATTTGAAGTTGAGCGTTACAGAAAAAGTAGGGAATATGATCCTATTGTAGGAGTAAGTTTCACTGGATTATTTGATTTTTGTGTCCATGCCTTTGGGACGCCATGGTTGAAATGGTGGGAAGCAGGAAGGCCAAATAGCGAAGAAGGGAAGGCCTTCAAAGAAAAGGAAGCTAAATTCTTAGATTCTTGGAGAAAGATAGTAAAAGAAACTGTATGGGAATATTGTGATAAGCATAATCTAAGGAGACCAAATAGATGTACAACAGTTCAGCCAGCTGGAACTAAAAGTCTTCTTACAGGAGCAGCGCCAGGATGGCATCCTCCAAAGGCTCAAAGATTCATAAGAAGAATAACTTTCAGGAAAAATGATCCAATTGCTTTAGCTTGCATGGATTATGGTTACTCAGTTGTTCCATCTCAATCTGATAAAGATGAAAATGGCTGCTTGCTCGATAATCCATTTGATCCAAGATGTACAGAATGGTTAGTTGAAATCCCCACAGAAGTTAGCTGGGCAAATATAGAAGGCGCAGACCAAATAGACATTAATAATTTCTCGGCACTAGCTCAATTTGATTTTTACATGCAGGTGCAGAAATTTTACACAGAGCATAATACTTCTGCAACCGTAGAATTTAGAGAAAATGAAATCGAGGATCTAGCGAAAGCTATTCATAATGCCATTGAAAATAATGAAGGATATATTTCAGCTGCATTGTTAGCTCGATTTAGTGCCAACGCTACTTTCCCGAGATTACCATTTGAACCAATAAGTAAAGAGGAATATATATCATTGCAAAATAAAGTAATTGAAAGGAAAGTTAATAATGATTTCTTTGACGCACTTAATAAATATGATGTTGGAGAACTATCTGAAGCAGGGCCCGCAGGTTGTGATTCAGATAAGTGCCTTCTTCCCCTTGCGAAACCGAAAGATTAAGTTTTAAATTATTTGTAAATAAAAAATATAAATTAGTTTTTAAAAATTTAATTTATGGCTACCTCTTTAATAGGGACATAAATTATTTATGACATTAAGCTTAAATATTGGGAACTTATTTAATGATTCCTCTAGTCATGCTTTAGTGGATGAGCTAAGAAAAAGAAGCTCAGAAGAGGAAATATTAGACTTTGAAGAAAAATTTAACTCCAAAAATGAAAAAAATCTACATATTTACATATGTAGATTACTAAAAAATAGATCAATATCCAGGGGTCTTGCCTCTAAATGGTTAGTGACAATAATCAAAAACAAAGAATCAAAAATTAATGCTTTGCAAAAATTAAATAATTAAGTAAGAGCTGAAAGTTTCCACAGAGCAATCCCAAAAATTGAAAATCCCATAATAAAAGTAAAAGCTAACGCATTTACCAATTGCACCTTATCATTCATTCTGTTTGCGAATGGTAGTAATTGAGCAAATAATGGAGTCTCTTCAACTATTGCAGATTTTTTTACTGTAGGTTTTTTGCTTCTAGAAAACATAAAACAAATTTTATAATCTTAAGAATTTTACATTTAAAAGTTCATTAAATAAAAAATACTTCTCAAAAACGAACAAAATGTAACCTGTAGTAATTACATAAAAAAAATGTATAAATATTTTTAGCAGAAACCTTATCTATCATTAATATATTAAGTTTATTTATTAAAAACCTAGACAAATAATTTCAATGGATGTTATGATAAATTTGTAGCAACCGCTACCAAAACGTTCAACTTGCGTATAGCAAGCCGCAAATCGACTTAAGCCATGGAACGGGGACTTAAGCGAAACCGGAGCTTAAAAAATGACTCTTATTTACAGAGGACAAAAGTACGTCCAGAATAAAGAAGCAGCTAAAAAGCAGCATAACGAACTAACTTATAGAGGAAAAGCTTATACTAGCTAGTTCATTTATCAAATAAATTGAAAAAAGCCACTAAATGTGGCTTTTTTTATTGTCCAACATTAAACTAAAAAATCACTTAATACTTGGCAAAAGCATTAAACAAATATGATTTAATTGCATTTATAGATTTAATAACCATGGCAGACCAGAAACCCTTATTTAAAGCACCTTACGATATAAAAGATGTTGGTGCTCTTTTCGCTATAGTTGCCTTCGTATTAATAATTGCTGCCATAGTTGGTAATAACCTATTTGGTTTATTTCAAGAAAATGTGAATTTTGGTCAATTAAATTTCCATTAAATTCTTAAAAACAAAACTTTAATTTGTAAATATACTTTTTTATTAAATTTACCTTTTAACAAGAATTTTTATATTTCTAGCGAAGGAATTGCAAATGATTTTTGTAATTCTTCTAAAGAATTTTTAAAAAGCATTTAGAAAGTTTATGTTTGCACTTTTTAAATTTAAAGCTGGACAAAAGAATAAAAAATGGGATGCTTAGTGTGATTTATAAATTTATGAAAGTAAAAAAATTATTTAAAAAAAAATATTTTTTTTGCGAAGAACAACATGGATATACTATCGTTGAAATTTTGCTTGTATCTTTAATAATTGGCTTGACATTAAGTGTATCTCTACCATTGTTTGGTGCTGTAATAAACAAGGCGAGGCAAAAAGAGGCAACTTTAATAGTTAATAGTGTTCTTAAAGCAGTAAAGGCTAATTATGCTTTGGATACATTTTTACCAGCTAAGATAAAACCTCTTAATAAATTTGCAACATTCCATAAGTGTATCTCTGAGGAGGTTGAGGTAAAGGGTAATGAAGTTTGTAATTCAAATACTATTACTAAAACTGATGTTAACGATAACTATTTTTATTCTCCATCTGGAAACTATAAAGTTGAACTAAAGACCACTAAAATAAGTAATTTTGATATTATTTTTCAAGTAAGAGCTATTCCTAATGGATTAAACTACAAAAATAAGGGGAGCAGTGTGACCGGTTGTTTTAACCCTATTGGAGGGATTTCATATATAAAAGAATATTCGTTTTTAAATGTTGGAGAAAAAGAATTCATGTCTTGTTTCACAGCACTACAAATTAATGAAGTAGAGGAGGCAAGAAAAACAGAGGAGGCAAGAAAAGCGGAGGAGGCAAGAAAAGCGGAGGAGGCAAGAAAAGCGGAGGAGGAGATACCTAAATGTATTTTTTGGGATCCAAGGAGTTCTGGAACAAATCCAAATGATTGTTGGGAGTGGGGCAGTTAATTACTTATTTAGAAATACTTCTCTTTAAATAATCTTTAAAACGCTTTTAAAAAGATAATTACCTTATCAAATTATTTTCCTGAATCCAATTTGCAAACCTGATGAGTCAAAGCCATTTTTTGCTTCGTAGATATAAGGGGTACCCAATCCATCATTTGTGGTGTGGGAATTTGCATCCCTCCAAAATCCTTCTATATAAATAGAATTTTTACCTGAAATTTTATAACTAAAACCACTTTTTAACTGTACAACAAATACTTGTCTTAGATATTTAGGAATATAAGGAGCTGAATCTTGGGAACTATTAACAAATCCAAGTCCTAATCCAATATATGGAGATAATTTTTTGCCATCTCTAAAATCATAATAAGAATTTATTATGTAAAAATCTTTATGCAATTTTCCTCTATCTTTATCAATTTTTGTAATCCTATTATTGAAATATGTAAGATATTCATCAAATCTTCCATTTTCCTGTACATATGATATTTCTGTCCTCACTTTCCCAAAATCATATCCCAAGCCTATCTCAAATGAACGTCCTAATTTTGTATATCTATCATCCCATGTAACTTTATTAGTGGAAGTATTATATACGTCATAATTTTTTAAGCTTGAGTAGCCAGTAGCAAAATTAAGATAAAATCCACTTTTTATATTTTGCGTACTTTTTACTGCTTTGTCTTTACTTATTTTTATTTCCGTTAGCTTATTTTGTCTGATATTTTTTACAGGAAAATTTGATTCTTCGCCTAAATTTTGTGATTCCTCTTTATCAATAAATTTTGATATTTTATTCTCTTCAAATATTTTTTCTTTTTGAATCTCATCGGTTTTAATTTTTTTAATCAATGCCCAAGATGAAAGGGGAAAGGATAGAAATAAAATTAAAAATAAAATGTTACTTTTAAACATTTAATTTAAAAAAATATAAGATTTTTAGATTTTTGTTATCTCAATTTAATCTTCAAATTTATTACAAGTCAAAGCCTTATTTTTGAATTTTAATTAAGTTAAGAAAATAAATGAAACTAATAATTTGAAATTCAAAAAGGATTTCACTTGACACAAATGAATGAGGTTGTTAACTAAATAAAGATACGCTCAAATTAGATGTATCCAAAAGTTTCCTTAATAAACAAAGAGAATAAAAACTTAGTAGTTTTTGAAAGAGATTCAAACAACCCTCTTAATGAGGGATTTATTATTTATTGGGCAATTATTAAATCAAATAAGAAGCAATTAATTTTCAAGAAAAGACTTACTAAAATAAGTGCTCTAAACAAATTAAAAAGACTTCATGAAGAGGGTTGGACTAAGACGAATTATTTAGATCAGGCAGCTTAAACTGTTGAAACCTAAAGTACTAATTAAATACATCAAGTAAAACTTATTAATGATAAATAATAAATTTTTGCTTAGAATGAAATGCAAAAATTTATCAAGTAATTTCCTAGATTTTTCAAGAAATATATTGCGATACTATTTAAATAACTTTAATCAAAGTCAAAATAAATACAAAAAGTTTGTTATTAATTCAAATTTCTTTTTAAAAGGATCTTAAAAAAAAGAAAAAAGACAACATTTTATTTAAAGGAGAAAATGCACTTGGATTGATCCCAAATTAGGCTTAAGATATTAAACATTGTTATTAAGCATAATTTAAAAAAAAATTTACTTTAAGAACCTTTTAATTATGAGAAGCATATCGATATTTTATTTATTTATTGGTTATTTAATTCTTTTTATAGGGAGTATTATTAATAAACCAGTTTATTCATCAATAAGAATTTTGAATTGTACTGGTAATGTCCCAAAAAAAACCGCATGCATTATTAAGGCCACTTCGTATGATTTGAAAATAAACAGAATTGATATTTGTCAGAAAGATCCTTTCCCAAACTACCAAAGCACACCTGATTTTAGTCGATCTAAATGTATTAATTTGTTAGATAGTGCCCTTTCCACTCAAAATGATCTTAATGGAATAGGGAAATTTTATATTTCAAAAGATTTAAAAACAAAAAAAGGGGAATACAAATATATTTCAGTATTATTAAATAACAAATTCATTGTTTCTGGTAAATATAAAACGGACAATTATTTTTGGGCTACAAGTAAAGAAGGTCCCGAGAAAGTTATTCGATCAGAAAGTAATATTTCAATTCCCACTAAATTCACTAGAAAGCTTACTAATTGGAGAGGAGATAAAAATATCGATAATAAATATTGTGAAAATAATGGGGGCACCCCCTCCCGATGCGAACTACTATATAACGGTTTTAAAATGACTGGAATAGGATTGGATTCAGATTTAATTGAAACTTCTGGGAGTAAAACAAAATATATGTTTTTTGTTTCTGAACTATCTCCTTCAGTAAGTTTAAAGGAAGATTCTGAAGGGTACTTAAATATAATTTGGGAAAAAAATCTAGAAGTTTACGGTAACGGTTCTGTTGTTAAATCAATTTCTATTGCACCTTTTATATTCAAAACAAGATTCATAAGTGAAGCTCAATAATCAGTTGAATAAAAAAAATCTTCGAAAAAAAAACTTAAAGAGAAAATCTTTTTTTGAACAAGGATTCACTTTCCTAGAATTTATTATTGTTGTTTCTCTTCTTTCAATTACTGCAAGACTAATAATTCCTTCCTTTAGAACTTCATTCAATAAATCAAAACAAAAAGAAGCTAGTTTAATTGTTAGTTCGATGATTAAATCTTCGCAATCTTTTTATGGAGTGTACGGATTTATGCCTAAAAATATAGGGCAATTATTTCGATTCGCAAATTTTCAAAAATGTATAGCTGATCAGGTACAAGAAAGAGGGAATATAGCTTGCAAAAATTCATTGCCAACTAAAGTAGAAAAAGAAGATGAATTATATTACTCACCATCAGGGAATTATAAGATTGAATTAAAAATTGGTGATATAGAGAACGAAGGATCAATGTTTCTCGTAAAAGCCAACCCAAATGGTGATTTATATTCAGAAGAAGGTAGTGCTGTCATAGGATGTTATAGCCCTATCAGCGGTATATCTCTCGTAAAAGAATATTCATCGAAAAAGTTTGATAGAGGCCCTAAGAA
Organism: uncultured Prochlorococcus sp.; assembly: GCA_902535185.1. GTDB lineage: Bacteria > Cyanobacteriota > Cyanobacteriia > PCC-6307 > Cyanobiaceae > Prochlorococcus_A. Next base: position 7,240 of record CACAST010000009.1, read on the forward strand.
TTACATAACTTGCGGAGCAGGAACGAAAATTGCTAGTGCCTTCTGCGAAATATATCCTAATGATCCTACATGTTTTTGCGAACTTTATCCTGATGATCCTAAATGTATTAACCCCATAGATCCTAAACCTAAACCTAAACCTAAACCCAAACCTAAACCTACTCCTACCCCTTTTTGTGAACTTTATCCTTATGATCCTATATGTTTTTGCGAACTTTATCCTGATGATCCTAAATGTATTAACCCCATAGATCCTAAACCTACTCCTCCTCCTTTTTGTGAACTTTATCCTGATGATCCTATATGTTTTTGTGAATTAAACCCTGATGATCCTAAATGTATTAACCCAATAGATCCCAAACCTAAGCCTCCTTTTTGCGAACTTTATCCTGATGATCCTATATGTTTTTGTGAATTAAATCCTGATGATCCTAAATGTATTAACCCAATAGACCCCAAACCAAATCCTACTCCTACGCCTACTCCTACTCCTACTCCTACTGCTACTGCTACTAATCCTAGCAATAAACCTAATACAAATTCATCAATCACTTCTAATCCTGAAGATAAAAATATTATTGAATCAACCAAAAAAATAAATAATAATAATTCATCGATAGAAATTACAAAAACAGAAACTATTGAGGAGATTAATTCAATAAATCAAAAACAAAAAATTAAAGAAAATAAAATTTCTAAATCTGAACTCAATGAAGATGAAGTTGATCTAGGACCTATTCCACCATGGATAAGATAAAAACTAAAGTTTTTTTAATTTATTCTCTGAGAAATTTTTTCATTACATTCATAGTAAATTTTAAAAATCTGTAGAGTCAAAAATAATAATGCTTAATCCCTAAAGCAATTATTCACAAAGATTAATCTAAAAGAATATCATCTTCAGAAATTAAATTTGATGATTTACCACCCCACCAATCTAGCCAGCCAGGTAACAATCCTTCTGATGATTTCTCGCCAGTTTTCACATTAATAATTAATGAATAAATTATATTTTCACTATTGATATTTACCCTTGAAACCCTAAGTTGATTTCCACCAAATTCAGGCGAACAATCTCCACCAAGACCGGTATAAGAGAAAGTAAATTTATTATTTTTAAAAATTCCTAAATTTATTTCATTCGCAGGCAAAGTATATTGTGGACTCATCTCATTATTTATTAGTCCTATCTGACACTCTTTAACTGCTTTCAATAAATGCTTTTCTGCAATCAAAACTTCTATAAACTCAACTGCTGGTCTAAAATTAGGAATTAATATGCTGGCGAGAATGCCAATAATAGAAGTAACAATAATAATTTCATTTATTGAATAACCAATTTGTTTAGAAGTAATTAACTTTCTTAATAAACTAATTTTTTGAAACCTCTTTATTCTCACAATTAATAAAAGTTTGTTTGTTCAATTTTAGTAAATTTAAATTTTTAAGAAACTAAATTTTACATAATTAAAATTAAGAAATTTGGACTATATTTTTCCTTTGGAGTTCATTTTTATACCTTTAAAAAGACCTTTATTAACTACTTAATTGTCATGTTTTCAAAAATTAACTATTATTAAAAATAGATAATGTATTTTTTTAATGGGAAAATCGTTTTTTGTAAGAGCCCTATCTCCAAAAATTAGGTTTGAAAAAATTAAAAACCTAACCTCATTAAATCAATTAAAGGATGAAGAAGGCTTTACACTTGTTGAACTTATTGTTGTAGTCATGATGATTGGAATTCTCTCATCAATTGCAATCCCTCAATTTATGACTGCCGCAGATAAAGCAAAACAAAAAGAAGCTACTGGCATAGTCTCGGCTCTTGTTAAAGCTGCAACTGCTTATCAAACTGAATATGGTGTTTTACCTACAAATGCTGGTGAATTATCTGAATATGCAAAATTCCAAGAATGCTTTGCCGATGAAGTCGAAGATAGAGGTGGAGCTGCATGCAAGGTTGATGCTTCAGAAGCAAGTGTTGTTCGAGCAGTGGAGGAAGACGCTACTGATTTTTACACAACCTCAGGAAACTATTTGATTACATTTCAAACAACTACAGGTACACCAGGCGACGTAAATAATCCTCCTCTTTTTCAGGTTTTAGCTAATCCCAATGGTAACCCTTACAGAGAGAATGGAAGTGCTGTTACAGGTTGTTATAACCCAGTGGCCGCTGTTTCAGAAGTTTATGAATTTACCGCAAAGCAAGCAGATAAAGGACAACAAGATTTTAGAGGATGCTAGTTATTTTCAGTTAAATTAAATTTAAACAAACTAGAAATAGGATATATTAGAACTCAATATTTGTAATATGAGTTTTTTCAAAAAAGAATTAAAAAATATCATTAGCGAAAAACATAGAGGTTTTGCAATACCTCAAATACTTATATTAGGAATAGGAATTGCAGTAGGGGTTAGTGGCTTGATGGCCGCTTCTATTTTAGGACTAACTGGTTCAAAAATAACTAGGCAAGAACTATTAGCTAAATCATCTTCTTATTCTGGAATTACTAAACTAAGGGCTTTATTTAATGATAATTCAGAGGGTAGATTATTTAATTATTTCTGGTTAGTAGATAACTGTTCAGAAAAAGCGGCAGAATGTGAATCTCTTAGTATTTCCGATCCCACCACTGAATATTGGGCTGATGATTATTGGTGCGATGATGAAGAAAATTGTAATGGAAGGCAAAAAGCCCCTGTTTGTACTCCTTATGAGAATTTTTCTTGGATAGATGAAAAACAAATTGTTGAAAACTTTTTTAGAAATACAAATTATGTAGGTAACTCTCTTACTAATTCAAAAAGAGACTTTGACCAGGCATTCAATTTAATTTCTTCAAAATATATTGGCACTGAAGAATCCGGTACTAATTCTATTTTAATAGAAGGTTTATCAATACCAAAAAATTCTAATGATATTTCAGGTTCTAATAAATTAAGAGTAAATATTCAAGTTAAAGGCGAAACATCAGAAGCAGGCTTTGGATTTTTCTCAGCTGGTGAAAATAATTCTGATAAAACAGATTCTCTTTTTATTGGAAATTTAAATATATTACCTTTTAATAATGCTAAAGGTTCAATTATTTGGAGAATGAATATTGATGATATTAGTGAATGTCAAGATTTTCAGGAATTGGCTAAAGCAGAAAATGCATCATTACCTAGAAGAGGTAATGGGGGAATTTGGATTCAGCCTCTAAATTTACCCAAACAACCAAGATTAAAAAACGTTATTGATATCGGAAGCTTAATTTGTACTCAAAAAAGATATGAGGAAAGTAATTCAAGTTGTAAATTAAGTGCCGGGAATTCTCCTCAAAAAACATTTAGAATTTATTCACTTTTTGCGAGGGGACCGGGTTCAAAATTTGAAATATCGACAACAGACGATTCAAAAGTAATTTTGGAAGTTATGGGAGATATTGATATCAGTAATGGAGGTACATTTTGTCATAAAAATGGATCTGAAAATTGTGGTTCAGGAAAACCCGAAAATCTAACAATATTATTTAAGCAAAAAAATAAATCCAACCTTAATAAACTTGTTTGTAATAGAGATGGTAATGATGGCGGAATAAAATTTAAAAATGATTATATATATACAGATATTGGGTATCCAATTGATAATAATCGGTTGCCAGGTAATAGCTTTCTAATTGATAAAACTGGAGAAAATCCCGACCAAAAGTTTGGGGCATTTATTTTTGGACCAAAAACAACTTTTATTTCCGCTAAACCAAAAAGCTCATGGATCCAAGATAATAACTCTAATAATCCTAGTATGGTAGTCACTTCAAGAGGTTCTTATGGTTATATTTTAAGTAACGTGGGAGATACTGTAGAAAGTAACATTACCAACTTAATATTAGATACCGATTTAACACTTATTCCATATGGAGGAAATCAGGAAAATGGTAATAATCTAGAAATAATTGGAATAGGTCAGAAAGTTGGTAATATTCCTACTGGGACATTATTTAATTCTTCAACAAATAATGTATTTTTAATTTTTGACAATTCAACCTCAAACTATCATTTAAGAAGTTTCAAGACTTTAAATATTAATCGATTAAACAGTGCAAATTTTCAATATTCTTATCCAAGAGCATTCGCCATTCTAGATCCTAAAAATAGTATCAATGATATAAATCTTGGAAATAATTTAGATGAAAACTCATTAGCCAATAATTGGTTAAAGGCATTTGATATCAAAGTAAAACAAACAAATGAAAACTATTCAAGAAATTTTTCTGGGGCAGTTTGGGTAAAGAACATATGCTTTGATGATATGGGGGAAAAAACTTGGGAATTCTCAAAGAACTTTATAAATAAATTAGCCACTTGGCATGGTTCTAATTTCAATTGGGGAATAAAATATTATCGAGGCAAGTCAATTATTCTATGGGATACCTTAAGAGACTTTCAATCTAATTAAATGAAAACAATAAAAAATAAAAAAATTGTTTTTTTACAAAAAAATAGATTTAATAATGGTTTTGGTCTTGTTGATGCTATTTTGAGTCTATCTTTGCTTGCTGGAATAATTACATATGGAGTATATTTTTCTTCTTTAAGACTAAGTACTGTGTACAATTCGAACCTTATTCGCTCAGTAAATAAAGAAATTGAAAGGGATATTGAAAGATTAAAGTTAGATTTATGGAGCTTATTTTATAATCAAAATGAAGGTAAATATGAATTATCTGATCTTGAATGCTCTGATTTAGCAGCAAATATAATTAATTTACCTAGTTGGAATACTCAATCAAATAAATCTGGAGAGATTAGCCAATCATGGAGACCAGGTGAAGAAAGAAGCAAAGTTTTTAGTGGAAATAAAGTTTTAATTACTCGAGAGCTTTCAATATCATCACCCTTAGATGATGAATCACTAAATAATTCTATTGGAACTCTCAATTATAGAGTTGAATGGGGAGTAGAAAATAAGCATTGGTTAAGTATTGATTTAGGTGCTGAAGCACATAGTTGGTGTAAACAAATAATTTAAAATGAATTTAAAAATTTTCAAGCTAAAGATGGATAATAAATCCGCGGGTTTTACTCTTGTGGAATTAATAATTTCAATTGGAATGATGAGTGTTTTATCTGGATTAGTTCTACCCAGTTTTCTTAATTGGATAAGGACTGAAAAAGTAAATTCTTACACAAGAGAGCTAAAAGAATATTTTCGCGTTGTTAAACTTAATTCAAGGAGATGGGGATCAAGTTGTCAAATTAATATAAATTCATTAGCACATAATGGGGTTTTAAATGACAAAAATTATTATGGTTATGATGTTTCATGCAGTGGTCGACCCACAACTATAAATAATATGGCACCAGCATTAAATAATTCCATTTTTCAAGTTGTAAATAAAGAATTTTTAATTACACCCAATGGAAGAATAAGTTCCGACCAATCAATCGTCATTGTGATTGGATCTAAGTACCATACTGCTGGAGCTAAAATATTAAATTGTCTTGTTATACAATCTCCCACTGGCCATATACTAAAAGGAAAATTTTCTCACAGTGATTGGATCACAAATAATATGCTGGTAAGTCAAAAGGATAATAATAATATTCTAACTCCAGACAAATGCGAGTTTTCTTAAGAAATGAATAATAAAAAACCTTCAAAAAATGGATTTTCAATAATCGAACTTATAATAGCTGGTGCCATTTCAATTACAGCAATAGGAGTAGGGTTTTCTTTATTACAAATAGCACTCAAAGGAAACAAAATAGATGAGACTCAGATGGGTTTAAATGGAAGAATTAATGATACCTTGGACTTTATGTTGGATGAGGTAAAGGCAAGCAAAAGAATTATTGATAATGAGACAGAAATCTCGCAATATAATCAAAACTGCACTTTCCCTAAAGATAGTGAATTCCTCTTTGGTATAAATCTTCCAGATCAAGCTTTAGTCAAAAGTGATTATGATCCCAAGGGTGATCAGTTCAGCTTGAGTCAGGTTGAATGTCCTATAGTCTATTCATTAAGACCAAGCTTAAATAATGAAAAAAACCCTTTTTCTTTAATAAGATATGGACCACAATACAATGAAAGTGGTTATTATATTTCGCCTTCATATATCCAGTTTCAAGAAACAACATTATTAGACGGAATAACTGAATCTACTAAATATAAAAAAATCTCTTGTCCTGATGAATGGAGTGGCATTAAAACTATAAAAGGAATATCTTTCTGTGTAGACCAGTTCAAGAAGGCGATTGAAATTCAAATTGAGGCAACTGATTTTGAAAGAGGTATTAGAAGTAATGAAATAAGATCTATAGCATCTATAGGGGGATTTACTTCGATTCAAGATGAGAATCAATTAATCATTAAATCTACAAACACTAATAATTTAGAGAATTCCCCTCTTTGTGTTGGTGGGCAATGTTGCTGGATGGGTATATGTCTCAAATCTAATAAAGTTACATATATTATTGACAATTCTTTTTTTATGAATGAAGGTTATCCCCACCCAAATGGTCTATTAGTTAATGGTAAGTGGCAAACAGTTGATGATCCTGAGTTCATTTCTCCAAGAATAAATGGAAAAAATTTATTTGAATATACAATTAATAGCCTTAAACAACATATAAATAAACTGCCCTCTGCTAATAGTCTCTCTGAAAATAATAAAATATATATGCAAATTATTTCAAATAATAGCTCTTCTAATTATTTATTCGAAGATGGACCTCAAGAACTTAATACTGAAAATAAAATTGCTGCACTAAGTTTTTTAAATAACTTAACAGCAGAAGTAGAAGCAGCTATTGACCCTTGGGATGATGTTTGTAGATCTTTAGAATCAGAATATATTGGACAATTGATAATATTAAGTGCTTGGAGACCTTCTACAATCACAGCATCATCAGTCCAACCATGTGTGGGTTTAGAAGAAGGAACATTTGAAGAAATTATTAATGATTACAATCAATTAACGAGGAGCAAATCTGCTGTAGGAGCTTTAGTTATTGATGCCATATCTCTATATCATAATTTTTGTGAAGCCTCAAAAAATATTTTTGAAAATGACTGGTTAGGATCAATTTCAAAAGGCGCTGAATCCTCTTGCATTCATATCAAATAAATTAAATAAGCATAGTTATTTAATTTCTTTTATGAGATTTTTAGCATCTTCATTTTGATATTCAAGATTATAGTCTGAAATATTAGATGACCTATCTTCCAGAACTTTTGGGGTTACTAAAATTATCAATTCTCTCTTATCTTTTGACGATTGTTTGGACCTAAAAAGACCACCTAATATCGGTAAATCTCCCAATAATGGATATTTATAAGTTGTATCAATATCAGTTTCTTGGATAACACCAGTTAATACTAATGTTTCGCCATCTTTTATACGTATAGCTCCCGTATCTAATCTTCTATTATTTATTTTGGAGACAGCTCCACATCCAACTATGTTAAAGCTACCTGATATTCCAGTAACAATCGGAGTCATAGTGAAAGTAACATAATTATTTTGATCAATACCTAAAATTTTTGCACCTAGTTTTACTCCAACATTCTCATAACTATAGGAACATGAACCTCCATCGTCTTTAGTGGCATCTACCGGAACCTTATCACCTATTTCAACAAAACCTTCATTCCCAACTTTTCTACCAATATTACTGCCATCACCAGCTGCACCAGAGGATTCACTGAGTAAAAGAGTTGGACTTGCAAGGACCTTTGTGGAACCATTCTCAATGCTAGCTTCTAATAAACCAAAGAAAGATTTATTTGTAAATAATATCTCTCTTGGATCAGTTCCATCAATCTTCTTAACAGCCATACCTGGATTAGTAGTTGGATCTGTATCATTGCCTTCAGGGAAGACGGGCAAAAAACTTCCAAAAGCTGATTTAATTTTTCCCTGTTTGCCAATTATGAAAGCATCGTCTAGTTTGCCCCCATAATCCTTCATAGATGAATTTTTATCTGACATATTAACATCAAGAACTTTGACACTTAAGGCAACCTGTTTTTGTTTAATATCTAATTTCCGCAAAAATCCATTTGCCAAATCAATAAGATATTTTTCACCAACCATTGTGACAGTTTGGAGTCGCTCATCAGTTGTAGCAATCAAACCTACTAGTGGGCCAATAGTGGCGCCATAAACTTTAACTGATGTTTCTGATTGATCAGTTGTTGTAGAAGATGTTGAGGCTCCCTGAACTGCCTGAGATTGTGAGGCTCCAGAAGTAACCGAAGTTGTGATAGTAAATGTCTTTGTCACGCTAGCTCCTAAATTTGCCAAATAATCAGCAGCAGAACTCGCACTTATCTGATTTAATTGATAAACGTCAGTGCTTCTCGTGTCAAAAACAGTATTTCTTACGTTTGGGCCAACATAGAGAATATTATTATGCAGCTTTGCTTGCAAACCACTCGCCAATAATAATGAATTAATAGCTTTTTTATAACTTACATCTTTTAAAGTCATTGAAATTAATCGCTGATTATCAACGTCATTCTCTTTATTAGGACTATTTTTAACCCATACAAATCCATAGTTTCCTACTTCAGCAAGATACTCAAAAATTGCTTTTGCTTTAGCTTGTTTAAAGACTAATGAAACCGAGGGACCATTAATTTCTAATAAATTTGGATTAGAAATTAGAGAGGATAATAAATAATTATGATTCTGAAAAAAATTATTTTTTTTATGTATTACTTCAGAAGACTTTAGAAGAGTATTGTTATAAAAATTTTTCTCGATATTAAATTTATAAAATGGATTAACTTCCCCCGATTTAGCACTAGTACTTAATATTGCAGTTAGTGCTAATAATGAGAATGATCTTTTAAGAGACTTTCTTTTTAAGGGCAAGTTTTTATGTTTAGTCACTCATAATAATAGCAATATAGATTAAATTTAACAAAAAGTATTGAAGCTATGAACGAAAGATTTTTCTAGAATTGAGAATTAAAATTAATCTACTTATTCAAAGAAGGTATTTTTAAAACTAGCCTCGTTTCAACATTCCCTAATTCGGGGGTATTGTTAATCTTATCAACTTGATTTTTAGAAATTAATGGTTCCCCTCCTTTATCTAGAGGTATTATTTGTGAATCATATTCACTATTTATTTCAGAAATAGATTCAATTGATTTTTGTTGAGAATTAACCTCTATACAAAGTGGTATGACGTTAACATCATATAATTGAATTTCTTTTAAAAATTCAACAATATCTAGATAATCTGATTTGAACGTAACTTCAAAATAATTATCAGCTAGAAGACCTTTTTTTAGAAGTTGAGGCTTCTTTACTGATTTAAATTTTTTAGATTTTTTTTGAAATGAGGAGACCTTACATAATTTTGAGCTTTCTGGTCTAAGTATAGGTGTGAAAGAATTAATTTTGACATTTGTTGTCTTTGCAGTTTCATTCAATAATTGAACCATAAAGATAATCTGATCATTTCTAATAAAAGAGGAATTTATCTTATCCATTTTAGTTTTTATATCTTTGAACTTAAGGCTTTGATTTTTTAAGTTAGAGATTTTTTTTGGTAAATTTTTTGCTTCATATTGATATTTTTTTGCTTTCTTGAAAGAAGAATTAACTGTTTCAAAAGCTGGTATAAATACAAAAATTGATACTAGAGAAGCACTGAAAATACCTATTGTAGGTTTTAGGTATTTAGAGTTCCTGATATCATAAAATAATCTCCTATAGTTAATATTTTTTAAATCATCAATTTTTAAATTTTGTAGTTCCTCTAAAATAGAATTCAAATCAATTTCTTTGATTTTTTTTATTGAATCACTAATTATATTTTTAAAATTTTGCAGTTTCACTTTTTCCCTAACCTCTTAAAAGTGATTTTAAATCATTAAATCTCTTCAATTTTCTAATTAAACCATTTGCTCTAGATTCTTGATAAAGATTCTCACGTTTTTTCAAATCAATTTTAGCCGTTTGACCATAAATTTCTAAATCATATGTCGTTCTAATTTTGTCATCATTCCGTGAATTAGACTCTAATCGATTCAATTTATTAACAGTAACACTTGATTTGTTAATAACAGGAGATTCTATAATTAAAGTAAGAAATTCATTTATTGAATCTAAACTATAAGAACTTAAATTAATATCAAATCCGTTATCACTAAAGGAATAGCTATTAATTTTGACACCCTCTGGTACTGAATTCTGTAAATAAAATGCAAATAAATATGAAGTTGTTGACTGAGAAAAATATTCTTCAAAATTATTTAAATTTTTTTTAAATCTTTTTTTTGAAGAATCTATATCCTTTAATTTTCCTGAAACTATTGAAAATTGCTTATGATCAGCTTCTAATTTTTTTATTGTAATGTTTGGAAATATATTAACTAGGTAAATACCAAAACTTAAAATTAAAATTAAGGATGATGGATAAAAGATTTCAGCATTTTTATTAAACTCACGGTAAAGAAAAACTAGTTTTTTGTCTATGCTCGCATTTGTAACTAGTAAATTAGGAGGAGATGGTCTTTGCCATGGACTTAATTTAGAATTTTTAAAGGCAAAATTATACTTTATACGCATGATGATAATATTGAAGCCAAAGAGCAAACACTATGCTCAATAGATTGAGAAACGATTTCATGTATTTGCATTGTTTTAGGTTTATATGAGTAATTTGCTAAGTTCAAATTTGCGATAGATTGAAAACCTTTTGGCAAAGCAATTTTAGAATTCAGCAATTTATCTAATCCATTCCCCATTACAAAAATATTAGTAGGTGTTTCTAAATTTATATCTTTCATTATTAAATCTACTGAGTTTAAAGCTCTTTCAAAATAACTTTTGCTTGATTTGATCAAATCATCCGTAAGATAAAGAGAATAACCGAATGGTAATTTATAGGAATTTAGTTTGGCTAAATTACTTCCTATTAATAAAGTTGTTTCTGATGATTCAATATCTAATAAAACTGTAATTTCTTCTGTAATTTTTGAAGTTATGGAATCAAAAACATGAGCAGAAGCAGGAACTAAGCCAATTATTGGTAAATTAACCATTTCTAGGGTGTCTGTCCAACTCTGAATAAAATCTCGTTTTGCATAAATAGTTCTAACTAATCCGTTTGATATTTTAACGTCTGTCATTCTTAGAAAATCTACTAATGTATTAGCAGGTAAATAAGGACTTTTAGATTCAACTTTTTTATCAGTTTGCGAAATCTGTTTCAAATCAGAGGTATTAAAGGTATGAATATTAAAAAAAGAACTTGATAAAACCAATAATAATGGTGAATTTAAAAGTTCTAAAAGAGTAAGAGAATCCAATAAAATATTTGCCAATTCATTTGCATCTTCCACTAGGGAATCGCCAATCACATTTCCTGGAATTGGAATTTCATTTAATGCAGTTACTTTTATATTATTATTAAAGTCAATAAGGGCACTTATAATTATTAAATTATGATCACCATAAAATGCTACACCAATTTTTTGTTGATATTTTTGGTTGTTTTTATTTTCCGCTATTGTTAATTTTCTTCCTAAAAATTTATAATTTTTTAGCCTATCATATACTTCAAAAAAATCTTTTCTTAGAGTTTCTAGTTGAAAAATATTTTGAGGATTGCGAGTCTTCTTATTTTTTTTAGTAGAGATTTTTTGATTTCTAAATCGATTTATTTTTTCAATTATTTTCTTATATATTTTTGTTTTTGAAAATTCAAAAGTAATGTAGTTAGATCTTTTTTTTGAACTTTTACCTTTTTTATTTGAAATTTCGAGATCTTTAAATTGGTTTATCTTTTCTAAAATATTTTTATATCTTTCTTTTTTAGAGATTTGAGAAATAAACGAAACAGATTTTAATTTAGGTAATTTTAATTGTGGTAAATAATTAGTAGAGGATAATTGCCCAAATTTTTTTATTAATTTCTTAAAAGAGAATGTTTTATTTATTTTCATATTAGTTTCTCAATATCTACCATAGAAAGTCTGTAATTTTTAGTTCCATTAGAGATATCTACCGTAACATCCTCTAATGAAATAAATTGAACTACAAATCCATTATCGAGAGAATCTCCAACCTCGTAAAATTTTTGGTTGCCATCTGTCTCGATGACGGCAAAAAGCTTATTCTCTGATTTTGCTAATCCTCTGAATTTTAAACTTGAATATAAATCTTCTATTGTTGGAAATTCAGTTTTTAAAGGGTCTTGAAAAGGGTTTCTGTTAATATTGACTTTATTCGAAGAAGTGTCAATATCTCCTTCTGGCATAGGAATTAGATCTTTTGTAATTTTATCAGCTTGAAAATATTTTTTTATAGGAAGTGAGTGTATCTCTTTTTCCTGTGCCGAGAGAAAAGAGACTTGGCACAAGTAGCCCAAAACAAGAAATAAACTATATTTATGCAGACTATTAAAAAAAAGATTCCTCATAAATCTGAAAAAACTGATGAAAAATATACTGTATCGATATGTTTAATAAAAATTATAGCTTCATTTTGAAATAAAGTAATATTTATAGTTATCATATATTTATTTTAAATTAGAATTTAATCATTTTGATGATTCTGCTCTCAAAATAAATATATAATCAAAAAATATGAACGATACTAATGAAATAAGTAAATTCCTGACTCCTGAATTATGTGAAGATGCGGGGATAATAGTTAATGAAATTAGGGATGGGACTTTAGATTTAGGTGCGATGAATTTAGATTATATTAAAGTTAAAAAAGTTATCAAAACGGTCGAAAGTGAATACAACTTAAAAGTTTCTCTAAAACAAATTACTTCTTTAGAATGGGAAACTTGGTTCGAGAATAATCATTCCACCTCAGTTGAAAAAATTCAAAAAAGTTCAGTTCAAAATCAAGTTTTAGAAAAAATTAATAATCTAGAAGAAGATTTAGTAAGTAATGAAAAAAGAGATTATTCCGAAATATCAACCTTTGAAAGTATTCAGGACAATCTACATAACTCAGATGAATATTTGATAAATGATGAAACAGATCTTGTCGATGATGCCAACGATGAAGCACTTATTAAATTAGCTCAGGCAAATATAGGTGATGAATCGGAAATGGATAATGATATTTTATTTGGAGAGGAACTTACTGCATCAAATGATCCTGTAATAGCAGGTGTTGCCTCTATTTTAAGTAAGTGTTTTACCTTGAAGGGTTCAGATATTCATGCAGAGCCACTGGAAGATCGCTTAAGGATAAGATATAGAATTGATGGGGTTTTAAAAGAAGCTTTCGCTTTCCCAAAATCACATGTAAACCCAATAATTAGTAGGATTAAAATAATGAGTAAGTTAGATATATCAGAAAAAAGATTGCCCCAAGATGGAAGAATTAGATGCCTCTTAAGAGGAAGAAGGTCTGATTTTAGGGTAAGTACTTTGCCTGGGAGATGGGGAGAAAAAGTTGTTCTTAGAGCTCTTGAAAGTGATAATTCAGTACTAAACCTTTCGAAATTAATAACAGAAAATGATGAGCTAAATTTAATAAAAAATATGTCTAAATCTCCATATGGAATAGTAATTGTAGTTGGGCCTACAGGTAGTGGTAAATCAACAACTCTATATTCGATGCTGAGTGACCTTAATAAACCAGGAGTTAATATTAGTACAGTTGAAGATCCAGTAGAATATACACTTGATGGCATTCATCAAGTACAAGTTATTAGAGAAAAGGGACTTGATTTCTCAAGAGCTTTAAGGTCTTTAATGAGGCAAGATCCAGATATTATTTTGGTAGGAGAAACTAGAGATAAGGAAACAGCACAAGCTGCAATGGAAGCAGCATTGACTGGACATATGGTTTTTACGACAATGCATGCTAATGATACGGCAACTGCTATTACAAGGCTTGCCGAAATGGAAATTCCACCTTACCTTATTGGGGCCTCGATCATAGGAGTTGTTGCTCAAAGATTAGTTAGGAAAGTTTGCAAATCTTGTAGTGAATCAAGAAAAATAAATAATCATGAAAATCACTTGGCATTTTCTTTAGGAGTAGAAAAAGCAAGATTCATAAACAAAAGTAATAAAGGCTGCCCTGTATGCAATGGAAGTGGCTATAAAGGAAGAATAGGTATCTATGAAGTTATGAAAGTTAATGACTTGATTAGAGATTTAATAATGAAGCAATCCAATGCAGATGAAATAAGAGAAAGCGCATTTAAAAAGAATGGAAGAAGTCTTCTAACATATGGAATGAATCTAGTAAAAAAAGAACTTACTACTATTGAAGAAGTTGAACGTGTTTGCTTACTCAATGACACTCAATCAGAGGAATTATGAAATTAACTAATCTTATGTCAGAGTTAGTAAAAAGAAATGGTTCTGACCTTCATTTAACAGGAGACAGCTATCCTTTTTTCAGAATTCAAGGACAAATTTTACCAGCATCAAGCGAACAATATTCAAGTAAAGAATTGAGAGCAGATCTCACTCAAATTCTAGGTCAAGAAAAGCTTGCAAAATTTGACAAAGAAAAGGAACTTGACTGTAGTTACGGGTTGGAGGGGATTGCGAGATTTAGAATGAACATATTTATAGATAGGGGTAAAATTTCATGTGTAATGAGAGCACTCAATACTGAAATCCCGAGTTTTTCAAAAATTGGTCTTCCTGATAGTGTTCAACAACTCTTAAGTAGACCTAGAGGATTAATGCTTGTAACTGGTCCAACTGGATCTGGGAAAACGACAACTCTAGCAAGTGGGATTGATTGGATTAACACAAACTTTGCGCATCACATCTTGACTATTGAAGACCCAATAGAATTTATATATAACAACAAAAATTGTTTAGTAAGACAAAGAGAAGTTGGAGAGGATACATTTTCCTTTTCGAATGCATTAAGGTCTGCACTAAGAGAAGATCCTGACATTATATTAGTTGGTGAAATGAGAGATTTGGAGACAATAAGTTTAGCCATTACTGCAGCAGAAACAGGTCATTTAGTATTAGGAACTTTACATACAGCTTCAGCCTCTCAAACAATAGACAGAATAATTGATGTCTTCCCAACATCCCAACAAATGCAAATCAGAGTTCAATTATCTTCTTCTTTAATAGGTGTAATATCGCAAACACTTTGTAAAACTATTGATAATAAAAGATGTTTAGCAGCAGAAATATTAGTAAATAATAATGCCATTGCAAATTTGATTAGAGAAGCAAAAGCTTCGCAAGTTTATTCACAACTACAAATAGGAGGAAAATTTGGAATGCAAACTTTGGAACAATGCTTGTCAGAACTTGTCGCCAAAAGTGCAATTACCACTGATGAAGCCTTATATAAATGCAATAGACCAAATGTGTTGAAAGGTTTGCTAGAAGAAATCAATTCTGAAATACCAACGTAAATTGATATGAACTTAAGAACTAAAAAACAATAATGGACTATAAATATATTGAAAACGCTAAATTAAGAAGGCTTATGCAAAAAGCCAGGCATAAAAGAAAGGTGCTTGATAATCCAAATAGAATTCCAGAACATAAAAATGCCAAAATAACTCAAAAATATAAAAACGTTATCCCCATACCGTCAAAAAATCAAAACTTAAGAAAAAAAGAAAAAAATAAACTTTCAATTTTGAAAACTTATGTTGAATTAAAAATACAAGAAAGGAAAGAATTTATTGAAGGTGATATGACATCACTTAGAGATAAAAAGAAAATATTAAAGCCAAGGTCTATGGAGGGAAGAAGATTAAAAAGCCCTCCAATCAAAGATTTAGCAGTAGCCACAAAACAGCTTTCTTCGATGATTAGAACCGGATTACCTTTATTAGAATCCTTAAATATCATTGCAGATACTTCTGAAAATATATCCATAAGATACTCATTTAAAGAGATAGCCTCAGGCATAAGCAAAGGTTCTACCATGTCTGAAATGTTAGATAAATATCCAGAAGTATTTAATGAAATGTATAGAGCGCTTGTAAGTGCAGGCGAAACTGCTGGATTATTGCCAAACACTTTAGATCGACAAGCAAAATTATTAGAAAGTCTTGCAAAAATAAAGGGTCAGATAAAAAGCGCTATGGCATATCCTTCAGCGATAGCAATACTCACAATAGTAATAGTTTTTATAATGATGCTTTTTGTTATTCCAATTTTTGTAGATATTTATGATCAATCAGGTGCTCCACTTCCAGGAATTACACAATTTTTAATTGACTTATCAGATCAACTTAGATCAATTGAATTTTATTTCAAAGCGGTTCCATCTGGCCTTGCAATTTTTCTTTTTTATAAATATATATCAAGTAGATCGGCGGTTATTTGGTGGTATGACAAAACTCTTCTCCAATTACCTATCACAAAAGACTTAGTAACAAAATCATGTTTAGCTAATTTTTCAAGAACTTTATCCTCTTTAAATAGTGCTGGAGTTCCAATTTTAGAGGCCCTAACAATTGCAAAGAAAACTTTAAAAAATAGAATTTTCACAAGAATTATAGAAAATGCCTATTACGATATCCAGGCAGGCAATCCCATGCACAAAGCTTTTGATAAAGAATCCGCGATACCGATAATGTTTACTTCCATGTTTAGGATTGGAGAAGAAACAGGGGAGCTAAGTGAAATGATTACAAAACTCGCTGATTTTTATGAAGATGAAGTTTCTTCAAGCGTCAAAAGTTTAACTTCAATAATGGAACCTTTAATGATAATTTTTGTAGCTGTTTTTGTAGGAATTATATTAATTGCTATGTATTTGCCCATGTTTAGTATGATGTCTACAGTGGGTTAAATCTTTTTAATTTTATAAAAAGAATACCTCTAAAAAAATCTCATTACCAAAGTACCAAACAAGTAATGCAGAGGAAGCCAAGAAAACCCCAAAAGGTATTTTTTGATTACTTTTTATTTTTTTAAAAATAAAACCTAAAATCACAAAAATACCAGCCGATATAAATGCAAACCATATTGTTATAAATAATCCTTGTATACCTAACCAAGAACCAATCATGGCACTTAGTTTTGCATCTCCCCCTCCAATTACGGATTTATTATAAATTTTTTTACCTATACGACTTAATAAATTAAAAAAAGTAAAACCTAATAAAGAAGCAAGTAATGTATAAAATGAATAATTAAATTGATAAAAACCATTATTAAGATCAATAAAAAAAGATATAGTTATTCCTAAAACCAAACCTCCTGAAGTAAGAACTTGCGGAAGCCAAAAATATTTAAAATCTAATATTGCTAAGGTAAATAAAATAACACTAAAAATGCATCCCAAAAATAAAATTACATTTATTGGTTGTTGACTATAGATTGTTGGATGAGCGTATAAATTAAGACAAAATAAAAGGCCTGTAGATAATTCAATACAAGGGTAAGAAAAAGCTATTTTGTTCTTACAAGCTCTGCATTTACCTCTTAATAAAAGCCAACTTATTATTGGTATATTATCAAACCATTTAATTTTTGAATTACACCTAGGACAACTACTACTAGGATAAACTATTGATTGATTTAAAGGTAATCTATGAATCACTACATTTACAAAGCTTCCCATACAACAACCAATTACAAATAAATATATCAACATTATTTCCACTAGATAATCCTGATTGTGAGGCGAAAAGTTTAAGTTTTAGACAGAAAAATTCTACTATTTTTATTAGTGGATAACAAACCTTTCTTATTAATAAAAGTTGCCATAAAAAATTAACCAACTAATTAAATCTAAATTTACAAGCAAAATTTAAAAATTCATGATAAGGAGATTTTTCTGATTTTTTCAGTAAACTAAACCATCTTTTGATATAATTATGGGGCTAAAAATTGAATATTTTTTCACCTGGAGGGGTGGTCGAGTGGTTTAAGGCTCTAGTCTTGAAAACTAGCGTGTCTGCAAGGGCACCGTGGGTTCGAATCCCACCCCCTCCGTCCTTAATACAACGCAACTGAAATTCAACCGAATAATATAACGCCCTTTTGGTACATCATTGTTAAGATGTTTTTATTTGGACTATGAATAAAGGATTTGCCACAGATAATCTAATATCCAAAAAATCGAATAAAAAAATTATTTCAAATGAACCTAAAGGTAGATTAATATCTTGGTCTCCTTGGCCACCAGCTAATTTTCAGACAAGATATCCTGCTTTCCCTTTTGTTCTTACAATATTGATCATAGTAGTTGGGCAATGGTATCTATCCCTAATGAGATAACCTGAAAATGATTTTTTATTTTTAAGTTTTAGAAGAATTTAGTTTGAGAATTTATTTTGTTTTTTTCAATTTTATTATTAGCCCATTTTCAGGCGGCAATCATCCCAATATTATTAGGAATAAGATCGATAAACAAATTCAAACACATTCGCAAGAACGAATTGATTCCTTTCGGTTTTATTTTTTTAGGATTGGCATCGGTTTCTGAAATGATCGATCATACCCAAACATCTTGGATTTATGTAGATCATTCCTCTTTATTTAATTGGTTATTTTATTCTTTCCTATCTTTAGGTCTAACATTTTTATCAATATCAGTTATGAAAAATAAATTTTTTCAAAAAACTAATTTTTGTATATCTATATGTTCAATAATCTCATATTTTTTATTTGGTAAAACTATTGCTCTTCTTTTTCAAGTTATTATAAGTATACTTCTAATTATAAATTGGCAAAGAGTTTTTAAAGATTGGCTTTTTATCCTTTACCCAATATTTGGTATTGTTTTTACTACTTTCTTTGGAACAAGGCTCTCTATTAGTGGCGATCAATTTTGGCATGTTTTAATAGGCCCATCTGGAACAATTAGCGTTCTCACCTTTTATTTAGTTTTAAAGAGATCAGACAAAAAATTTACTTAAGATTTATATGAAAAAATTTGTATTTGCAAGTTTTATAGTGTGCTTAGTCACAATAATTTATCCAGTTGAAATCCTTTCTGATACGGCACTTGATGTTTACATGAATGATTTTTATTCTAAATCCAATGAAGCTAGCCAGATTCTCAAAGAAATCGAAAATAATCTTAAAGAGGGGTCAAGAAAAAAAGTATGCTCTAGGCAAAGAGAGGCTGCAAGATTAGGCCTATTAGCTAACAAATCATTGATTAAAGCCTTTGAAATTGAGGGAGCTAATCCACCAATGCAAGCAATAAAGGCAAGTCAACAAAGATGGGAATCTATTCTGAATGAGTGCTGAAGAAAGTCAGTAAATCTTTTTAAATTTGCATTCTTACAGATTTACTAATTAAGGGAATTTCAGGTTCAACTCCATAAATACATTGAGAAATCGAATAAATAAAAATACATAGTGTAAATATAAAAATTATTGAGCCTAATTGAATTATGGGAAATATTCTCAAGAGATATGAAATTATTATTAAAGCAATATCAATTAATAAAGCTTGGCATGCGTTATATCTAACGAAATAGGGAACATTTGGATTTCTTACTAATCCAGCAAACAAAATTATAAATAATAAAAAACTACCAAAAGGCAAAGATTTTTCAATTATTGCTATCGGAAAAGTTAGTAATAATAGTATTTTTAATAATGAATATTTGTAGAACAAATAATATCCAAAAGGTATTGATGCCTTTAATGGCAAAGTATACAAAAATACTGATGAGAGTCTTTGGAATATCTGATTCAATATATTATTGAAATTTCCTATTCATATTTTAACCTAATTTTTTGAACTTAATAAAAATACTTACTTTCGAAAAAATCAACTTTGGCAGATGGTTATTAAATATTAGATAATTGATTCAGGTTCATAATTCGAAATGCGTATTCTACATACAATGTTAAGGGTTGGAGATTTAGATAAATCCATTGATTTCTACGTCAATAGATTAGGAATGAATTTATTGCGAAAAAAAGATTATCCTAATGGAAAATTCACTTTGGCATTTGTTGGTTATGGCTCAGAAAAAGAAAACTCAGTAATTGAATTAACTTATAACTGGGACAAAAAGTCTGAAGACTATGAGCTTGGAGATAAATATGGTCATATAGCTATTGGAGTAAAAGATATTCATCTAATTTGTAAAGGATTAGAAAAAAATGGTTGTAAAATAACAACCAAACCTAAAACGATGAAAAACAGTACTACTGTCTTGGCTTTTATTGAGGATCCTGATGGTTATAAAATTGAACTTATTGAGAGAGATTAAAAGTTCGAGAGTTTTAATTAAATAAACATATAACCAAAATTTAAAAAGATTGAATTATCAAATATATCGTTTTCAATTGGCGAAAAAATACCTCTAAAATCATATTGGATGGATTCTGCTGTTTCAATTATTGTAAAAGATTATTTCTAAGACGAGGAATTATTAAAAATAAAATTAAAATTTATACAATCTATACATATTCTATTTAGAATTTATAGACAATCTATATAGATTTATATATCATAGAATTATCTTATAAAGCTTATGCCTAGTAATTGGTCAAAAATAAGAGATGAATGGCTTGATAGAACCGCGGTTGCGAAAGATGATGCTCAATGGGCATTAGAAGCTTTAATTAATTCTGAAGAAGAGTTATTTGAAATAGAACAAAAAATAAAGAAAAAAGAGGACGCTATAAGCCAAGTAAAATTTTTGAAGAAAAAAGTTAAAGAAACTATTTCCTCCAAAGAAATTAGTCTCGATGATATTGCATTAAATACTTCAAATTCAAACAAAGTACAGATCTCAGTACCATCAAATCTTACTTATCTTTTGAAAGTTTGGGCCGCAGCAGAAGGAAGAGATCTATCGAGTGTTGCTTTTCAATGTTTAGAAACTGGTATAAGGGAAATGAAAAGCAAAGGTTCAATACCTTCAATAGCAGTAAATAGATATGACTCGGCCTGTCAAAAGAGGATTGCACTAGCAGAAGTAAACAATCTTTTGGAGAAATACGAATTAGCTCAGGATGAAATCAAATAATTATGAATAACAGAAAAATCATTAAAGAATACAAAACATTAATATCATCAAGTTTTAATGTAAATACTTCTGTAGATAAATCTAAATATGGAATAATTTATACTCTTTATTCTGATGAATTTAATTTACTTAAAGTTGGTTTTGCTGAAAATGATAAGATACTAGAAAAAAAATTATCAAGTGAGAAATTTATATTATTGGATATGAAAAAAGGCAAAAAGAAAGATCTATTTTTATTAATAAACACTCTAAAGGAACTTGGCATCAAATATTCATACAATTTTTATTTCAAATACTCAGGTTCTTTAATGAAACATTTATCTACTTTAGGTTGGCCTGTTGGAAGATCACTTTATAAACAAAGAAAGATTAAAAAAGAACTTGTATGTGCATAAATTTAAATGTAATCGCACTCTAAAGTTTCTCTAGTTTCTCTATTTGTAATTGGATTAGTTCCAGTAGCACTTTCACAAAATTTCCTAATAATATCTTTTGGCAAAAAAACATTTGTGAAGTCTGCGCCTTGTATTTTTACATTTTCAAACTGGGTACTATAAGCAAAAGAATCCTCCAAGTTAGTATTTGATAAATCTGTTCCATCTAAAACAGCTGAGTCTAAAGTTACTTCTCTTAAGTTGGAGTTACTTAAATTAGTATCTTTCAATTTTGCTCCATAAAGAGTCGCATTTTGGAGCTCACAACCTGACAAATTTGCGTCTTGTAAATCAGTCAAATAGAAAGTTGCTCCTTTTAAATCAGATCCAGAAAAATCAACCCCTACCAAAGATTGTTTACCATAATCCAACGCAGCGAAGCTTCTAGAAGGGAGGGATAAAACAACTATTAAAAAAGTTAAAATTATAAATCTCATTTGTTTGAGTAGTATTTCAATAAATTCTAACTTCTTAAGCTGAAATCTAAAAATTAATTATTTACTGAATGCTATATTTATTGAAATAGCAAATCACGAAATAGGTTTTGGATATAAGTCCTTATGATGCAATTGTTGTTGGTTCTGGAGCAACAGGAGGAATAGCAGCACTTACATTGGCAGAAGAAGGGATCAAAGTTTTAGTAATAGAAGCAGGGCCTCAAGTTAAAAGGGATGAAGCTAGTAATCATGAGCCAAAAAGTACATTAAAAAGATTATCAGGAGTCATAACAAAAAAACATGCCAATCAGTGCCAACATCCTGGTTATTGGAAAAATAATCCTGACTTATATTCAAATGAATTGAAGCATCCTTATGACTTCCCAAAAAAAAAGCCATTTCTTTGGACACAAGGTAAACAATATGGGGGGAGATCATTAACTTGGGGAGGCATAACATTAAGACTTTCCTCAGATGACTTTCGTCCGGCTAAAAAAGACGGATTCGGGCCAAACTGGCCTATTTCATACGAAGAAATTTCCCCACACTACGATTTTATTGAAAATTTCTGCGGAATTTATGGACGAAAAGATGATATCAAGGAGGTCCCAAACGGTAAATATATTGGTGAAATTTCTCTTACAGAAAACGAAAATATTTTTGGCCGCAAAATTAAATCAAAATTAAACTATCCATTTATCCAATCAAGAGGATTTGACCGTAATTCATCTGTAAAAGAAAAAAATTGGCCCAAGTCTTCGAGCATAGGAAGCTCTTTAAAAAAAGCTTTAGATACTGGAAATGTACAAATAATATCAAATTACCTAGTAGAGTCTTTTGAGATTAACAAGATAACAGAGCTTGCCTCAAAACTAACGATTGTAAACCTAGAAAATGGACACAAAGAAGTATTGGATTGTGATTTGATTCTTCTTTGCGCATCAACAATTTCAACACTGAGAATACTACTGAACTCAGAATACAAATCAAATTCCTCAGGGTTTAAAGATAATTCTGGGAAATTAGGTAAATACCTAATGGATCACATATCTATCTGTAGATTTTTTTCAGTCCCAAAAGCAAAAAACTCAGATAATTCACTAGATAGTCCTCCCGATCTTTCTGGAGCAGGCAGCTTCTTTATTCCTTTTGGTTCAAATTTACCAGAAATTGACGACATAAATTTCCATAGAGGTTATGGAATCTGGGGGGCAATTGATAGATTAGGAATACCTAAATTTTTACAAAAAGACGCGAACAAATCCATTGGCTTTCTTATCGCCCATGGTGAAGTTCTTCCTAGAGAGAAAAACTCAGTTTCTCTCTCAAGAAAAACAGATGAATGGGGAATACCAATTCCCTTCATTGAATTTGAATGGAGCGAGAATGAGTTAAATATGGCAAAACATATGGAAAAAACAATACAAAAATCAGTCAAAGCTGCAAATGGGAAAATAAAAAATATTGATGAACTAATGAATATTCCATTAGGGAGTTTATTTACAAAGAATTTGATAGCACTTTCAGATAGTCCTCCTCCTCCTGGATATTATATTCATGAGGTAGGGGGAGCCCCAATGGGGTTAAATGAAGAAAATAGCGTAGTTGATAAATTTAACAAATTGTGGAGATGTAAGAATGTACTGGTACTAGATGGAGCATGCTGGCCCACATCATCTTGGCAAAGCCCCACACTTACAATGATGGCCTTGAGTAGAAGAGCCTGTTTGAATATTAAAAAGACTTAGAGGGTGTAAATAATTGATTTAAATAAATTTCTGAGACAGAATTATCTGTACAACCGTTTTGAACGAGAAAAGTAGCTAATGCTGAATTTATAAGCTTATATTGATCCCAAGTCGGGTTACTTAATACAAAATCTTTCATAGTGTTGTAAAGAGTTTCTGAAAGCTCTGTTTCTAATGAGACTTTATTTGAAGAACACTCTACGAATTTCTTATCAGTTAAATTTGTTTGGTTGATTTGATCCATAAATTTATTTTCCTACAGCATCAATAATGATATTTTTCTACAAAAATATCAAGAATAATCTTCTGGTAATTTTTTCAAATTATCAAATAAGACTCATGTTATATTTGTGTTTTTAGAAAACTTCTTTTTCAAATAAGGAAATTGAATAGATCTTTAAAAAAAGTCAACAATAATGTTGAAGTCCTGTTTTTTTTGAAAAATACTGCAATTTCTAATCCAGTGTGGATTTGGACGTGGAAAACAACCTGTAAATTGTGGAAAATCTAGCTCAAAATACTTTCACGATTTTACATTAAGAATACTTATATATGCTGAGTCTATTAAGACTAACTCGAGAAAGAGACAGTTGATTCATTGATTTCAATGGATTTTCTTAAGATTTAGTCTTTATTAGGCAAGCGAAGCGTGACAGGTCCTAAAGGATGTTTTGAATTTGGATAAATACTTTGGTGATGGTGATGGTGATTATGTTCATGTTGATGAGCCTCTAAATGTTCATGTTCTAAGTAATCACTTCCTCCTGTGTTTGATTTTTCTTGATAATGAGTTGGTATTTGATTTTGTATTTCACAAGCACCATTACATTCAGGATCACATAAATCACAGCTGATACCCAAGCCCTCTACATGGTCATGATGACTTTCTTGGACCATTCCAACTTCTTTTTCAAAGCCAAATAAATTTGATCTATATTTACATGTTGAGCAGTTCATAAAATTATTACCTTCGTTATTAAGAATCTCATCAATCCTTTCTACAAAAGTGTCGACCACATAAGACTGTGACGAAAGATATTTTGCATGTATAAATGAAATATTTGGATTATTAATCGCAACTAAATCACTTTGCCTTTTTATTCTCGTAACAAGGACACCTGAAAAAAGGAAATAAGGGAAAACAATTATATTCTTATAACCAAGTCTCACAACATTTTTCAAGCCAGGTTCAACAAGGGGGAAAGTTACTCCAGAAAAAACTGTTTCCCCCCACCCTAAACCAATACCCTCAACGATCATTCTCGTAATTTTTGAAACATTGGAATTCGCATCTGGGTCAGAAGAGCCTCTACCCACAACAACTAATAATGATTCTTCAGGTTTAAGATTATTATTTTGTTTAAATACATCTTTTACTCTTTCACAAGCTGCACTAATCATTAAATTATTAATACCTAATTCTCTTCCATAAATTATTTCAATTCCTGTTTTACTTGAGTAATTCATAAGGAGGCTAGGTATATCATTTTTTACATGGCCAGCAGCGAAAAGCATTGCAGGTATTGCAATTACTTTTTTTATAGAAAGATCTTTTAACTTGTCTAAAGCATCAACAATCGAAGGTTTAGCAAATTCCAAGAAACCATATTCAACTAAAAAGTTTGGATATCTTTTTTGGATGAAATTAGTTAATTCTTGAAATTCAGAAATGGCTAATTTATTTCTACTCCCATGTCCACATATAAGTATCGCGACTTGATTATTTAACTTCAAATCTAAATTATCCAAATTCAAATTATTACTTATACCATAATAGTAAAGAACAATATCATGTAGTGAAAAATAATAATAACTTGCTTGAAGTTCCAAATATCAACTCAAAGGATGCAAAATTAAAGAAATTAATTTATGACGTGAATGAATCCTTATTTAATGAGGATAACTATTCTTACGAAAAATTCGAGCATCTTTGTGTTTGTAGTGGAGGTACAACTTCTAGCTGTGCAAAAAATGGTTTTACAACTCTTGATCTAAGAAAAAATCACAGCAAAATTCATCTAGATAGAAAAACCAATTTAGTAACAATTGGAGGTGGTGTAATAATGGGGGATCTATTGAATCATTTACAAAAATATAATAGAAGTTTTCCAATAGGACTTTCTAAACTTCCTGGAGCAGGCTATATACTTACTGGTGGAGTAAGCCCGCTAAGTAGAACCTACGGATTAGCAATTGATAATATTGAATCAATAAAAGGTTTTTTGGGTAATGGCACATTTATTTCTTTAAAAAAAAATCAAATAAATCCAGAAGAACAATTGATTTGGGAAGCAATTAAAGGCGCAGCACCCTTCTTTTCAATTATTACCGAAATAGAACTTAAGACTATCCAATCTAATTCAATTAAGGTTATTGAAGGATTTGTAAATCTAAATGAACTTACAGAAATAATAAAACTATCAGAGGAATTTCCAGAAAATATTAGTCTTCAATGGATTTATGCCAAAAAAATTTACATATATATTTTTGCTGAACTAAAAAATAATTTAGAGGATAAAAGAACAGAAGAATGCCTAATGCTTCTAGACAAATTCCCTACTCTAGAAAAACAATTTCATGAAAACTTTAACAAAATAAATTTCTTCCCTAAGGAATTGAATTTATATGAGCTGAATGCAAATAACCATTCTGAGGTAATTAGTCTTCTTGGAGAAGATTTAAAAAATGATGTCCCAATTTTCATAAAAATTTTGGATGAAATAATGGATAATAAACCTAATAATTCCTGTTACATTGCTTCTCAACAATTAGGTTGCAAAACTAAAAAGTTAAATCATGGCTCAAGCTTTTTTGTACATAGAAAAAGCACTTGGAAACCATGGATATATGCATCATGGAAAAAAAATGATCTTCAAGAAAAAGAAGTCGCTTTGGAATGGATTTATAAATCGTGGAGCAAGCTAAAAAAGTTTTATCCAAATATTCACTTAGCCCAATTGCATAATCATTTGAATTCTCATGATGAAGAAATTACATTAGCCTTTGGAGATAGAATGAATGAATTAAAAACTTTAAAGAATATTTTTGACCCACAAGGTATTTTGCCTCCTTTATAAGGTAACTTTTTAATTATAAAGAAACTTAAAATGTCAAATTTTTCAAGATATTTATCTAAAAATTGGTTAGATGATCCAAAGTCAAATATTCTCTCAGGCTTAGTTGTTGCTTTTGCAATGATCCCAGAAGCAATTGCTTTTTCAGGTATAGCTGGTGTAGATCCAAAAGTTGGCCTTTTTGGTGCATTTTGCTTATCTATAACAATTGCGATTGTTGGAGGAAGAAGGGGGATGATCACTTCAGCTACAGGTTCAACAGCTCTTTTGATGACTGGACTTGTTGCTTTTGGAGAATCACAAGCTCCTGGATTAGGAGTCCCATATCTTATTGCAGCTGGAATATTAACTGGAGTTTTCCAAATTCTTTGGGGATATTTAAGACTTGCCTACCAAATGCGATTCGTGCCAACAGGAGTATTAAGTGGATTTGTAAATGCACTGGCGCTTTTAATATTTCAGGCACAACTACCTCAGTTAGGAATAGGTATTAAAGAATCAAAAGGATTAATTGAACAAACTTTGAGTCAGTATCCAGTTAACTCTCAGATCCCATTAGTTTGGATTCTTGTAATCCTAGGATTAATAATTATCTATGGGCTTCCAAAAATCACAAAAGTAGTCCCATCTCAACTTATTGCGATAGTAGTAATTACTCTCATAAGCATATTCTTGAATCTAGATGTCCCAACAGTTAGCGATTTGGGTAAATTACCTGATGGATTACCAAGTATTTCTCTTCCTTTTGGATCAATAGAAAATGGGAAAGTACCTTTTAGTCTTGAAACATTAGGAATTATTTTACCGACTTCACTTGCAATATCTCTCGTGGGTTTAATGGAAACCTTTTTAACTCAAGACATTTTAGACGATGTAACTGATACAAGTTCTAATAAAAATAAAGAAGCAAGAGGACAGGGAATCGCAAATATTGTGGCATCCTTATTTGGTGGAATGGCTGGATGTGCCTTAGTTGGGCAATCTGTTATGAATACTGAAAATGGTGGTAAATCTAGATTATCAACTCTCTCCTCAGGTATATCTCTACTAATTATGATTATCATCTTTAAGTCTTGGATTGGAGCAATCCCAATGGCTGCTTTAGTAGCAATCATGATAACGATCGCGATTAGTACAGCAGATATAAATGGATTAAAAAATATTAGAAATATACCTAAAAGTGATACTGCAGTAATGCTTATGACTTTTGCGGTTACGATGCTGACAAAGCCTCATAATCTTGCACTTGGAGTTATTGCGGGAGTTGCATTAGCTGCAATCCTTTTCAGCAGAAAAGTCGCAAAAGTTATAACTGTCTCAAGAGCTAAAGAAAATAAACTTACTACCTACAAAGTAAAAGGACAATTATTTTTTGTAAGTAAAATTTATTTCTTACAAGGATTTGATATTCATGAACATCCAGAAAATATTGTGATTGATATGTCTTTAGCTCATATTTGGGATCAAAGTGGCGTTGTTGCTCTTGAGCAAATTATTAGAAAGTTCCAGAATGGTGGTTCTAAAGTTGAAATTGTAGGATTAAATAAAGAAAGTCTTAACTTATTTGAAAGACTAGGTGGTATGGAAAGCGCTCATTAAAAAAGTTAATTAAGACTAACTTGTTGATAACAGAACCAAAGCCATTGTTGAAAAAGTAAATTCCTATGAGACCTCCAAGCGGTTTTTGAACTATTTGGATCAAAATTTTTAGGAGGTGGGACATCTCCCTTTTCTTTATCTCTTTCAATTTCACTAATAATTCTATGCACCGTATATTCAGGATGACCTAAATGCATAAGTTGTTTTTGATCATTAGATTCAAATATTGTATATCCAACGTTTTCTCCATAAGCCAACAAATTCAATTTCCCTTCCTTTTGGGCTTTCTCCATTTCCAAATCTGGTAATCCAGCAAATCTACTTTGAGGACAAATAAATTCATCATCTTGTGTACCCATCAAAGGGTGTCCAGGAACAAGACTTTTTAGAGGGAATACCCCAAATAATTTCCTATCAAAAACTTTCTTATCGACCCCTGCCAAATAAGCAAGCGCAAAGCCAGCCCAACATAATCCCAGAGTACTCGCACAAGAATTTCTGGCTTCATTTACAATTTTTACAAATTCGTCCCAATACTTAACCTCCTCAAAGGCTAGGTGTTCAATAGGTGCTCCAGTAATAATGATTCCATCTAACGGTTCTGGATTATTTGCTTCTTCCCAAGTAATGTATAGATTATTCAGATGATTAAGATCCCATGTTTTATAAGAGTGAGTTTTAAGCTTTATCCAAACTGGCTCAATTTGTAGGGGAGATAAACCAAGTGGATGTAGCAAGTTAAATTCATACTGCTTGCCTAGAGGCATGATATTTAAAATACCAATCCTAAGAGGACGTATATCCTGTCTTTTTGCCAATTCTGGTTCGATCCAAGATATATGATTTTTCTCAACATCACTGATCTTGTGATAGTTACTAGGAATTATTAAAGCCAATAAATCTCCTTTCCTATGTAATTTGTGAAAGTGCTTGTTCGAAATCTGCTTTTATATCATCAATATGCTCAATTCCTACAGAAACTCTTACCATAGTGGGAGTAACACCTGCAGATAGTTGTTCTTCTTCAGATAATTGCTGATGAGTTGTTGAAGCAGGATGAATTACTAATGTTTTTGAATCCCCTACGTTAGCAAGGTGGCTCGCTAATTTTAAGGAATCAATAAACTTTACTGCATTTTCATAACCCCCATTGAGAGAGAACATAAGCATGCAACCCATTCCCCTTCCAGTAGTATATTTTTTAGCACTAGAGTGGTATGGATCAGATTCTAGGCCAGGATAATTAACACTACTTACATTAGAATTAGAATCTAGCCATTTTGCTAATTCAAGAGCATTAGAAGTTTGTCTTTCTATTCTTAAACTGAGAGTTTCCAAACCCTGCAATAGCAAGAAAGAATTAAAAGGACTTTGAGCTGATCCCCAGTCTCTTAGGCATTCAAGTCTTGCTCTTAACGCGAAAGCTATATTTCTATTATCAGGTACTCCCAAAGATTTGCAGATATCACTACCGAAACCAAAAGCATCCCAATGAACGAGCCCATGATAAGCAGCGCTTGGCTCACTCATTAGTGGAAATTTACCATTCCCCCAATCAAAGGTTCCGGCATCAACAATAACCCCTCCGATACTTGTTCCATGTCCACCGATCCATTTAGTTGCACTTTCCACAACAACATCGGCTCCAAAATCAATTGGTCTTATTAAAGCACCACCAGCACCAAGGGTATTATCCACTATTAAGGGAATTCCATTTTCCTTCGCCAGAGCAGAGAGTCCCTCAAAATCTGGGATATTGAATCGAGGATTTCCCATTGATTCGACATATATTGCTTTAGTTTTATCATCAATTTTATTTCTAAAACTATCGATACTATCGCCATCTGCAAATTTAACTTCTATTCCTAATCTTGGAAATTGTACTTTAAATTGATTGTAGGTCCCACCATATAGAAAAGAAGTAGAGACAAAATTATCCCCTGCAGTCATACAGTTTACTATTGCCAAGAATTGAGCAGCTTGACCTGAGGATGTTGCAAGTGCTGCCATACCTCCCTCCAAAGCTGCCATCCTTTTTTCGAAGACATCTGTGGTGGGGTTCATAAGTCGAGTATAAATATTTCCAAATTCTTTTAATCCAAAAAGATTCGCTCCATGCTCTGCATTATCAAAGACATAGGAACTAGTTTGATAGATCGGTACTGCTCTAGAATTTGTAGTTGGATCAGGAACTTGGCCTGCATGTAACTGAAGTGTCTCGAACTTTTGGTTGCTCAAAATTTTTAAATAATCCTATTATCTATTTAACTTAGAAAAGTCCAAAAAAAAAACAAAAAAAAGATAAATATTTATAAATCCTTTTTTAATGAGGGGTAATTATCTTTCATATATGTACTCAAATCCTCTTTTATCGCAGATCTGAGTTTCTCAATATTTGCAGATTCAATTATTGGAAAGTTTTTATTAGCCTCAGGATCTTTTTCAGTAATTGATTTCCAATTCCTACCAACATCTTTTTCAGAGTTGTTTAAAACTTCATCAAAGTTGAAAACCTTGTCATTACTTTTAGCATCAAATTCTCTAAAAGCTTTATTTATAAGCTCTTTTCTATTTTCGAATAGATTTTTAGCTTTTAAAGTATCTGGAAGACCCATAACTGGTTGTAATTCCTTAAGAAGTTTTATTTCCTCTTCAATTAAGAGTGTCCAAACACCATATTTATTTTTTGGAAGATTAGAATTACTAAAAATATTAATTTCATCGAGGTAAAAATTTAACCATAGATAATAAGATTTCTCTTCAATATTTTTTTTAACGGATAACTTTTTATTTTGGATCTTTGGGAGTAACTTTTCTGCCTTCTTTAAAAACTGTCTATCTTCTCTTTCTAAATTTATTAATCCCCATCTTTGACTGTAGTCCCATAAATCTTCGTATCTTGTTAAGTCTTCTTGATTCCAACCAAGAGCTTTAAGTTCATGAGAACGATGAGTTAATTCCTTTTTCAAAAAAAACCTTTTAAACAATAATAATTCTAACCCTGCAATCAAGATTAGTAAATAAATTAAGAACTTTGCTTTCTAGCAAATAAACAATAATCAATTATTAAAATATTTATTAATAATTTTCAATACATTGATATAACTAGGATTTTTTTTAGAAATTTGATTACTATGTTTATTTTTTTTAAGGGCATTTTGCTCTTTGTCAATAAATAATTTCTTATAAAAGTTTTCAATATCATCAAAAAGATAATCTCCTTTTAATTTTTCATTTAGTTCGAAAGATAATTCAGATTTCACAGATTCTTGGCAAAAATTAGTTATTTCTTCTGAACTAATTAAAACCTTATAAATTTCTTTTTTTTCTTCTGAATTAGCATTAAAGCATAAATAAATCAGATTAATCATTGAACAATTGTTATTTTTAATTTTGAATTCTTTATAAATGTCTGGCCAAAATTTTAAAGATTTTAGACCTTCTAAACCTCCTTGACTGAGAGAGTATTTATTACACCAATCTACAAATTCTAAGACATCTTCTGGACATCTTTTGAGTTGCAAAAGCATATCTGATAAAACTTGTCCTGCTTGAAAATTCCGTGTTGGTTTTCCTTCAGTTGGTAGAGTCATACTCCCTAAGACATCAGCTTTAACAGCATTTAATTGAGAAAAAGTATAATCTCCTTTTTCACAAAATTTATCATTCATTATTTCCCTTGCACTAATTATTTCTTCACCATAACCAAGTTCTTTTAATGAAAGATATTTATTCTCTAATTTATTTTCTTTTCTAACTTTTATTGATACTAATGCGGCCTGATCTAAACATTGAGTTAACAAAATCGTATTAATGGTAGGCAGCATTCCTGGCTTATCTGAATGAAAGTTATTTACAAAACCTGCAAATATTGATGAGATATTTTTTATTGATTTTATATATTGACATTCAATATTGTGAACTCCAGGAGAAACTTGTATTTTCGGTGATAATTGATTCAAAATACGTGCTCCTATTAATGCTGTTAGCGCATCAGGATGACAGAAATTTGCAGTAAAACTATCATTAGGATTTCGTAAAGCTCCGTGACGATGAAATCCTGTAAAAAAAGCTAAATTTGGATATTTATTACAAAGAATAAAAGGGTTTTTATTTTTATTATCAATACAAAAAGAACCGACTAGACAACCAAGAACCACATTGTCTCGTTTTAAATTTTTTCTGAGTTCTAAAGCATTTTTAACATCATCTTGTATGTGATTACTATTTGAAGCAAGAATAACCATCTCACATTTCAAGAGAAGATCTTTTAGATCAAAAGACTTTATTTTCCCCTCTGAAGAATAATTTCCCATTCTCTTAATCTTTTCAATAATCTCATTATCCATATCAGAAATAACATCATTTGAGAAAGCACCTAACAAATCTCTATCTTTCCTAGGGGCCAAGAGAATATTATTTGATTTTCCATGCATAGCACAGTTGTATGCTAGTGATGCAGGATATAAACCAACACTGTAAAATCCAACTTTGCTATTCTCTATATCTTCAATCAATGAATAAAAATATTTTTCATCTTTGATGTTTTCTACGAAATTATTCTTCATTTTTGGAAACTCTTGATAATTTTTTTAATTTCTTACCCATACCAACATTTTTCTACATTAAAGCAATTTTTGACCATAGCAAATTATTTATTGAAAATATTGAGTTTTTTA
>CACAST010000010.1 GCA_902535185.1 uncultured Prochlorococcus sp.
AATAATGCAACAAATTGATTAACTTGTTACTTCAATATTTACTTCTGCATTTACTTCTGGATGTAATTTTATTTTTGCAGTAAAGGAACCTAAATTATGAATATCAGGAACAGTAATGTTTCTTCTATCAATTTCTTTTTTAGTTGCCGCTTCTATTGCTTCGGCAACATCCCCATTGGTAACTGTTCCAAAAAGGACACCATCTTCTCCAACTTGTTTTTTGATAGTGAACCTACCTATTGTAGATAATGCAGTTTGGAAATCTAAAGCTTCTTGCTTTAATTTATCAGCAGCGATTTTTTCTTTTTCTTTCTTTCTTTCAATTTGTTTAAGGACTGCTGGTGTTACATTCATTGCCTTTCCATAAGGAAAAAGAAAATTTCTTGCGTATCCAGGTGCTACTTCAACTAGATCTCCTTCTTTACCTAGTGATGCGATTGATTCAGTTAATGCGACTTGTACTCTTTTAGCCATGAAAATATTGAACAATATAGTTAATAATAAGACCTAGAGGGTAACTTTACTTTTTTTGCAAGTCCAAATTTTGCAAGAATCTTAATATGTTCCCATGTTATATCTATCTGACCTCTAAATAATCCTTGTTTTGCCGAATTGGGAAATGCATGATGATTATTATGCCAACCTTCTCCAAATGTTAATGCAGCAACCCACGCATTGTTTTTAGATGAGTCACCACTTTCAAATGGTGCTTTACCCCAACAATGCGTCGCGGAGTTAACTAGCCAAGTTATGTGATAAACAACCACAAGCCTCAACGGAATTCCCCAAAGGACTAGAGCCCATCCTCCAACTCCTAATTTTTGACCTATTGCGTACAAAGAAAGTCCAATAGGAATTTGTAAGAATAAAAAATACTTATTTAAAAATCTATAGTATGGATCTTTGATTAAATCTGCACTTAGTTTTGGAACGGCTTTTAGTGCTTCTACGTCTTTAAACATCCAACCCATATGACTCCACCAAAACCCCTTTTTACTATTGTGATGATCTACTTCAGTATCTGAAAAAGAGTGGTGATGCCTATGTAAACCTACCCAATCTATTGGTCCATGCTGGCAACTTATTGCTCCACAGGTAGCAAAAAATCTTTCTAACCATCTTGGTACAATGAACGATCTGTGTGATAACAATCTGTGATATCCAAGGGTGACTCCTAAACAAGCAGTTACCCAATAAAAAAATAATAATGAAGTGACTGCAGGGAGACTCCAAAATTTTGGTTGTATAGCTATAAGAGAAAGAATATGGATTGCAACCATAAAAACTATTGTTCCCCACGTTTTATGTAGTCTTGGAGGATATCTTTTTGTATGACTTGAAGGCTCAAGTAATTTTTCTGAGAGTTCTATAACTTTTTCAGCTGGAACAGGTTTTTTTAATTTTGCTGTTTCTTGGAAAATTACTGAATTCATGATATTGAAATACTATTTTCAAAATTACCGATATGTAATATTATCATACTATACTATTGATAAGTTTCATTATCTGTGAGTCTCGGATATCGCGATAAATTATCTAGAGGTCGAAGGGCTATGGCTCATTTGATACACCTCTGGCATGAAAGAAATGGTTGGTCTCACAGAGTATTGCCACTACTTTCAGAAGT
Source organism: uncultured Prochlorococcus sp. (assembly GCA_902535185.1). Classification (GTDB taxonomy): domain Bacteria; phylum Cyanobacteriota; class Cyanobacteriia; order PCC-6307; family Cyanobiaceae; genus Prochlorococcus_A. Next base: position 1,628 of record CACAST010000010.1, read on the forward strand.
TCTTGACTTAGGTAAAGTTCATAATTCGCAAATTTCTAACCTTAGGAATGGTAAGTTATCTTCGCCAGGTCCTGAAGTTTTTCTTGCTTTAGCTCAAGTTAATACGATTCTTGATCAAGGTATTGAAAAAATCAGGGATCGTTTTGAAAGTGATTACCCAGAGTTATGGAAATCTTTGGAAGAGTCTGCACTACCCTTAAAAAATGATTCTGGTAATCCATTGTCGGCTGGTGAGTTATTTGAGATATTTTCAGGATTAAAACCTCTACCTTCATCTTTTGACTGGTACATACAAGATGAAGAAGCTTCTGCTTTAAGTGATGCTCTTTCAGTACATTTTTGTCAGAATAAGGCTTGGAGATCATGTAAAATGCAGGTAATGGAAGCATATGCCGTCAATAAATCTGCCCGTAGAGAACGTTTTGCTGAGGTAATAGCAGGAATTAGAGATTATACGGCAGAAGAACTAGATGGAGAACTTCTTGATTTATATGAGGCTTCAAAAAAACTTTCTTATTTTCAGGGTATGGGACCCAATGCTTTCCTCGCAGAATTAAGAAATTTAGCTTTTGAAAAATAACATGAATTTGCATCATAAATGACTCTTGACAATAACTTAAAACTGGCTGAAAACGCTGTTCTTTCTGTCGAAGAGAGTTTAAGTAAAGTTTTTCAAGAAAGATCCAATCAGGTTTTCCAGAAATTAGAAAATATTTTGACAATTTTTAAGGAAGAAAAAGTTTCTACTAGTCATTTCAATCAATCTTCTGGTAGTGGTAATGATGATATATCTAGAGAAAAAATTGATGCGGTTTTTGCAAGATTGTTTCTTGCTGAAAAGGCTGCTGTGAGGATGCAATTTGTAAGTGGAACGCATGCAATAAGTTCTGTCTTATTTGGAATTCTTAGACCTGGAGATGTAATGTTATCTCTTACAGGACAACCATATGACACGTTAGAAGAAGTCATAGGAATAAGGGGAGGAGGAAAAGGCTCACTTAAAGATTTTGACATTGAATATAAGCAAATAAATATCTGCGAGAATTTTGATTCCTTTGAAGAAAAAATTGTTCATTCTTTTGAAGAAAATTCATGCAAATTAGTATTCATACAAAAAAGTTGTGGATATAGTTGGAGAAAGTCTCTTACGAATAATCAGATAGAGAAAATTTGTAGTCTTATACATTCTCTAGATCCTGATTGTATATGTTTTGTTGATAACTGTTATGGGGAGCTTGTTGAAGATAGTGAACCAATTTCTAAGGGGGCAAATATAATTGCTGGATCATTGATTAAAAATTTGGGAGGGACAATCGTTCCTACTGGTGGGTACGTTGCAGGAGATGCAGAGTTGGTTGAGATGGCATGTTCTAGATTAACGTCACCAGGCATTGGTTCTTCTGCAGGAATAAATTTTGGACTAGGAAGATTAATTTTGCAGGGTTTGTTTTTAGCACCACAAATTGTTCACGAATCATTAAAAGGTGCTGATATGGTCGCAGCAGTTTTTAAAAATTTGGGATTTAAGGTTTTACCAGAGCCAGCAACTTATAGATCTGATCTTATTCAGTCAGTAAGATTGAATAATCCTGATTTGGTACAAAAAGTTTGTCAATCTTTTCAAAATTCTTCTCCAGTAGATTCTTTTCTGAATGTTGTTCCATCATCAATGGATGGATATGATTCAAAATTATTAATGGCAGGAGGTACCTTTATTGAAGGAAGTACAAGTGAATTTTCTGCTGATGCCCCTCTAAGAGATCCTTACAATATTTTTGTTCAAGGTGGTTCTCACATAGCTCACATCAAACTTGCATTAATTCGATTATTATCTGAATTATTAGAGGAAAAATTAATTTCAAAGGATTCTCTACTTCCTTTATCTACTTAATCATGTCTTACAAGTTTCCAGACAACCTCAACTATGCTGATACTCATGAATATGTCTTGGAAGAAAATGGATTATTAAAAATTGGAGTTAGTGAATTCGCTATTGATCAATTAGGAGATATTGTTTTTGTTGAATTAGCCGATGAGGGGGCGACTTTAGAGAAAGGCGAGACTTTTGGAACAATAGAATCAGTTAAGGCCGTAGAGGAAGTCTATCTGCCTTTTTCAGGAGAAATAGTATCTGTAAATGAAAGTGTTATTGAGAACCCTGAGCTTTTACAGAATGATCCGATTGGAGACGGTTGGTTAGTCATTTTGAAACCAGAATCAAAAGCATCAATTGCTGATTTGATGACTTCTGAGGAATATCAATCAAAGGTTGTACCAAAATAAGGCAAACTTTTTAAAAAGAGCTATTTTAAAGAAAAATATTTTAATATGACATCCAAATTTGGGTCTGATTTGTTTATTGATAGGCATCTTGGGTTAGGAGATAATGATGAAAGAATTATGCTGAACAAGCTTGGTTTCAATAATCTTGATCAATTTATAAATCAAGTTATTCCTGAAGATATTCAGCTTAAAGATAAATCTTCAGAAATATTGCCCCAAGGTTGTTCAGAAATTGAGGCTTTAAACGAATTAGAAGAGATTGCGAATAAAAATACTAAAATGAGATCACTTATAGGCCTTGGTTATTATGACAATCATATGCCTAAAGTAATCCAAAGACATGTTCTTGAAAATCCAAGGTGGTATACGTCTTATACTCCATATCAAGCAGAAATTGCACAAGGAAGATTAGAAGCTCTATTTAATTTTCAGACTATTGTTTGTGAACTAACAGGATTCCCTGTTGCCAATGCATCTTTGTTGGATGAGGGTACTGCTGCAGCAGAAGCCATGGCCATGAGTTTTTCCGCAAGAAAAAATAAATCTTCAAAAGTCTACTTAGTGGAGTCAAATGTTTTTGATCATACTTTTAATGTTTTACAAACCAGAGCAAAACCTTTGGGAATATCCTTAAAACGCTTTACTCAAAGCAACCTTCCTAATCATGATGATGTTTTTGGAATGTTGTTGCAATTACCTGGGAAAAATGGAGAATTATATGATCCTACATTCTTAATATCCCAAGCACATAAATCAGAGATTATTGTTTCGGCATGTATTGATCCACTAGCACAAGTTTTGATTAAACCAATTTCTGAATTTGGTGTTGATGTAGCAGTGGGGAGTATGCAAAGATTTGGTGTTCCAATGGGTTTTGGTGGCCCCCATGCAGCATATTTTGCTTGTAGCGAAAAATATAAAAGGCTGATACCTGGAAGAATAGTTGGGCAAACTCTATCTAAAAATGGAGAAAAGTCACTAAGACTAGCATTGCAAACAAGAGAGCAACATATTAGAAGGGAAAAGGCTACTAGTAATATTTGTACTGCTCAATCTTTGTTAGCCATAATTGCTTCTTTTTATGCTATTTATCATGGACCATCTGGATTGACGCAAATTGCTAAGAGATTAGTTGAGTTGAGAATAAATTTAGAATCAAGTTTAGCTGCTTTAGGTTTTGATATACCTGATGGGATTAGATTCGATAGTGTTGATGTTTATTCTGAGCACTCCCAGAGGATCCATAATGAAGCTTTAAAAAATGGTTATAACTTAAGAATTTTGCCTTTGGGATCAACTATTGAAAATTCAACTGGCTTTGGGATCTCTTTAGATGAGCTTAGTAATGAAAAAGAAATAAAAGATATTTTGACTTTCATAGCAAACCTTATAGAAAAAGAAGAAGATTTAGAACATATAAAATTTGATAAAGAATTTCATTTTGAAAGTTTTGCTTTGAGATCCAGTACATGGATGCAGCAAGATATATTCACAAATTACCAAAGTGAAACTGAATTAATGAGATATATATTCCGACTTGCAGAAAAAGATTTTTCTTTGGTAGATGGGATGATGCCATTGGGAAGCTGTACCATGAAGTTAAATTCTGCAGCAGAGTTAAATCCAGTCTCTTGGGCTAATCTATCTTCCATTCATCCTTTTTCCCCACCAGATCAAACTAAAGGCTATTCAAAAATTATATCTGACCTAGAAAAATGGATAAGTGAGATTGTTGGTTTAAAATCAGTTTCTTTTCAACCAAATGCCGGCTCTCAAGGAGAGTTTGCAGGTTTATTGGCAATAAATTCTTATTTTGAATCAAAAGGTGAACTGTTAAGAAAAAAATGTTTAATTCCAAAAAGTGCTCATGGAACAAATCCTGCTAGTGCAGTTATGGCAGGTTTTGACGTGTTAACTGTTGAATGTGATGACGAAGGAAATATTGATTTTCAAGATTTGTCAATCAAGGTCAAGAAATTTGATAACCAAATAGGGGCTCTTATGTTGACCTATCCCTCTACTCATGGAGTTTTTGAATTACAAATCAGAAAGATATGTGATTTAATTCACGCTGTGGGAGGATTTGTCTATTTAGACGGAGCAAATTTGAATGCTCAGGTTGGATTATGTAAACCGGGGAATTATGGTGTTGATGTTTGTCATTTGAATTTACATAAAACATTCTGCATTCCACATGGAGGAGGAGGTCCAGGAGTAGGTCCAGTTGCTGCATCAGATACTTTAAGCCCATTTCTTCCTACCCATTCTTTAATGGATAATAATTTATCTATTAGTTCCAATTACGTATCTTCTGCTAAGCATGGGAGTGCAAGTATTCTTCCAATAAGTTGGATGTACATAAAAATGGCTGGTTTTAGTGGTTTGCGGAAAGCAACTGCGCATGCAATTTTATCTGCAAATTATATTGCGCATTCTTTAAAGCATAAATTCAAGATTCTTTATAAAGGAAAAAATAATTTTGTCGCACATGAATGTATTTTAGATTTTAGGGATTTAAAATCCAAAACTGGTTTGAGCGTAAATGATTTAGCTAAACGATTGATAGATTATAGTTTTCATGCCCCAACTATAAGTTGGCCTGTTCCAGAGACGATAATGATAGAGCCTACTGAAAGTGAAAGTTTGGTTGAATTGGATAGATTTTGCGAGGCTATGCTATTGATTGGAGAAGAAATCAGCGAAATAGAAAAACATGTTGCATTAAAGAATAATAATGTAATAAGTAACGCTCCCCATACCCTGAAAGAGTTAATTGCTGATAATTGGAATTATCCTTATTCAAAAGAAAAAGCTTCTTTTCCTTATAAAACTCCAACGTCTATTAAGTTTTGGTCTTCAGTTTCTAGGATCAATAATGCATATGGCGACCGCAATTTAATTTGTTCTTGCAATGTAAATCAAGGCGAGATTTTCGAAGAAAAAAAATGTGCTTAAAGGACTAGCGTCCCTATATTTACTTAGTTATTATTAGTGAGAATAAAAATTTAATATTTTCTTATAGAATTTTTTTAAATTTTTTTATTAAAATATTCGAGCATCAAATTTTTTGGGGTATTTGAAGCTATGACCAAAGATTTCAAATCTGGTAATGTTAAGCACCTGCCAGTTAAAAACGTAGATTTACCAAATTTTGTCAATAATTTTTCAGGAGATAACTCAAACATTTGTTCTATTGAGGGAACTAATGTTATAAGAGTACCCTTTGGTAAAAAATTTTCTAAGAAAAAAAGGCCTGAAAAGAATCAAAATATCGCTACTCTAATACTTCCTTTAAGTTCGTATAATAATCCCACGCCTCCACACGTAGCATAATTAAGATTATCTTAATTTATTTCTTTGAGAGTATCTGCATAATAATTTTGTAATTGTAGTGTTGCTTGATTCCAATCCCATTTTTCTGCTTCGTTTCGTGCCTCTTTTCTCATAACTTCTCTTTTATCTGCATTCTCTAGAATTTTTTTTGTCGCTTCAATCAAACTTTGTTCCCCATTATCTTTTTCATCAGGATCATATAAACAACCATTTATCCCATCGCTAATAATATCTGGAATCCCCCCTTTGTTGGCTCCGATAACTGGACATCCTGCTGCCATTGCTTCTAGTAAAACTAACCCAAGTGTTTCTGTACTAGATGGAAATAAAAATATATCTCCAGAGGCATAGGCGCTAGCAAGTTCATCGCCAGATAAGTATCCTATGAAATTAGTCTTTGTATTTTCGAAGATTTTTTCAAGCTGGTTTCTATATGGTCCGTCACCTACAAGTGCTAGGCAAGCATTAGGAATACTTTCTAAGACTGGTTTAATTCTCTCAATTTGTTTTTCTGCTGATAATCTTCCTACATAAATCAATAAGTAATTAGCGTCGTTATGTACCCCAAATAATTTTTTTCTCATTTTCTCACTTCTCAAATCTGGTCTGAAACTGAGAGTATCTACTCCCCTTTGCCATAGAGCAGTTCTTTGAATACCTTTATCTTTTAACTCATTGACCATAGCGGTGGAAGTACATAAATTTAACAAGGCTTGATTATGAGCTGCTTTAAGTAATTCCCACAAAAGTGGCTCTAACATACCCATACCGTAATGTTCCAGATATTTTGGAAGATGAGTATGGTAACTGGCAATTAAAGGAATATTATTAGTTTTCGCTAACCATATGCCACCTAAGCCAAGTACAGCTGGATTAACAACATGTATCAAATCCGGGTTAAATTTTTCTAACTTATCTGAGACTGCAGGACCCGGCAATCCAAGCTTCAACTCTGGGTATAAGGGTAATGGCATTGCAGCAACTCCAACTACAGTTGCACCCATATATGATTCTGGACACCCTTCTGGACAAAAAATTATAACTTCATCACCATTTTTTATTAAAAATTCAATCGTTTTAGTCAGTCTTGTGACTATGCCATCAACTTTAGGTAAAAAAGTTTCAGTAAACAATGCAATTTTCACTTTCTTAAGTTAACTATTTTAGGAATTTTAATTTGTCTTTATTGCCTCAGCTTGTTTTTTAGTCCAGGATGAAACACAAGGTATGCGCTTAAGATCACATCTATTGGAGTATTTTTTGGCAACTTCAACAACTTCTTCTAATAAGCCATTATCAAGAGTTGTTGGGTTTAAACCTAATTCTATAAAACATTTATTATCAACAATTAGATCATTTTCTACCGCTTCATTCCTTGGATTTGGTAAATAATTAATATCAGCTCCTGTTAGAGAAGCAACTTTTTTAGCTAGTTCTCCAACTTGATGACTCTCAGTCATTTGATTAAAGATTTTGACTCTTTCTCCAGATTTTGGAGGATTTTCAAGAGCAAGTTGTACGCATTTTACAGAGTCTTTTATATGTATAAATGCTCTTGTTTGCCCGCCTGTCCCATGTACACTTAATGGATATCCAATTGCAGCTTGCATTAGAAATCTGTTTAAAACAGTTCCATAATCTCCGTCATAGTCAAATCGGTTCGTCAATCTAGGATCTTTTAAAGTTGCTTCTGTATTTGTTCCCCAAACAATGCCTTGATGTAAATCAGTAATCCTTACGAGATCATTTTTGTTGTAGTAAAGAAATAATAATTGATCTAAGGTTTTAGTCATATGGTAAACACTACCTGGACTTGCAGGGTGTAATATTTCTTCTTCAAATCGGCTTCCATCTGGTTGTGGAACTTCAACTTTTAGATAACCTTCTGGAATTGTTGCACCTCTATGTGATCCATATCCATAGACTCCCATTGTTCCTAAATGAACAACATGAATATCTAAATTACTCTCTACTATTGCAGCAAGAAGATTGTGGGTGCCATTAACATTATTATCAACTGTATATCTTTTGGTGAAACTGGATTTCATCGAGTAAGGTGCTGCTCTTTGTTCTGCAAAATGAATCACGGAATCTGGTTTTTCATCAATTAGCAAATTGAGCAATTTTTGATATTGTTTAGAGATATCCATATTAAGAAATCTCATAGGCTTACCTCCAATCTCTTCCCATGCAGAAAGTCGTTCTGTTATCGAAGAAATTGGAGTTAAAGATTCTACCTCTAGATCAATATCAATTTTTCTACGACTTAAATTGTCGACAATAATAACATCATGATTTTGCTCTGCTAAATTCACCGCACAAGGCCAACCGCAAAAACCATCTCCACCTAGAACAATAACTTTCACTCAGAACTCCAGAATTAAAAGATTCTTAACATATTTATTAAATTACTACAGTGTGCTTCCACTTTGCGAAAAAACATTGTAAATAGTTTCAAATCTTCTTTCTTAATACGATAAATCAAAGCAAACAATAAATTGTTACTTTCTTTTTAAACTTTGATAAATAAACAGAATTAGATAGATATGTTTTTTTCCGGCGAACTTGCTACTGCAAAGTCTTGTTTGTGTATTCTTCCTGCCAGAAAAGCTTGCCTGCCTGCTTTTACACTGTAATTTATTGCTTGAGCCATTAGAGGAGGATTTGCAGCTTGTGCTATTGCACTATTGATTAAGACACCATCAGCTCCAATTTCCATAGCTTGAGAAGCTTCACTAGGCACTCCAATTCCTGCGTCAATTATTACTGGCACTTTTGCATTCTCAATAATTATCCTAATATTTGATAAATTTAACAAACCTTGCCCGGAGCCTATGGGCGAGCCCAATGGCATTACAGTTGCACAACCTATTTCTTCTAGTCTTTTTGCAAGAATAGGATCTGCATTAATATAAGGAAGTACAGCGAAACCTTTTTTTATTAAAATTTCGGCTGCTTTAAGAGTTTCTATTGGATCTGGTAGCAAATACTTTTTGTCAGGAATAACTTCTAACTTCACAAAATTATTTTCTTCTTGACCAGATAATTTTGCAAGCTCTCTACCTAAAATTGCTATTCTGACTGCCTCATCGGAATTAACACAACCAGCTGTATTAGGAAGCATCCAGTATTTTTCCCAGTTGATCTTTTCGAGTAAATTTTCTCCGGTCTGATCATTTTTAATTCTTCTAACAGCGACGGTTATAATTTCCGTTTCAGAATTTGACAAACTTTCCACCATATCTTGAGTAGATTTGTATTTGCCAGTACCAACCATTAATCTACTAGAAAATTGTTTTCCACCAATTAGTAAAGAAGAAGAATTTTCCATATTTAGAATCCCTTATCTTTAATACCTTTATAAGGTTTATAATTGTTTCTTTTTTCTAACTCCTTACTTTTTTTAATTGCTGTTTTGTTTTTTGGATCTATCACTAAAACCTTTTGATAAGTTTCATATGCCAATTCATACTCAAGTAAACGCTGTTGTGCTGATGCCAGGTTATTTAGGGCTATAGGATATTCTGGAAGTGATTTTATTGCAGAGTTATAGTGTTTAATTGCTTTCTTAAATTCATTTTGAGCAGCATAAGAAAATCCTAAAGCATTATTTATTATGGCTTTGGCTTCATCAGGTTCATTTTCATAATTTTCAATTGCTTTTAAAAAAGTTTTAGTAGCTTCAGAATATAATCTTTTTTTTATCTGAATAGATCCAAATTCGTATAATTCTGTAGCTTGAGTGAGAGAATCTAAACCTTTTTGCTCGAATTTTACTAAATTTAATTCTTCACTTCTTGTTTTTAGAAATTGTCTGAATACAAAAATAGAAATTATTATTAATACAACAAAAAGAATTATTAAATAAGATTGGAAGGAAGATATTTCCATTATTTATATTTATTTTTCTAGATTATATTCTTTTTTCTACTTACTAACGGAAGAAACAATTTTTTCAAAACACTTGGGGTCGTTTAAGGCTAATTGAGCAAGCATTTTTCTGTTTATAATAATTTCTGAATTTTTCATGCCATTTATCAACCTGCTATAGTTTGTACCATTTATCCTGGCAGATGCGTTAATTCTAGAAATCCAAAGTCTTCTAAAATCTCTTTTTCTTCTTCTTCTATCCCTATAAGCATTACAAAGAGCTTTCATCACTCTTTGATTAGCTGTCCTGAAAAGATTTTTGTTGCCGCCTCTAAAACCTTTTGCAAGATTTAAGATTTTGTTTCTTCTTTTTCTGGCTATGTTGCCTCTTTTTACGCGTGCCATGAATATCTAATAAAAATTGGTTAAAGATTTATGCGTATGGAATCATTAATCTTACATTATCAGCATCTCTTTCATCAACTACTGCTTTTGTTGATAGATGTCTTTTTAATTTTGAGCTTTTATGATCAAGTAAATGATTATGGAAAGCTCTTCTTCTCATGAATTTACCCGTCGCAGTAGCTTTAAATCTTTTGGCAGCTGATTTACGAGTTTTTAGTTTAGACATTTACGTCAAATGTGTTTAATTAGGATAATCTAAACCTTTATACGCATTGGTGCAAATTAAAGTTTTTAATTGATTAAGAAAGTTCTAACTTATGAAACTTAAATTTGCCTTTTTATACTTATTTTTAGGATGTATTTCTCTCTTTTTAATAGACATTAAATTTACGTCAACTGTCAAAGGAGAAGAATTGCAAAAGGTTGAACTCAATAATGAAATTAAAAAAGGAAAATTTTTAATTGGTTTAAAGCAATATTTAGGCGGGGAGAATGACAGTTTTTCAAAAAAAAAGAATATCAATTTTATCACTGATAAAGGTTTTTTAAATCTGATATCTTCCAACGGTATTAAACATAAATCAAGAGAGATTAATATTAGTTGGGTGGATATACCCATCAAAAATCCAAAAACAATCGAAAGAATTGTTTTTGGTCCTTTTGCTAGCTATGAATCAGCAAAAAAACAAGCAGAGAAACTTAAAGATAAAGGATTTAAGACGACTGTTGCCTACCCTAAAAATTGGGAAGTATGGATTCCATTTGAAGATGATCTTCCAGAGTTTGAATTAAAAAATAAAATTTCTAGAAAAATAAAAAATTTACAAATTACTCCTGTTCTTAGAAGTGAATATAATCTTATGAAACTCGAAGGACCTATATATATTTTTGCTCAAGAGGACATAACAATAAATGGTGTCAATTTTGGTAAAAATTTTTATTTATTAAAAGATTTATATGGAACTTGGACATTAGTTCAAAAAATTGAATTTGATGATTATTTGGCAGGTGTTTTGCCATATGAAATTGGACCGAATTCTCCTTTAGAAGCTCTCAAAGCTCAAGCAGTTATTGCAAGAACTTGGGGAATATTTAATTCAGATAGATTTAATATGGACAAATATCATTTATGTATCACCACTCAATGTCAAGTTTATAAACCTCCTAAAAAAACAAATAAAAAAGTGAAAAAAGCTATAGAAGCAACTTCAAATTTAATTCTCACTTATAGAAATCAACCAATTAATGCTTTTTACCATGGTTCTAATGGTGGCTTATCTGCAACTGCAGCCGAGTCTTGGCAAATTCAAGATTATTCTTATTTTAATTCGATCATTGATGGTTCTAAATCATTAAATAAAATTTTTAAACTTCCAATTACAAATGAATCTGATTTAAATAATTTCTTAGAATTTGATAAAAAACAGTTTTATGGGAGTAATCATTCTCTTTTTCGATGGAATAAGAAAATTTCTAGTCTTGAAATTAAACAAAAGTTAATTAAAAACAAACTTATAAATATTAATGATGATGTTTTGGATATAAATTCTATTGAACATGGGTCGAGTGGCAGAGTGACAAAATTGGAAATACGAACGGACAAAGTTAATAAATCTATTGTTCTAGTTAAAGATGATATTCGAAGGGTATTAAATTTTATTCCTAGTAATTTGTTTACTATTAATAAATTAAATGATGATTTATGGCTTTTAAGAGGAGGAGGCTTCGGTCATGGTGTAGGTTTATCTCAGTCTGGAGCGATTGAAATGGCTAAATTAGGATTTTCTTATGAACAAATATTGAATCATTACTATCGAAAAGCAAAACTGAAAAAATTTGAGATATTGTCTCAATAAAAGTTAAGTAATTAAAATTTTCTTTTATGGGTAAGGGTTTTTATAAAAATCGTAGATTGAAGTCGTTTATATTTCTTAGTGCTTGTTTTTTTATAGCTTTTGTTCCTCATGCTTTCAATATCGAAAATTTCTTTTTCATTATATTGACTCTTTCTTTTGTGGTTGTTTTTTACGGTTTAATAGTTATTTCTAGAAATGTCAAAAGAAACAACGTCGTAAACATCGTAAGCAGAAGAATTAGTGATAAAGAGTTACCTATACTTGATATTTTAGTCGCTGCTAGAGATGAAGAGAATGTCATAGCAAGATTAGTTGAAAGATTATTTAGTTTAGATTATCCAACAAATAAATTGAATATTTATATAATCGATGATGGTAGCTCTGATAAGACGCCTTTAATTTTAGATCGATTAGCTAGGCAATATGACAAGCTAAAAGTCATAAGTCGTTCTCCAAATGCAGGAGGAGGAAAGTCAGGAGCTTTGAATTATGCCTTGAAGTTTACTCATGGTGAATGGTTATTAGTTTTGGATGCTGATGCTGAATTAAAACAAGATTCTTTGATAAGATTATTTAGTTTTGTAGAAGAGGGTGATTGGTCTGCAGTTCAACTAAGAAAATCAGTAACAAATGTAAGTAAAAATTTTTTAACTTCTTGTCAGTCAATGGAAATGGCTATGGACGCAATCTTTCAATATGGAAGATTATCAGTTGCTGGAGTTTCTGAATTAAGGGGAAATGGCCAATTAATTAAGAAAGAAACATTATTGGCCTGTGGTTCTTTTAATGAAGATACAGTTACTGATGATCTTGATTTGAGTTTAAGATTATTATTATCAAAATCTAGAATTGGAATCTTATGGGATCCTCCAGTTATGGAGGAAGCAGTTGAAAATTTAAATGCTTTATTAGCGCAAAGGCAAAGATGGGCAGAGGGGGGTTTGCAAAGATTCTTTGATTATGGAGATCAATTAATTACTAATAAAATTGATTATTTGCAAAAATTTGATTTAACTTACTTCTTCATCTTGCAATATGCACTACCAATAATTTCTATTTTTGATTTATTTTTCAGTATTGCTTTGTTAGATTCACCAATTTACTGGCCTATTTCATTTACAGCTTTTATGTTATCTGGAATTGCGTTTTGGTACGGTTCTTCTTGTAAAAGTGAAGTACCAGTATTACAAAAAAGAAATTTTTTGATGGTATTTGTCTCGGTTTTTTATTTATCACATTGGTTTTTAGTAATCCCTTGGGTAACAATAAAGATGTCTATTTTTCCCAAAAAGATACTTTGGCGAAAAACTATTCACACTGGAGTTTAATTTATTCATCAAGGTCTATAATTTCTCCATTAAAAAAATTTGCTAAGTTTTTTGAGCTATCATTATAAGTCTCCTCACTAGATATTTTTTTTGAAGAATTAGTTTTTGGTTCTATTTTTTTTATTGGCCGGAAATTATTTACTTCATTTTGGGTTATTTCTGGAGTGTTTTTTGGGTTACTTATATTTAATTGTTTGGTTGAAAAATTAAGGATTATTCCATCTCCAAATATCTTTTTTACAGTATTTTCAATTATAACTTTTCTGCTTTTTATCATACTTTCCCAGTTTGGAGATAATGCAATTGTGATTTTCTCCGAATCAAAACTTTCAAGTTCCGCTTGTTGTGAAAGTAACATTCTTGTAGATGGTAACTCTACTTTAGAAAGAATTAATTCCCATTTATCTTTTAAATTTGATCCAGGATTATTTTGGTTATTTTCAGAAATATTTGCAATACTTCCTTTTTCAAGAACTTCAAATTTTTCTAATTTTTCGTCTTTTTTTTCGATCAATTCATCGCGAGCTATCACCTTTTTGATACTTGGTTTTGGAATCTCATCTGAAATATTTTCTTTATTAATGGTAATGTTTTTTATATTTTCATGCTTCTCCTCAGTCGTATTATTTTTACTTTCTTGTTTATTTTCAAAACTATTTATCTCTTGACTATCCAGAAGACTAGTTAAATGTATTTCAAACCAAAGCCTTGGATTATCACTTGATTTGATTTGATATTCAATATTTCTCAGATTATTATGCCAATTAATGATTGTTGATTTATTTATTGTTTTTGAGATTTTATCTAACTCATCTCGAAATTCATCAGACGTATAATAAAGATCTGAATATTTATTATTGGTAGTGTGTAGTAGTAGATCTCTTGTTATATTCAATAATCCGATAATTATTTGAAGAGGTTCGTTTCCGGCATCATATAATTTGTTGCAGGTGTCAATTAATGACTCTGGATTATTCTCAACCAATGATTTAATCAGATTTGTTAATTCACTTTCTGATACTTCTCCTAGGAGGTTTTGGATATTATGAATTGTTATCCCTTCTGGTAAAAGATTCAATTGTTCAATGAGGCTTTGTGCATCTCTCATACCTCCATTAGACCTTTTTGCAATCATTTTTAACGCCTGAACTTCGTACTTAATGGATTCTTTTTCGGCGATTTCTGATAAATGTTGGAAAATATCACTAGGGCTTATTCTTCTAAAATCAAACTTTTGGCATCTACTTTTTATTGTATTTAATACTCTCTCAGGATTTGTCGTCGCAAGTATAAATACAACTCTTGAGGGCGGTTCTTCAATAGTTTTTAGTAAAGCATTTGAAGCTGCCGTTGAAAGCATATGACATTCATCAATTACATAGACTTTCCATCTCGCTTGAGTAGGTGCAAATCTCGCTCTTTCTATAATTTCTCTTATATTTTCTACTCCTGTATTTGATGCTGCATCAATCTCGATAATATCTAGAGCACTCCCATCTGTAATTTGTCTACATAAGTCACATTTACAACAAGGAGTTATCGTAGGTTGGTCGAATGCCTGGCAATTTAGAGATTTTGCAAATATTCTTGCACTTGATGTTTTTCCAGTGCCTCTTGGACCATTAAAAAGATAGGCAGGAGCAATTTTTTTTGTTAATAGAGCTTGTTTGAGTGTAATGGATATAAATTTTTGCCCAACCAGTTCGTCTAGGTTGTTTGGTCTATATTTTTGATGAAAAGGCTTATGTATATTTGGCATTTATTTTTCATAAATTAGAAAAATTAGGGATTCAATTAAAAAAATTAAACTCTAATTTTATGCAGATTCTTTAATGATTCTTTTTGATCCTGAAGGTAGTTTAACAATTTTAGATGAGAACAAATTATCTACCATTTTTTTAGTAATTGTGAATTCTTTTACATTTTCTTCAGAAGGCAAAGTGTACATTATGTCTAGCATTAGCTCTTCAATTATTGATCTTAATGCTCTTGCACCTGTTTTTCTTTTGTATGCTTCATTTGCTATCGCTTCAACAGAATCAGGCTCAAATGATAATTCAACATTATCCATACTTAGCAAAGTTTTGAATTGCTTTACTAATGCATCTCTTGGTTGAGTCAAAATAGATTCTAAAGTTTCTTTAGTAAGACGATCTAATACAGCACAAACCGGAATTCTTCCAATAAATTCTGGAATTAGGCCATATTTCACTAAGTCATCTAATTCTAAATTTTTCAGGGAATCTCTTGGGTCTACTATTTTTTTTGTATCAACTTTGTTTTGATCTGAATTGGTGGTAAATCCTATAGAGTGCTTACCCATACGCTTTTGAACGATATCCTCTAAACCTATAAAAGCTCCCCCACAAATAAATAGTATTTGACTCGTATCAATTTGGATGCAGTCATGATAAGGATGTTTTCTTCCGCCTTGAGGTGGCACATTAGCAATTGTTCCTTCAAGCATTTTTAATAATGCTTGCTGTACCCCTTCACCGGAGACATCTCTAGTAATTGAAGGATTTTCGCTTTTTCTTGCAATTTTATCTATTTCATCAATATAAATTATTCCTTTTTGAGCAAGTTCTACATTCATTTCTGATTTTTGTAGAAGTCTTAAAAGTATGTTTTCAACATCTTCCCCAACATATCCAGCTTCAGTCAAAGTCGTTGCATCAGCTACTGCAAAAGGAACATCTAAAAACTCTGCTAAAGTTTGCGCTAATAATGTTTTTCCACTTCCAGTAGGGCCGATGAGTAAAATATTTGATTTTTGTAATTTAGTTGCTTGTGAATCAGTTGAATTGCTATTTTTACTTTCTTCTTTAACTTTCCAAGCTAATCGCTTGTAGTGATTGTATACGGCTACTGACAATATTTTTTTTGCAGATTCTTGTCCAACAACCTGATTATCTAGAAAACTTTTTATTTCTAATGGCTTAGGAATTGAGGTTAATTCTAAAGGAACAGATTTTTTTGGATTATCAGTTGGTAATTTCTTTTTTACTTGTGGAGAGTTGTTTGTGTTCGCTTGATTATCAAGTAGTTCTTCATCGAGAATCTCATTACAAAGGTCTATGCACTCATCACAGATATAAACCCCAGGACCAGCTATGAGCTTTCTTACTTGGTCTTGTGACTTTCCGCAAAATGAACATTTAAGATGGGCGTCGAATTTAGCCATCGATTATAAATTTTTAAAGTGAAAGGTGTTAAATATTCCCTATTCACTAGGATTGCTCATAAATATCGATTCGTCATCATATTCTTAAAAAATCAGAACCCCTTGTCACTTTTTGATAACTTTATCAATTAATCCATATTCGACTGCTTCTGAGGGGGATAAAAAGTAATCTCTTTCTGTATCTTCATTAATTTTTTCTAAAGGTTGACCTGTATGTTCAGCTAAAAGTGAATTTAATGTTTTCTTGAGAAAAAGTATTTCTTTAGCTTGTATTTCAATCTCTACTGCTTGACCTTGTGCACCTCCCAGAGGTTGGTGAATCATAATCCTTGAATTGGGTAAAGCCAATCTTTTCCCCTTTGCTCCTCCAGAAAGTAGAAATGCCCCCATACTTGCGGCTACTCCAAAACATATTGTCACTACATCAGGCGATATTTGTTGCATGGTATCGTAAATGGCCATTCCTGCGGTTACTGAGCCTCCAGGAGAATTGATATATATTTGTATGTCTTTTTCGGGATCTTCAGCTTCAAGAAATAATAATTGTGCAACAAGGGAGTCAGAAACTTGATCATTAATTCCAGTACCTAAAAAAATTATTCTTTCCCTCAATAATCTTGAATATATATCAAAAGCTCTTTCTCCTCTACCTGATTGTTCTATAACGGTAGGCACAGCGGCAATAGTTTTATGATTACTTTCGTAAGAACTTATTGAGCTTTGGATTAAATGTTTTTTTTCTGAGTTCACAAATTAGTTTTCGTCTTATAGACAATTTAGGGGGTTTTTGTTTAATTAGTAGGAAATTTCATAAATTATTTTTTTTCTTTTTTATTTCGAGTTTTTGTAGTTCCTGAAGTTTTTGCAGTTTTGGTCGCAGTTTTTGCGGCTTTTGATGTTTTGGAGGTTTTTGTAGCTTTAGAAGTTTTTGTAGTTTTTTCTTTTACTTCAGAATTTTCTTCAAGCCAAATTATTAATTTTTCTTTGAGTAGATCGTTACTTACTACTTCTGTTAATCTTTTAATATCTATTTGTTTTGAAGATTGAGAGATTGCATCTTCATAATCTTTCATTTTTAAATCAATTTCATCTTTCTCGACTTTTATGTTTTCTGTTTCAGCTAATGCTTTTAAAGCTAAATTTCTTTGAACATTTTTTTCAGCTTGAGGCCTTGTGGACTCTGCTAATGACTTAACTAATTCCGGAGTGAACGTAGATTTTACATCAAGGCCTTGTTGAGCAAATCTTTGAGCGGTTTGTTCAATATTATTCCTCACTTCTATATCAATCATAGATTTTGGAATTTCAGCAATCAATTCGTTTGTTAAGGCATCTAATAAAGCTTCAATTTTGATATCTTTTTGAGTTTTTTCAAAATTGTTTTTAAGTTGCTTTTCAATATCTTTCTTTAACTCTTTTAATGATTCTTTGTTGCCAGACTGTTTTGCAAAATCGTCATTAAGTTCAGGCAATTCTTTTTCCTTAAGATCCTTAAGATTTACTTCAAAAATTGCTTCTTTGCCTCTTGAATCTTCATGAGAATAATCATCAGGAAATTTAAGGTTGAGTGTTTTAGTATCACCAATTTTCATCTTTACGATTCCCTCAACGAAACCGGGAATCATTTTGTTCTTTTCTAACTCAAGATCCATTGATTCACTTGTTCCACCATCAATCTCTTTACCAGAATCTTTATATTTTCCTTTGAAACTAACTACAGCAATATCTCCTAATTTTGCTGCTCTATTGGTCACTGGAATAATGTTTGCAAACTGATTTCTAGATTTTTCTAGCGCTTCATCTATTGATTTAGGATCAAACTTAGTCTTTGATATTTCAACACTTAGTCCTTTGGATTTTTTAAGTTTTAATTCTGGGGCAACATCAGTTTGAAGAGTAACTTTAAGTGATTTTTCAGGACTAAACTTTGCAAGTAAAGATTCAAATCCATCTACCAGTTCTGGCTCACTTAGTGGCTCTATAGACTTTATTTTTAACGCTTCTTGCCATGATTTATCAATAATTTTTTCCAGAGCAGAAGCATGTAATTGTGTGATGCCAATTCTTTGGATTAAGACTTGTTTAGGAATCTTACCAAGTCTAAATCCCGGAATTTTAGCCGAACGACTGATAGAACTGATTGTTTCATTTACACACGTTTTGCATGTCTCAGATGGTATTTCTAATTCGAATGAAATTCTACTTTGAGGTAGAGGAGTTGTTTTGACTATTAGTGCATCTTTAGCCATGTTTT
This sequence comes from uncultured Prochlorococcus sp., assembly GCA_902535185.1. GTDB lineage: Bacteria > Cyanobacteriota > Cyanobacteriia > PCC-6307 > Cyanobiaceae > Prochlorococcus_A. The sequence continues at coordinate 20,141 of CACAST010000010.1, forward strand.
TCTAAGTTATTACTATGAGCCGAATCTTAATTATTTCACATTATGTGATTTCCTTGAAAGTTAATTTTTTGATAAAGTAAAAAAAATAGTCAATCTATTTATAAAAATCATTTTAAAGTGTGAGACAATCTCCGTATTTGCCTAATAGGCCATTAAAAGTTGCTGTTTTAGGTTCTTCAGGTGCTGTGGGATCTGAATTGCTAAAAATCCTTGAACAACGTGATTTCCCAATATCAGAATTGGTCTTGCTTTCATCAGAGCGGTCAGAAGGAAAAAAAATTAATTGGAAAGATGAAGAATTAGTTACAAAAAAAACAACCAAGGAAGAATTTAAGAATCTTGATTTAGTTTTGGCTTCAGCTGGCGGAAGTATTTCAAAAAAATGGTTGTCTACTATTATTGATCAAAATGCTTTACTGATAGATAATTCAAGTGCTTTCAGATTAGATAAGAATGTTCCTCTTATAGTCCCTGAAGTTAATGCTAGTGAAGTACTTAATCATGATGGGGTAATAGCGAATCCAAACTGTACTACTATTTTGTTGACATTAGTTTTAGCTCCATTAAATAAACTTTCGACTATTCAAAGAGTTATTGTCTCAACATATCAATCTGTAAGTGGTGCAGGTCAACTGGCGATGGAGGAACTAAAACTTTTAACTGAACAATTTCTTAAAGGAAATCCTCAAAAAAGTGAAGTTTTGCCATATTCCCTTGCTTTTAATTTGTTTTTACATAATTCCCCTATGCTTTCAAATAATTACTGCGAAGAAGAGATGAAAATGGTTAATGAGACAAGGAAAATATTAAATATTGCTGATTTAAAGCTCTCTGCTACATGTGTTCGAGTCCCAGTACTGAGAGCACATTCTGAATCGATCAATATTGAATTTGCCGATGTAGTTGAGCCTAAAGATGCTCTTGAAGAATTAAAAAAATCTCCTGGAATTGAAGTTATTGAGGATTACAAAAATAATAGATTTCCTATGCCAAATGATGTTATGGGAAGGGATAATGTTGCTGTTGGCAGGCTAAGAACTGATATAAGTCAGCCTCATGGATTAGAATTATGGTTATGTGGAGATCAAATAAGAAAAGGAGCAGCTTTGAATGCTGTTCAAATAGCTGAGTTATTAATTCCAAAAAAATGATTACAGACAAAACTGAGTGTAATAATCCACTATTTGGAAGAATATTGACTGCAATGGTTACTCCATTCACTGAGAATGGAGAGGTAGATTATGAACTAGCTATAAAACTTTCAAATTATCTTTTTGAGAACGGTTCTGATGGAATTGTGTTGTGCGGCACTACTGGAGAATCTCCGACTCTTTCATGGGAGGAACAGCATGATTTATTTATTGCGGTAAAAGGATCTTTGGATGCAAGCTGTAAAGTACTAGTCGGTACTGGTAGCAATTGTACAAGCGAAGCTGTGGAAGCTACAAAAAAAGCTTACGACTCTGGTGCCGACGGTGCTTTGGTCGTTGTTCCTTATTACAATAAGCCGCCTCAAGAAGGTCTTTATAATCATTTCAGTTCTATTGCTAAATCTGCAAAGGATTTACCTCTTATGCTCTACAACATTCCTGGCAGGACTGGATGTAATTTATTACCTGATACTGTGAAGAAACTTATGGATTTCTCAAATATTCTCAGTATTAAAGCTGCAAGCGGTAGAATAGAAGAAGTGACAGAACTAAGAGCTATTTGTGGCTCTGAACTCTCTGTATATAGTGGCGACGATTCATTGTTGCTTCCAATGTTATCTGTAGGTGCTGTAGGGGTAGTAAGTGTTGCCAGTCATTTAGTTGGATTGCAATTGAAAGAAATGATTTATTATTTTCAAAGTGGTAAGGTTTCCAATGCTCTTGCTATTCATGAAAAACTTCAGCCTCTTTTCAAAGCACTCTTTATGACTACTAATCCAATCCCAATTAAGGCTGCTTTGGAGTTATCAGGATGGGATGTAGGTAATCCTAGAAGTCCTTTGTCACCATTAACCAATGACATGAAAAAACAACTATCTTTTATCCTGAATTCCCTATAATAGGGATTATATTTAACTTGATAATTAAATTTAAATAAACCTTATTTGATTACAAGCAGGCCTTCATAAATTTCAAAATTATGCAATCAAGTACAAATTCAACTGTAAATAGATCTACTCATGATTCATCTAGATCTAAAAGTAATACGCCAGCTCTACGAGTAATACCTCTTGGAGGGCTACATGAAATAGGAAAAAACACTTGCGTTTTTGAATATGGTGATGAATTAATGCTTGTTGATGCTGGCCTAGCTTTCCCATCTGATGGTATGCATGGCGTAAACGTTGTTATGCCTGATACAACTTTTTTAAAAGAAAATCAAAGAAGAATAAAAGGAATGATTGTCACTCACGGGCATGAAGATCACATTGGAGGTATTTCTCATCATCTAAAGCATTTTAATATTCCCATTATTTATGGCCCAAGACTGGCAATGTCAATGCTTAGAGGAAAAATGGAGGAAGCAGGGGTATCTGATAGAACAACTATACAGACAGTAAATCCAAGAGATGTTGTAAAAGTAGGACAACATTTTTCTGTTGAATTTATTCGAAATACCCATTCTATTTGCGATAGCTTTTCTTTAGCAGTTACAACACCTGTTGGCACAATTATTTTCACGGGAGATTTTAAGTTTGATCATATGCCAGTAGATGGAGAGCAATTTGATATTGAAAGAATGGTGCATTACGGAGAGAAGGGTGTTTTATGCATGTTCAGTGATTCAACTAACGCCGAAGTTCCAGGTTTTTGTCCTTCTGAAAAGACTATCTATCCCTCTTTAGAAAAACATATTGCAGAGGCAAAAGAACGAGTTATCCTTACAACTTTTGCTAGTTCTGTGCATAGAGTGACAATGATCTTAGAATTGGCCATGAAACATGGAAGAAAGGTCGGTTTGTTAGGTAGATCGATGATAAATGTTATTGCTAAGGCAAGAGATATTGGTTATATGAAATGCCCAGATGATTTGTTTGTTCCTATCAAGCAAATTAGAGATTTGCCAGATAGGGAGACCTTATTATTAATGACGGGTAGTCAAGGAGAACCCCTAGCAGCTTTAAGCAGAATCTCTCGTGGTGAACATCAGCATGTTCGTCTTAAGACTACTGATACTGTAATATTTTCAGCCAGCCCAATTCCTGGTAATACTATTTCTGTTGTTAATACAATAGATAGATTAATGAAACTCGGAGCAAAGGTTGTTTATGGAAAAGGTGAGAATATTCATGTTTCTGGTCATGGTTTTCAAGAAGATCAAAAGTTAATGTTGGCACTCGCAAAACCTAAGTTTTTTGTTCCTGTTCATGGAGAACATAGAATGCTTGTTTGTCATGGGAAGAGTGCACAAACTATGGGGGTTCCAAAGGATAATATCTTAATTATTGAAAATGGAGATGTAGTTGAGTTAACACCTAATTCTATTCAAAAGGGTGATCCTGTAAAAGCTGGTGTTGAACTGCTTGATAACTCACGAAATGGGATTGTAGATGCTCGAGTATTAAAGGAAAGGCAGCAATTAGCTGGTGATGGAGTAGTAACTGTTTTAGCTCCTATTAGTACAGATGGAAAGATGGTTGCGCCTCCTAGAGTTAATTTAAGAGGAGTTGTTACTACTGCAGAGCCAAGAAAAATGTCTATGTGGACAGAACGAGAAATAAGCTGGGTCTTAGAAAATAGATGGAAACAATTATCCAGACAAACTGGGCCGAATAATTTTGAGGTAGATTGGATTGGTGTACAAAGAGAAATTGAAAATGGTTTATCGAGAAGAATGAGAAGAGAATTACAAGTTGAACCACTTATTTTGTGTTTAGTTCAACCTGCTCCAAGTGGAACTCGTGCTTATATTCCAAAAATTACTGAAGAGCAAAATTTCTCCAATAGAAATAGAAATAATAATAATTTCCAAAAGAAATCAAACAATAATCATCCTAATAGTTCAAAGAATCCACAAAATACCCAAAAAAGTCAAAAAGTTTCACAGAATCCATCAGCTGAGACTGCTACAGAAGATTCATTTGAAGGTAGAACAAGAAGAAGAAGATCTGCTGTAACATCTTAACTTTTTTCAAAATTTATATAGTTTTTATCCCAAACAATTTTTAAAAACTCTTGTAGATTAACTTGACCTTTATTTTTTTCATAAATTAAAGTTGCTAATTTTGTCAGATTTTTAGAACTACATTGCTTTGCAGATATTTCTTTTAAAAATCTATTTAAAATTGTGCACCTCGCTTCAATACACATACTATTGAGGAGATTCCTATCGATACCTTTAACATCTTTACAATATAAAAACGCTAGTTCACTAAGATCATTACGTTCATTATTGTAGTTGCTCATTTTTTGGGAAAAATTATTTATCCTTTCAGAACAACCAGGATAGATGACTTCTAAGGTAGGAATAATTTTTTGTCTTACTAAATTTCTTTTTAATTTAAGATCTGAATTTGTAGGATCTTCCCAGACTGGGATCTTCATATCATTGCAAAATTGTTTTGTATCTTCCCTACTGAAAATTAATATTGGTCTTATTAAAAAAATTTGATTTTCTATTAATCTTTTACTCTCAATATTACTCAGACCTGCAAAATTGCTTCCTCTAGATAAATTGAGGATAAATGTTTCTGCATTATCACTACTCGTGTGACCAGTTAACAAATAAATATTATGTTTTTGCTGTTTTTTATTTAATAAAGTTTTGGCTCTTTCACATAATTTTTTATATCTCCATTCTCGTGCTTTTTCTTCTGAAGAAATACTTTCCTTATTTGCTTGATCAAAAGAGAATGAAATATTTTTATTTTCGCAATAATTTTTTAATTCAAGAGCATATAGTGATGATTTTTCGTGCCACTGATGATCACCATGCCAAACACTAATAGACCAATTATGTAGTTTTTTTAGGTCATTAATTAGGGTTAATAAGGCCATTGAGTCTTGACCCCCCGAAACACTTATTAAAATATTGGATCCTTTGGGAATTAATATTTTTTTGGTAAGAATCTCTTTATGAAGCTGATGATGCCATGATGACCAATTTTTCTGACTTAATTTTTTATCAGTCATTTTGTGTTGCTCAGATAATATTTTTTAAAAAATGCACTGTTTTACTAAAACAATGTCACAATCGGGTAATAAATTCATTAAGTAAATGAGTCTGATTAATCTTTTGCCACAAAAAATCAAAGAAGAGTTAAGAAGCAAATCCTTACTCAAAGTTATTTCAGGATTGAATAATTTCGATGTTCAGTCTGTGAAAATAATTGTTGAGGCTGCTTCATCAGGAGGTGCAGATCTTGTCGATATTGCTTGTAAACCTGAACTAGTTGATTTAGCACTTAAGAATTCAACACTACCCGTTTGTGTTAGTTCAGTAGTGCCTCGATCTTTTCAAGATTGTGTAAAAGCAGGAGCATCATTAATTGAGATAGGAAATTACGATACTTTTTATGAAAAAGGCATTCATTTTTCAGATAAAAAAGTTTTAAACATTACAAAAGAGACGAGAGATTTATTGCCTAATTTTCCTTTATCAGTAACTGTTCCTCATACTATGCCTATTGATAAACAAGTTGATCTTGCTGTAAAGCTAGTGGAAGAAGGCGTTGATATTATTCAAACAGAAGGTGGTACCAGTTCTACTCCTTACTCTCCAGGAATTCAAGGTTTTTTTGAAAAATCAGTACCAACTCTTGCAGCTACCTATGCTATTCATCAAGAATTTAAGAAACAATCTCTGAATATACCAATTATGAGTGCCTCTGGATTAAGCCAAGTAACTTGTCCACTAGCAATATCCTCTGGAGCATCAGCAGTTGGCGTTGGATCTGTGGTTAATAAATTAGATGATTTAATATCAATGATTGCGGTTGTTAGGGGCTTAAAAGAATCTTTGAAAAATTCAATAATTGGAGAAAAAATTTCTTAACATAACAATATCCTTTAGCTATTTGCTTGATGAACAACTATAAGCTTCAAGCTCCTTACGAACCAAATGGAGATCAACCAGAGGCTATTAAAAAATTAGTTAAAGGCGTAAATAATGGTAAACAGTTTCAGACTCTTTTAGGAGCTACTGGAACTGGTAAAACATTTACCATTGCCAATGTTATCCAACAAACAGGAAGACCAGCACTTGTTTTAGCCCATAACAAAACGTTGGCTGCACAACTATGTAATGAATTAAGGGAATTTTTTCCTAAAAATGCTGTTGAGTACTTCATTTCTTACTACGATTATTATCAACCTGAAGCTTATGTACCTGTAAGTGATACTTACATAGCCAAGACTGCTTCAATTAATGAAGAAATAGATATGCTTAGGCATTCTGCAACTCGCTCATTATTTGAAAGAAAAGATGTAATTGTTGTAGCCTCAATAAGTTGTATATATGGTCTTGGTATACCGAGTGAGTATTTAAAAGCTTCAGTTAAATTTGAAGTGGGAAAATCAATAAATCTTCGTTCTTCTTTGAGGTCTCTCGTTGAAAATCAATATACTAGAAATGATATTGAAATTACTAGAGGTAGATTCAGAATTAAAGGTGATGTTTTAGAAATCGGTCCAGCTTATGAAGATAGATTAATAAGAATTGAGTTATTTGGTGATGAAGTCGAGGCTATTAGATATGTTGATCCTACTACAGGAGAAATTCTTGAAAGTTTGGAACAAGTTAGCGTTTACCCAGCGAAGCATTTTGTGACTCCAAAAGAAAGACTTGAGAGTGCAATAAGTGCAATTAGAAGTGAATTAAAAACTCAACTCGATAAATTTACATACGAAGGAAAATTATTAGAGGCTCAACGTCTAGAACAACGTACAAAATATGATTTAGAAATGCTTAAAGAGGTTGGTTATTGTAATGGAGTTGAGAATTATGCTCGTCATTTATCAGGTAGGGAGGAAGGTTCACCGCCAGAATGCTTAATAGATTACTTTCCCAAAGATTGGTTGTTGGTAGTTGATGAGAGTCATGTAACATGTCCTCAACTTCATGCGATGTACAATGGTGATCAATCTAGAAAAAAAGTTTTAATAGATCATGGTTTTAGATTGCCAAGTGCTGCAGATAATAGACCTTTAAAATGTGAAGAGTTTTGGGAAAAATCAAAACAGACATTATTTATAAGTGCAACCCCCGGTCAATGGGAATTAGATCAATGTGATGGTGAATTTATTGAGCAAGTTATAAGACCAACTGGGGTATTAGACCCAGTAATTGATGTAAGACCTAGTGAAGGCCAAATAGAAGATCTGTTATCTGAAATAAGAATTCGAGCTGAAAAGAATCAAAGAGTGCTTGTGACAACACTTACTAAGAGAATGGCTGAAGATCTAACTGATTTTTTATCTGAAAATAAAGTAAAAGTTAGATATTTGCATTCCGAAATCCATTCAATTGAAAGAATTGAAATTATTCAAGACCTTAGAATGGGCGAATATGATGTTTTGGTAGGAGTTAATTTATTAAGAGAGGGACTAGATCTTCCAGAAGTATCCTTAGTCGCCATTTTAGATGCTGATAAAGAAGGTTTTCTGAGGGCAGAAAGGTCGTTGATTCAAACAATAGGAAGAGCTGCCAGACATGTTGAAGGTGTGGCCTTGCTTTATGCAGATAACTTCACAGATTCAATGAAAAGAGCAATATCTGAAACTGAAAGAAGAAGAACTATTCAAAAAAAATATAACCAAGTCAATGGTATTTCTCCAAAACCTGCAGGCAAAAAAATAGAAAATTCAATATTATCTTTTTTAGAACTTTCCCGAAAACTAGATGCTGGTGGTTTATCTAAAGATTTAATAAATATAGTTAATAACAAAACTGACGCAATTCTCAGTTCCAGTGATAATCAATGTTTGCTCGAAGAATTGCCTGACTTAATAGAAAAGTTAGAAATTAAAATGAAAGACGCTGCAAAAGAGTTAAATTTTGAAGAGGCAGCAAATTTGAGGGATAGAATCAAAAAATTAAGACAAAAATTGGCAAGAAATAATTAAAAAGAACTTATTTTTCTAATTCGAAATGATTATGAATCGCATTAACTGCTTTGTCACAATCTTTTTCTAAGACAATACAAGAAGTCCTAATTTCACTCGTGGCAATCATTTCAATATTGATATTTTGGTCAGCTAATGCTCTAAAAATTTTTCCAGCCGTCCCAACCTTAAATGCCATTCCGGCTCCTACAGTACTTACTTTCGCTATGGCAGGGCCATCTTCAATGTATGATCCGGGTAATTTTTTTGTTAAGGCCTCAAAAATTAAGTTAGCTTTTTCTCTATCTTGTTTATTCATTGTAAGACTAATATCCTTAGTTTTTAAAGAGGAAATTCTTTCAGACTGCACAATAGTATCGATAAGCAAATTATTTTCAGCTAATGCTAAACATATGGATGCTGCTACACCTGGACGATCAGGCAGTTTTCGAAAGCTTACCTGAACTTGGTTTTTATCTAATGCAATTCCTCTAACTTCAGGTTGATCTTGTTTTTCATTGATTGGATTAACAAATATTTGTGTATCGGATAACTTAAATTTCTCAGCAACAAATCGAATAGCTTTGGGTATATTATTAATTTCAATTACACAGCTGACTTTAATTTCACTAGTAGCTATTAACCTAACATTTATATTCGCTTGAGATAAAGTATCAAATAAATCAGCTGAAACACTAGGTCTGCCCATAATACCTGCTCCTTGAATACTTAATTTAGTCATATTGGTTTTTAAGTTAAATTCTCCCCCTAATTGACTAGTTATAAGTTCACATTGTTCTGCAGTCTTTTTTACTTCTAATTCACCAACAGTAAATGTAATATCGTTTTTATTTCCATCATTTGTTGCTTGTATTATTAAATCTACGTTAATACTTGCTTCTGAAAGTTTTTCAAATATTTGCGCAGCAATCCCAGGCCTATCAGGAATATTTGAGAGACTGAATACTGCTTGGTTTTCTAATACTTCAAGACTATTGACTGTTTTTGTTAATTCTAAGCTTCCTCTTTTTAGCGGGAGAGGTTGGATTTGACTTTCTAGGAGAGTACCACTGGAGTCACTTTGGCTTGATTTGACACACAATTTAATTCCATAATTGCGAGCAATTTCTACTGCTCTTGGATGCAGAACTGAAGCACCGACGCTTGCAAGTTCAAGCATTTCCTCGCAGCTAATTTCATCTAAGAGTTTTGCATTAGGAACAATCCTTGGATCAGTAGTAAGAACCCCTGGAACGTCTGTATAAATTTCGCAAGTCTCAGCTCTTAAAGCTGTTGATAAAGCCACCGCGGAAGTATCTGAACCACCTCTACCCAAAGTTGTAATTTCCATTGAACCCGTATGGCTTAATGTTGTTCCTTGAAATCCAGCCACGACAACTACAAAACCCTGATTTAAATAATTTTGGATCCTTTCTGTTTTAATATCCAGAATTCTCGCTTTCCCATGAATTGATTCAGTAATAATTCCAACCTGGCTACCAGTCATTGAAATTGCAGGTATTCCGTATTCGTTTAATGCCATTGAAAGAAGAGCTATGGTTACTTGCTCTCCAGTTGAGAGAAGCATATCTAATTCTCTTCTATTAGGATTTTTACTAATTGATTCCGCTAGACAATTTAAATCATCTGTAGTTTGCCCCATCGCAGAGACAACTACGACAATTTCATTCCCTGCTTCTTTACTTTGACAAATGTTACTTGCAATATTTTTAATTTTTTTAATATCACCGACAGAAGTACCGCCAAATTTTTTTACTAGTAAAGCCATAATTAAATCATAATGAAAATTCTTAAACTTATAATTTGGTTAACTTAAATTAATTAATTTCTCTGTAAAAACATTTATAGGATTATTACCTTGTTTTAGTAATGATTCAATATCTAGTAAGTTACTCATTAAATTAATTAAATATTCTTGAGATACATTTTTGACTTTTTTTCGAATAAAAAAAATTCTTTTTGGATTAGAAATGCCTGCAAGATAACAAATCTTTTCTGCATTATCGTTACCTGAATTAACTGCTAATTTTATAATGGTATGAATTCTTATTTGACTAATTAAACCTGCATTTAGTCTTAAAGAAGGTTCTCCTTTCTGTAAAGAATAATTTATTTCAATGAGGCTTTCATTAATATTTTTTTGTAAGAGAAGATCAATGATTTTGAAAATATTGGATTGATGATCACTAAATATTTTTTTTACATCAATACTTTTAAGAAAAAGTTGTGAATTCGAATCACTTGATACTGCAGAGAGGTATGTTTTTGCCTTGGCTAATTCATTTATTAGTTTAAAGCTGTCATTACCAACTGAATCGATAATTAATTCAGCTGCATTTTTATCAATTTTGATATTCATTTCATTTGCTGCATCTTCTAAAAATCTTTTTTGTCCCTCATAGTCCCAGATTTCTGGTAAAGAAAATGATTTTTCTTTGGCTAAATTATTTTTGATAAGTTTTTGTAAAAATTTAGTACTCTTTAGTCTTGAGTCTGGTTTTTTTGTATTTTGCAAAATGAAATAAGTATTTTGAGGTATATTGTCATGAATTTTTTCAAATTTAGTTCTTAGATCTTCATTTCTGGTAGTAAAAATGGGATTATTTTTCAATGTAACTATTCTGTATCCATCTCCAAAAGGAGGTGTAAGAACTGCATCAAAAGCTTTATTCACTTGCTCATCATCATCTCCATTTAAATTAGTTACGTTTATTTCTTTCCATTCTTTGGATACTTCCTTATCAATTAATTTTTTAATAAATGTATTTTGAGCATTTAGATCATTACCCCATAATATTTGTATTGGCATAATAGCTCAATAAAAACCATATATTAACTATGATTACTTCTAACACAAATTAAATTTAATGGTAATAGATCATCCAATTTTTTTGGAAAGTATCAGATTCATAAGATCTCGTTTAGTAGCCAATGATCTAAATTATCTGGAAAAAAAAGTTTTAGAGAGGTTAGTCCATACTTCAGGAGATTTTACAGTTCAAAATCTTTTAAATTTTAGTGAAGGTGCTTGTGAAAAGGGTCTTCAGGCACTTAAAAATGGTGCTCCTATTTTAACTGATACCGATATGGCAGCAGCAGCAATAAAATCCATGGCAGAAAATACCACTAGGAATAAAGTATTCACCGCCAGAATGTGGTTTGGAAAAAATAATCATACAAACTTAACTAAAACTGCATATGGCTTAAGTGAAGGTTGGAATGAGTTATCTGCTATTAATTCTGGGAGCAAATCTCCTATTGTAGTTATTGGTAGTTCGCCTACAGCGTTAACTTATTTAATTGATATTTTAGAAAATGCAAAAGATTTACCTAGTTTAATTATCGGAATGCCTGTTGGATTTATTGGGGTAGAAAATAGCAAAAATAAACTGATTTCCACCGATCTTCCTAGAATTGTTTTGAATTCAACTAGAGGAGGTGCAGCCATGGCAGCTGCTGCGGTTAACGCCTTATTGAGGGAAACAATTTAAAAAGTATTTATTTTATAAAAATTTTAAAAATCTACTTAATATTATAATTTAATTTGTTATCTTCTAAAGAATTTAAAACTGATTTTGCTTTTTCTATAACTTCTTTTGGAACTCCTGCTAATTTAGCTGCTTCTATGCCATAGCTTTTGTTTGAGCCCCCTTTAACAATCCTGTGGCTAAAGATTAGCTGATCGTTATTTTGCTCTACTAAAACTTGAAAATTTTGTATATTCTTATTTGAATTTTTTAAATAATTCAGCTCATGATAGTGCGTAGCAAAAATAGTATTACATTGAATTTTTTTTGCAAGATATTCACTTACTGACCAAGCTATTGAAAGTCCATCAAAAGTAGAAGTACCTCTGCCTATCTCATCAAGTAAAACTAGCGAGCTAGAAGTTGCCTGATTTAGAATTGATGCAGTTTCAGACATTTCTACCATAAATGTTGATTGTCCAGATGATTGATCATCAACTGCCCCAATTCTTGTGAAAATCCTATCTGTAATCTTGATTTCAGCATCATTAGCAGGAACAAAGCTACCAATTTGTGTGAGAATTTGTATTAAGCCAAGTTGTCTTATAAAGCAACTTTTTCCGCTTGCATTGGGACCTGTTAATATAATTAATTTTTGATTATCCTCAAAAGAGATATCGTTGGCTACAAACTTTTTATCACTTAACAATTGCTCTACAATTGGATTTCTTCCTGCGATAATTTTTGTACTATTTTTTTTCATTGAATCATTTATTGGTATTAATGAAGGTTTTATAAAATTGTTTTCTAATGCAGTAATTGATAAACCAAGCAGTGCATCAAGAGATGCTATAGATTTTGCGATTGATCTTATTTGTTTTGTTTTTTCAGCAACTATATTTCTTAATTCGCAGAAAATTTCATATTCTTTTGATGAAGCTCTACTTTTTATTTGGAAAATCTTATTTTCTTTATTTTTAATTTCTGAAGTGATATACCTTTCTTCATTAGTAAGTGTTTGCCTTTTGATCCAATGTTGTGGAGCTAAATTAACTTTTGACTTATTTATAGAAATGTAATAACCAAAATTTTTATGAAATTGAATTTTTAGGTTTGAAATTTTGCTAATTTTCCTTTCCTTTAATTCCTCTTTATTTAGCCACTCAGAGTAATCATCCATTAAATTGCGTAAACCATCTAATATGTTGTCAACACCATCGTGGATCATGCCTCCTTCACTAATATTTAGAGGAGGATTTTCTACTAGTTTAAAACTTAAAGTATCAGCTAATTCTAAGAGTCCTTCATCAATATTTTTTAATTGATCAGTCCAATCTGGCAGATCATATTTAAATAGTTCAATTATGGATTTTAGTCTAGGTAATTTTTTTAAACCTTCAGCTATTGCAATTAAGTCTCTGGGACTTGCATGACCTGCACAAGCTCTACCTGCAAGTCTTTCTAAATCCCCCATTGCTCTAAGTAAATTTTGGGTATCTGTACGTAATTTTTTAGATTCAAGAAAGTTTTTAATTATATTTTGTCTCTTATAAATTTCACTAACGTTTAATAGTGGTGAATCTATCCACCTTCTTAAACACCTTGCACCCATACAAGTATAAGTTCTATCAATACTCCATAGTAGCGAACCTACATAATTGTTTTCTCGTTGTGTATTTTTGATTTCTAAGTTTTTTTGAGTTTGATAATCAATAATTAATTTGTTGTGACCATATTGGATTTGTGGAAAGTCTAATGAGATTTTTAAAGAAGAATCTTTATCTAAATTTGAAGGATTAATTTTTTCTAAATAATTTAATAAACCTCCAAGTGATCTAGTTGCATTGTTTAAATTTTTAAGTCCTATTCCCTCTAGGTTTGCAATTTGGAAATAATTTTTTATTAGATAATTTGCTTCATTAATTCCAAAATTGGTCTCTTTAGAAACAGTATATGTAATTTGACTATTTCCTTTAGTTAATAAATTTTTTACTGCATTGCTTCCTACAATTATTTCTGAAGAATCTAATTTAATAATTTCATCAAATAGTTTTGACAGAGATTGGCCTTCTAAAGTGATTAATTCTCCTGTGCTTACATCAGCTTTTGATATACCCCATTCATAAGATTCATCTGAGTTTTCTTCTGATAAGAAAATAGCAGTAATCCAATTATTTTTCTTTGCTATCAACATCCCCTCTTCAATTACAGTTCCAGGAGTAATTATTCTTGTTATTCCTCTTTTAATTGGAGTCCCATAATTTCCAGAACTTTTCTCTAATTGATCACATATAACCACAGAATAATTTTTTTTTATTAAATCAGCACAATATCTCTCCATTGCATGATGGGGAACTCCTGCCATAGGGATCTTACCAATCTCTTTGCCAGCATCTTTACTGGTAAGCGTTATTTCTAAAAGGTTTGATATTAAAACAGCGTCCTCAAAAAAACATTCAAAAAAATCTCCTAATCTATAAAGTAATAACCTATCTTTATTTTCCTCTTTTAGAGTTACATAATGCTTCATTACAGGAGTTAATTTCAGTTTTGAAACTGTTTTATAGCTATAAGATTCTTCATTGATGCAAACATTTTTGTTATTTGAAATTAAATCAGTTTTGAATTTATTTATTAAATTAGTTGAATTTTTTCTTTGTCTGGGTCTTTTTTGCGATTCTTTTTTTAAATCTTCCAAAGATAAATCTTCTGGAATTTTTGTTATTTCTTTTTGTTCATTATTATCATTACCAATCGCAAATAAATTCTTTTGAATTATCGAATCTTCTTGCATACTTTTTTAATTCCTAAATAGATATTAGGTAGAAATTTTTTTTTTGCATTTAAAGTGGCTAAAGTATGTAAATTTTCTCTAAAATTTATCATTTTCATGAGATTATAGTATTTATAATGTTTGAAACCTAAGACTGAATTATGCAGGCTGTTAACTTTTTCTTCGTAAATGCTCTATTATTTGCTTCTTTAATTGCGGTAGTTGGAGTACCTGTTTTATATGTGACTCAACCTTCTACTGAAGAAGGACAGCGAGAAAGTAGGAGAAAAATTTATTCTATTGCTGCTGTTTGGGTTGTTTTGGTTTTCGTTACAGGGATAGTTTCTTCATTAGTTTGAACTTAATACCTTTTCGTGAGAGTCTATTAATATATCTGAGTAAAATTTAATGGCTATTTTTGAGGGTTCTTTTACTAATGCCTCTTCTTTAAAAGTTGGGATTGTAATAGCAAGATTTAATGATTTAATTACAAATAAAATTCTATCTGGTTGTCTTGATTGTTTAAAAAGACATGGTTTAGATACTTCAGAATTAAGCAATCAAGTAGATATAGTTTGGGTTCCAGGTTCATTCGAATTACCAATCGCAGCTAAAACCCTCATGAAAAAAAAGAGTTATGATGTTGTAATTGCTCTTGGGGCAGTGATCCGTGGTGAAACTTCCCACTATGATGTAGTTATATCTGAGGCGAGTAAAGGTATTTCGCAAGTTTCAAATGAAAATAATGTTCCAATTATTTTTGGAGTTTTAACTACTGATACTATGCAGCAGGCTTTAGAAAGAGCAGGGATTAAAAATAATCTTGGTTGGAATTATGCTTTACAAGCAATTGAGATGGGATCCTTAATTAAAAATTTAAATTAATTCAAAAAATTTAATTATTTTTATCATTGATCCCTTCTTTGAGATAAAATAAAAAAAGTTATGCGGATGTAGCTCAGTGGTAGAGCATCTCCTTGCCAAGGAGAATGTCGAGAGTTCGAATCTCTTCATCCGCTTTTAATGTTTGTATCTTTTAGAATATTCTTAACGTTAATTTCGTAATGACAAGAGTAATTTCTATTGAGGATTTAAAGGGATTATTTACTAAACCTTATGGCACAGATGCACCAACAAAACAAAAATGGGCTGAATTTTATAATGAGAATGTTATTTTTACAGATCCAACTCAAGAAACAGAGGGCTTAGATTCTTATGTTAAAGCTCAAGAAAAGCTAGTTAAAAGATGTGATGATGTTTTTTTAGAAACTCATGCAATTTCCATAACAGGGGATTATGGATTTGTTGAATGGACAATGGGTTTAAAAATTATGGGTAAAGAATTTATTTATCCTGGAACTACTCGTTTATTATTTGGTGAAAATGGATTAATAAAAGAGCATAGAGATTACTTTGATTTTTGTGGCCCAACTTTTGGACCAGTGCCTATTTTAGGACCTTTTATAAGATGGCTTTATAGTAAATTTGTATCTTGATTTTTTTATAAATTGAGTGCTTTATATTTCACGAATCAATAAATTTTGAGAAGTAACTTCTTTAAAATCAAATTGAGAATAAAATAATTTTTTATTTGTTGTCATTAAATATAATTTTTTTGTATTTTTAATTTTTTTTGAAGATAAAAGATTATTTACAATTAATGTGCCAAAACCTTTGCCTTGATGATTTTGATCTATAACAATATCCCAAAGTACTCCGCGGTAAATACCATCGGTTAACGCTCTACCAAAACCAACTATTTCCTTACCAACCCAAAGACTTATGACGACATCACTGTTAGCGAGACATTTTTTTAGATCATTGATTGTTCTATTTTTTGCCCAGAAAGCATTGGTATCTAGTAATTTTTGGAGCTTAATTAATCCATTTGTTGGTTTAAGATTAGGACCTAATCCAAAAACCCTTAACCCTAACGCTCCTTTGCAATGTTTGATTAGAGATATTTCTTTCATTTATTAAAAAAAATTTTGAAAAGTGATGTCAGCTAGGTTATTTTTGTGACTTCAATTTAAATACCTTAATTGATCGTTTCTATAAAATAAAGAGATAATAGTTTTCTTCATTCTGTTGTAACGCACTAATTTATAATGTTTGTAATAAGATGAATTTTTTAGGGACTTTGACTTATGCTAAAACTTTTGTTGGGAGATCCGAATACACGAAAGTTAAAGCGCTATCAACCAATAGTGGAAGAGATAAATTTTTTAGAAGAAGAAATTTCTCAATTGACTGATGATGAGCTGAGAAAAGAAACTCAAAATCTTAAATCAAATATTTCAGCAGAATTAGATTTTAAAAAACAAAAAGAACTCCTAGAAGAATTTCTTCCTAAAGCCTTTGCAATTGTAAGAGAAGCAAGTAAACGTGTTCTTGATATGAGACATTTTGATGTTCAGTTAATAGGCGGGATGGTTTTAAATGAGTGTCAAATTGCTGAGATGAAGACTGGAGAGGGAAAAACTCTTGTCGCAACGTTACCTTGTTATCTAAATGCTCTTACTGGAAAAGGTGTTCATGTTGTTACTGTAAATGATTATTTAGCTAGAAGAGATGCAGAGTGGATGGGACAAGTGCATCGTTTTTTAGGTTTATCCGTTGGTTTGATTCAGCAAGATATGAATCCTGTTGAGAGAAAGAAAAATTATGATTGTGATATAACTTATGCCACAAATTCAGAATTGGGATTTGATTATTTAAGAGATAATATGGCTACAGATATTAATGAGGTAGTTCAAAGAAAATTTAATTACTGCGTAATTGATGAGGTTGATTCAATATTAATTGATGAAGCAAGAACGCCTCTTATCATTTCTGGCCAAGTTGAAAGACCACAAGAAAAATATCAAAAAGCTGCAGAATTATCTCTGGCATTAGTCAAAGCCAAAGAATTAAGTAAAGATGGTATTGATCCAGAAGGGGATTATGAAGTTGATGAAAAGCAGAGAAGTTGTATATTAACTGATCAGGGTTTTGCAAAATGTGAAGAGTATTTGGGAGTTAATGATTTATATAATCCCCAAGATCCTTGGGCGCATTATATAACTAACGCTTTAAAAGCCAAAGAATTATTTATTAAAGATGTAAATTATATTATTAAGAACGACGAGGCCGTCATAGTAGATGAATTTACTGGTAGGGTAATGCCAGGAAGACGTTGGAGTGATGGACAACATCAGGCAATAGAAGCAAAAGAGAGCCTCAAAATTCAGCCTGAGACTCAAACGTTAGCATCCATAACTTATCAGAATTTTTTCCTTTTATATCCTGGTTTAGCAGGGATGACAGGAACTGCAAAAACTGAGGAGGTTGAATTTGAAAAAACTTATAAATTAGAATCAACAGTTATACCTACAAATCAAATAAGAAAGAGGCAAGATTGGTCTGATCAAGTATTTAAGACAGAGATTGGTAAATGGAAAGCCGTTGCTAAAGAAACTACACAAATTCATAGAGAAGGTAGACCTGTTTTAGTAGGTACGACAAGTGTTGAAAAAAGTGAATTATTAAGTTCACTTTTATCTGAAGAAAAAATCCCACATAATTTGTTAAATGCTAAGCCAGAGAACGTTGAACGTGAGGCCGAAATTGTTGCTCAGGCAGGAAGAGCAGGTGCTGTTACTATTGCGACTAATATGGCTGGAAGGGGAACAGATATAATTCTTGGCGGTAATAGTGACTATATGGCAAGGCTCAAATTAAAAGAAATTTTAATTCCTTTGTTAGTCAAGCCTGATAATGAGCATAAGCCACCAATCCCTAAACAAAGAAGTTCAAAATCAAAGGTTGGTTTTTCTAAAAAAGTTGGTACAAATTTGAAAAAGAACATTTCAAGTTCTTCAACTAGTCTTTTCCCTTGCAAGCTTGATGAAGCATTGGAAAAGAAACTCTCTCTTTTATCTGATGAACTTGTAAGAAATTGGGGAGAAAGACAACTTTCTGTCTTGGAGCTTGATGACAGAATAGCTACAGCTGCAGAAAAAGCTCCAACTGATGACAACTCGATAAAGCTTTTAAGAGAATCTTTGTCTGATGTAAAAAAAGAATATGAAAAAGTTTTGATTCATGAAGAAGAAAAAGTAAGAGAAGCTGGCGGTTTACATGTCATTGGTACTGAGAGACATGAATCAAGAAGAGTGGATAATCAACTCAGAGGAAGAGCAGGGAGACAGGGTGATCTTGGAAGTACAAGATTCTTTTTATCTTTAGATGATAATTTATTAAGGATTTTTGGAGGTGATCGAGTAGCAAATCTAATGAATGCTTTTAGGGTTGATGAAGATATGCCTATTGAGTCAGGAATGCTTACTAGGTCTCTAGAAAGTGCTCAAAAGAAAGTTGAAACTTACTATTACGATATTAGAAAACAAGTATTTGAATACGACGAGGTAATGAACAATCAAAGAAAAGCAGTTTATGGCGAAAGACTAAGAGTATTGAAAGGAATTGATTTAAAGAGACAAGTAATAGGATATGGAGAAAGGACAATGATTGAAATTGTGGATGCTTATATTAATCCTGATCTTCCTCCTGAGGAATGGAATATTGATC
>CACAST010000011.1 GCA_902535185.1 uncultured Prochlorococcus sp.
TATTACGAGATAGAATCTCAAGCATTGATTTTTTATTTTTCAAAACTTCCTCAGCTCTTATTTGGATATCGGTTGCTTGGCCTCTTGCACCGCTTATAGGTTGATGTAAAACAATAGAAGCATGTGGAAGAGCCGCCCTTTGTCCCTTAGTACCAGATGAAAGGATAACTGCAGCAGTCCCCATTGCTTGTCCAATACATATAGTGTGTACCGGAGGTTTGATATAGCTTATCGTATCGCAGATAGCGAAAGCTTCTGTTTCAAACCCAACTGCGTCACCAGTGTACCAACTGGTTCCTGTTGAATTAATGTAGAAATAGATTGGTTTTTCTGGATCCTCAAACTCAAGATAAAGAAGTTGAGCAATGATTAGCTCAGTAACATCCATTCCTAGTTGTCTTTTCGCATCATCATCTGAAAATAATGGTAAACCAAGATAAACAATTCGCTCTTTAAGTAAAAGAGAGGGGAGATCAGGGGGCGGAGTCCTCATAACGGTGTTTTCGCCGTAATAAGGAGCAGATACAGTCATTTGTATCACGAAATTAAGATTGAACTGATTCTAGCTAGATTTAGCCCTGTGTCGCTGGTGATTTAAAAGATTTGTTTGACTCAGGATTATTTATTAGTTTTCCAAAGACCATTCTTCCAGTGGGGGTTTGTAATGCTCCTGTTATTACAATATCTAATCTGCTTCCTACAAAATTCTTTGCCTCATCAATAACAACCATTGTTCCGTCATCTAAATATCCAATACCTTGCATTTTTTCTTTGCCTTCTCTGACAATTTTTATATTAAGTGATTCTCCTGGTTGTACTTCTGGCCTTAAAGCAATAACCAAATCACTCAAATTCATAACTTTCAATTCTTTAACTTCAGCAATCTGAGAAAGATTATAATCAGCTGTAATTAAAGTTCCTGTCATATCTTCAGTAATCTTCAAGAGTTTTTCATCTACCCCATTACCTTCATACTTAGTTGGGTTTATTACAAGTCTTCTCCCATATAAATCTCTTAGTTCTTTTAATAATTTGAGACCTCGTCTCCCTTTAGATCTTTTTTCATTACTGCTTGAGTCAGCTAAAGTTTGTAATTCGTCAATTACACTTTGAGCAACAATCAATTGCCCTTCCAATAATCCGCAACTTAATAGGCCATTGATTCTTCCATCAATAATTACACTGGTATCTAAAATTTTTGGACTTGCAGCAGGGAGGATACCTTCATTAACTAGATATGCATCAGTATTATTTGGATTAAATAATCTCAATAATGTCCTTCCATGGGTATCTGCTAACTTATAACCAAGCACACCAAAGAAAATGTTGCTTAATATAGCTGCCAAGGGTTTTGCGAAAAAAACTTCTCTAGGGAATGGGATTAATAGTATTGGAGCAAGTAGGAGATTCGCAACAAGTAATCCTAAAATTAATCCAACGGACCTACTTATTAGTAAGTCCGTTGGCATTGTTCTTATTTGATCAAGAAACGTTTTTCTAAGTTTAAGAAATACAAAGCCAGCTGCTAATCCTACAAAAAAACCAATTATTGCTAAAACAATTCTAAAACCTTCTACATTAGATACCTGTTTGAGTATGTCTACTGGCAATAAATCAACACCAAGCCATCCTGAAGCAGCCCCAGACAATACAAATAAAATTAGTACTAAGATATCTGTCATATCTATAATCTACTAGGATTTATTAATTGAGTAAATAAGGATCTTATTTTTTGCGATCTTTAATACGTTTTTGGAGCTTAAAAATGAATTTATATTATGAATAAGTTTCCAAGAAGTGCTTATGTGCACATTCCTTTTTGCCACAGAAGGTGTTTTTATTGTGATTTTGCTGTTGTTCCATTAGGAAACAAAGTTGAAACTTTAAAAGGTTATGGAAGCAAAACTGTTCAAGAATATTTGCAATTTTTATATAAAGAAATATTGTCAATTAAGCACAAATCACCTCTATCGACCATTTATGTAGGAGGTGGCACACCATCAATCTTAGATCCAACCCAAATCAAAGAATTAATTGATCTTTTTAGAGAAAATTATGGAATTGACTATGGTGCTGAAATCACTATGGAAGTTGACCCAGCTAGTTTTACTCAAGATGATCTTTTTGGATTCATAAATGCTGGGATAAATAGATTTAGTCTAGGAGTACAAAGTTTTAATAATCAGATACTTCAAAAGTCGGGGAGACGTCATTCTAGAGAAGATGCAGAAAAATCTTGTTTATGGTTGAAGAGAGAATTTGATGCTGGATTAATAAAAAGCTGGAGTTTAGATTTAATTCAAAACTTGCCACTTAGTGGATTTAAAGAATGGCAAGATGACTTAAAAAAAGCAATAACATTTTCACCACCGCATCTATCTATTTACGATTTAAATATTGAAAATGGCACAGTTTTTAAAAAATTAGTCAGTTTAGGAAAATTAAAACTCCCAAGTGATGAAGAAGCTTTTAGAAACAGTGAATCAACCCATTTAATTTTAAAAAACTCAGGTTATTCAAGATATGAAATCTCAAACTATTGCCTTCCTCAACATCAATCGAGACATAATAGGGTTTATTGGAGTGGCTTAGGCTGGTGGAGTTTTGGTCAAGGTTCAACTAGTTCGCCTTGGGGAAAAAAATTAACTAGGCCAAGAGTTAGCAAAGAGTATAAAGAATGGGTAATTAGACAATATGAACTTAATTTAGATTCATCCCTAACTAATAAGGCGTTTGTCTATAAAGAACTTGATGAGAAAATAATGTTGGGATTAAGACTCAAAGAAGGTTTAGACCTCAAGGAGGTTTTTAAAGAACAAAACTGGGAAAACGAAAAATTTGAAAGCAACTTCAGTAAATTACTTGAAAAATGGGGAAGATTTCTTGAAAGTGGACTATTAGTAAGAAAGGGGAATAGATTCTTTTTAAGTGAGCCTAATGGTATGGAACTAAGCAATCAAGTTCTTGTTTCTATGTTTATGTGGTGGGATGAGATTAATTGAGTCTTTCAGAGTCTACCCATTCTTTTAATTTATGCTCAAATAATTTCTTTCCTTGGATAATCGGTTGGCAAAATGGTGGTTGATCATCATTGAGGCCTAACAAATCTGCAGTAACTCTTACTTGCCCATCGCAATAATTACCTGCACCGATACCTATTGTGGGAATTGTTAAAGAATTTTGTATTTCTTTAGCTAGCAAATCAGGAATATGTTCAAGAACTATTGAAAAACATCCTAATCCTTCAAGAATTGAAGCCTCTTTCTTGATTTTTTCTTGGCTTGCTAAGCTTTCTCCTTGTTTCTTAAATCCAATATTCAGATAGCTTTGTGGTGTAAGACCTATATGACCCATAACAGGGATTCCCATTCTTATTAATCTAGAAATAACTTTTTGTATTTCTGGTTCAGCCCCTTCTACTTTTACAGCTTTTGCATAAGTGCTCTGAATTATTCTTCCTGCATACTCAACAGCTTTGTCCTCACCACATTGGTAAGTCAGAAAAGGCATATCTGAAACGACTAAAGGTTGTTCCTCAATCTTCTTCTTAAATCCTCTTGAAACAGCATTAGTATGATAAATTATGTTTTCTAAAGTTAATGGCAATGTCGATTTGTATCCTAAGCAGACCATTGCTAGTGAATCTCCTACTAGTACTAGATCAACATTTGCTTGTTCTGCAATAGATCCTGATATTGAGTCCCATGCTGTCAGTGCAATGATTTTGCGAGATTTTTTTTTATAATTAACTAGGTCTGAAGGTAACATAATAAATTTATGTATCTTTTTTAATCAAGAATTGCTAATATGTTTTTGACTCGGCCTTTCGCGGTTTTAACGCCTAAACCTGGTCAGGACCGGAAGGTAGCAGCCACAAGGGATGCTTGAGGCAGGCGAGATAACCGAGTCACTCTATTTTACCGTTTAACTTATATCTTTTTTATTTTGCCTTAATCTCAAAAACTCAGGAATACTTGCTCCTGTTTCTTTGTTGTCGGAATAATTGTATAAGGGTTGATTAGATAATCTGTTTTTTATTCTTTGTTGGTTTAATGGTTGGGTTGTTTCAAATCCAGTAGCAATTACAGTAACTTGTATTTCCCCTTCCATTGCCTCATCGACCACAGCACCAACGATAATATTTGCTTCTTGATCAACAACATCATAAATAATTTCTGATGCGGAGGTCATGTCTTCTAAAGTCATATCTTTACCACCAGTGATATTTATAACGCAACCTTTAGCTCCATCAATCCTAGCTGCTTCTAATAAAGGACTATTCATTGCTGCCTGTGCTGCCTCTATAGCTCTTGATCTTCCTGAACCTATACCTATTCCTAGAAGAGCAGTGCCAGCTTCCGTCATAACTGATCTTACATCTGCAAAATCAACATTAACTAATCCTGGGCAAGTAATTATGTCACTAATGCCTTTGACACCCATCCTTAGAACATCATCAGCATTCCTAAATGCTTCTTGAAGGGGAGCTCCTGCGATAACGTCTTTTAATCGGTCATTTGGAATAACTATAAGAGTATCAACGTTTTCAGCTAGTCTTGCGATCCCCTCCTCTGCTTGACGCATTCTTCTTTTTCCTTCGAAAGAAAATGGTTTGGTTACTATACCTACTGTTAAAGCCCCACTTTGTTTGGCTACTTCTGCGACAACTGGTGCTGCTCCAGTACCAGTTCCTCCGCCCATTCCAGCGGCTATAAAAACTAGATCAGATCCCTCTAGAGCTTGTTGAAGCTCTTCTTTGGATTCTTCAGCTGCTTTTTGCCCAATACTTGGATTCCCACCAGCCCCTAAACCTCTAGTGAGGTTTTGTCCAAGTTGCACTCTACTCTCCGCAGAAGATTGTAGTAGGGCTTGAGCATCGGTATTGAGGACTCTAAAAGAAACACCTTCTAAGTCACTATTTATCATTCTATTGACTGCATTACTTCCACCACCACCTACACCAATAACTTCTATTTTGGCGCTTTGGCTTGGAAGGATTTCTTTCGATTGATCAAAGTTTGGATTGTTACCGAAGCTCATCTCTTAATAGGAATCTAATACTAGTATTGGGTGCATTATGAACTTACTGAGCTCATCTGTAGGAATTTGTTTAGGAAAATCCTAAAAATATTTATTTATAAAATATTTTGTTTGAATGCAAAACCCATATCAACACTACAATAATTAGAAAAAATTACTCAGAATCCTTTTTTAAATATTAGGGTTTGAACACTTTTATTTTTGGTTTATCTGGATTAGTAAGATCAATATTATCTATTTTTTTTGAAAAGCTATTTTTCTTAAATTCACTTTTAAGATTATTGATTATTTGTAATTGATAGTTGATTAAATTTGGCTTAAATCCTAGGAATATTGTTTTTAAATCTTTTTCCTCAAGAGAAAGAAACCCATCGGATGAAAAAGTTACTTTAACTATTTCTAATTCATAATTTTCTATAGCGATGAAAATTTCAGATAATAATTTTTTAAATTTTTCTTTCCATCCAAAAACTTGTATGGTTAATTTATCCAAATTTTCTTCATCAACATTTTGTTTATTTATAAAAATTCCATCTTTATCAATGAAGCCTAATATTTTTTCGTCGTTTAAAACTCTCTCACCGTAAGCTATTGGAGTTCTTGTATCAATATGAACTTTCAAACCAAACGGAAATAATTCTCTGTTTACCGAGACATTCTTAAGAGATAAATTTTGTTTTAACTCTTTTTCTAACAAATTAGTTTCAACAAAAATTAATCGGATCGGAAAATTCAAAGATGAATTATTTACCACATCATTCTGCGAAAAAAATTCACTACCAGAAATCCTAATATTCTGAGTATCAACTTTTTTGAGGGTTTTTATGCTCAATAAGCTTGTTAAAAATAAAAATGAAATTAGTAAAAAAAAGTTTCTATTTTTGATTCCTTTTTGGTTTTTCACAAATCACATCGAGCTTTTTCCATCAGTTGGTCCATCCATTCTCTTGCTTGCTCTGCATCTGAAAATGGTACATCCATCTCTTTACCACCCCCTACTAATCGCAACCTGCACTTACCTTGAGATTCACTTGTTAGAGGAGCTTCTCCTGAAGTTAGTGCCATTAATTCAACTAATTCCAGTTTCTTGATTGTAAAACAATCTTTTTCTTCAAATTTACCAGCCTCAAATGCGCTCCACTTTAACTCCCCATCTTTTAAAGACGCTGCACCAGAACTATCTAACTTGCACAGTTCAGAATCACTCGCCCAGCTTCTAAAAAGATTTTGCCTTCTTCTTTCTAACCATCCAAGTGCGGTTAATAAAATGAAGATTAAAAGTAATGGTAACCAAAGTAGTCCATGCAACATTTGATTTAAATTACAAATCTAGAGATATTTGTACCAGTTTAGCCACAAGTTGTTCAATTTTTAAACCTGAAGCTTCCCAAAGCATTGGAAACATACTGTTTTTTGTAAAACCAGGAATTGTGTTTATTTCATTTATCAAAATTTTATTCGAAGATTTTTCTATAAAGAAGTCTACTCTTGCAAAACCGAAAATATTTAGTGCTCTACAACTTTTGATAGCAATGTCTTTAATTTCTTTTGCGATTTTAGAATCTATGTCTGCTGGGATAATTATTTTATTACTTGAGTGATATTTTGAATCGTAATCATACCAATCACTTTCGTAAATTACCTCACCTATATCAGAGGTTAAGAGTTTTGAATTCCCAATTATTCCGCATTCAATCTCCCTTACTTCTAAACCTTCCTCTATTAAAATTCTGGGATCTATTTCCCGAGCCTTTTCTAATGCTTGTAAAATTTCTGATTCATTTATAACTTTGGAGATGCCAAGAGATGATCCAGAGTTCGATGGTTTAACAAAAACAGGAAAATTTAATTTTTTTAAAATTTCATTAATTATTTTATTTCTTACCTGTTTATCGTTGAGATCTTTATCTTGAAAAATTAGATAATTAACTTGTGGAAGTTTAAGATTTGAGAAAATTGTTTTCATCAATATTTTATCCATTCCAAGTGCAGAGCCAATAATTCCACATCCGACTAAAGGTTTCTTTGTAAATCTAAGTAAGCCATGAATTGATCCGTCCTCACCATTAAATCCATGTAAGAGAGGAAACCAAACATCAACATTTTGAAATTCAATTCCTTGAAGGAAGTTAATTTTTTCTTGATTAAAAATTCCTTCTTTTTTTGTGTTTTTGTTTTCAATTTCATCAATTAGGATTTTTTCTGAATTATCACTATCAAGCCAATCTCCATACTTATTTATGTAAAACGGTTTAACTGTAAAGAGGTCTTTGTTTATTTCTGAATTAAATGCTTTATAAACTGTTTTCGCAGAGGATATAGATATTTCATGTTCATTGGAATTACCTCCAAATATTAACCCAATAGATTTTTTTTTACCCCCTATCATTTAGAAAAAATCATAAATTAAGTGCGCCTGTTAAAGAAAAAGATCTTGCTTGATTTATTTTGACATCTATTTCATCTCCTAATGAAAAATTAAAGTTAATGTTTTTGGGAATCTCTACGAAAGTTAATCTATTAGTTCTAGTTCTACCCATGATTTGAGAGGAATTTTTTGGATTTAAACCCTCAATTAAAACGCTTTCGATATTATTGATATATCTTTGATTTCTACTCTTAGCAGTTTTCTCGACCAAATCATTAATTTCCTGCAATCTAGCTTTTTTAACCTCTTCTGAAAGTTGATTCGCCCAGTTTGCTGCAGGCGTGTTTGGTCTTGGAGAGTATGCCGCGGTATTTACTTGATCAAAGCCAATTTCTGATATTAGTTTTAATGTATCTTGATATTGTTGTTCAGTTTCTCCTGGGAAAGCAACTATTGCGTCAGCTGTAATTGATGCATCTGGCATTAATGATCTTATATTCTCGATAATATTTTTATACTTTTTGATAGTGTATCCTCTGGACATTTGCTTTAAAATTTCATCATTGCCACTTTGGAAGGGAATATGGAAATGTTCACAAACTTTATCAAGTTCATAACAAGCTTGAATCAACCTTTTTGAAAAATATCTTGGATGACTTGTAGCAAATCTTATTCTGCGAATTCCTTCAACATCATGAATATAATGCAAAAGATCAGTTAGGGTATTTTCTTTTCTCCCCTCTTTCGTAGTTCCTGGAAGATCTCTACCATAAGCATCAATGTTCTGACCCAAAAGAGTAATTTCTTTAAAATTATCATCAGCTAATTTTTGGATCTCACTTTTTATCGCATTTGGATATCTTGATTGCTCTTTTCCTCTGACAGAGGGGACTACACAATATGAACATCTTTCATTACATCCATAAATGATATTAACCCAGCCACAAATAGAGCTTTCTCTTCTAGCACTCGTTATATCCTCAGAAATGAAGGCTTCTTCTGTGGCAGCAACTTGATTTCCTAAATCAACTTTCCCCAGAAGATTCTCAAGATTATTGACGTGTTGAGGTCCCATAACCAGATCAAGTTCTGGGACTCTTCTCAATAAGGTCTCCCCCTCTTGCTGAGCAAGGCAACCTGCAACAACAAGTTTTAAGCTAGGTGTTGTGTGCTTTCTTTTTGCTTGTTTTCCTAGAAAGCTATAAACTTTCTGCTCCGCATTATCTCTGATAGTGCATGTATTGTATAAAACTAAATCGGCATTTAATTCATTATCTGCTCT
Organism: uncultured Prochlorococcus sp.; assembly: GCA_902535185.1. GTDB lineage: Bacteria > Cyanobacteriota > Cyanobacteriia > PCC-6307 > Cyanobiaceae > Prochlorococcus_A. The sequence continues at coordinate 8,691 of CACAST010000011.1, forward strand.
GTTGTATCCCATTTTCTCTAATGTCCCTGCCATTCTCTCAGAATCAGCCTTGTTCATTTGGCATCCAAATGTGGTTATCCAATAACTGCCAGTAGTTGAATTCTTTTGAAATTTTTTTTCGTCTGGTTTTGTTTTTGTTAGCACTTTGTTGGGAATTTTGTATGATTCTTTAATTCAAAATTACAAGTTAAAGAATTTTGCTGAAATTTTTTTTAGGGCGAGCGAGGGGATTCGAACCCCCGAATAGCGGCGCCACAAGCCGCTGCCTTAACCACTTGGCGACGCCCGCCTTACATTTATAAATTTAACAACTCAAGGGTAATTTTTCATAGTAATTTTTATCTTTTAGAGAAATTTGAATTATTTTATAATTCAGTAAAGTTTTCTTATGATTTAAAATAAAAGAAAATTTAAAAAAAAACTTGAGTAATTCCGGCAAAGCTGAGGTTCTTATTCCCAGAAGCCTTTGTGTAATAGAAGATATAGATAACCTCATTATCGATGTAGAGGATTTATGTTCAGTTTCCATTAGTTGGGAGGATGGATTTGTTTCTGATTTAAAGCCTTTAAAAAAGATAATTACAAAACCAAAAAATATTTTATTCCCAAGATTTGTTGAACCGCATTCGCATTTTGATAAATCCTTTACATGGGCAGACTTTCCTAATCTGGAATCAAACTATGGAGGAGCATTATCAGTAAATCTTGAAGAACATAAAACTAGAAGTACAGATAAAGTTCTTGAAAGAGTTGAGAAATCATTAAAACTTGCCATACAAAACGGATACCGAGCAATTAGAAGTCATATTGATACATACAAAGGTCAATCTATTGATATTTGGATTGAACTTTTTAAATTACAAAAAAAACTTTCATCTGAGTTGACTTTACAATACGTTGCTCTAGCCCCATTGGAATTTTGGAATACAACTGATGGAGAAGATTTGGCAAAAATATTTTCTTCTAATGGAGGCATTTTAGGAGGTGTTATTGTACCCCCTTTCAATAAAAAAGATACAAGCAAATTTCTAGCAAATATGCTTCTTCTTGCAAGTAAAAATAACCTAGAAATTGATTTGCATATAGATGAATCAATTATTGAACCTGGAGCGGGAATAAAAGTTTTATTAGAAACAATCGAAAATTTAAATATTAATAGTATTCCGATCACTTGTAGTCATTTGAGTAGTCTTATTTCTCTAAGTCACAGAGAGATTTTAAATTTAGGGGAGAAAATGGCTGAGAAAAATATTAAGGTTATTGCCTTACCCCTAACAAATTTTTGGCTGCTCAATCGAAGTAATAAAACTACTTCATTAAAAAGACCAGTTGCGCCAATAAAGCAATTACAAAATTCACATGTTGATGTATCTCTTGGTAGTGATAATGTGCAAGACCCATGGTACCCATTTGGTGATTTTGACCCTTTTTATACGTTGTCTTGCTCTATGCCTATGCTTCAATTAAATCCCTGGGAGAGAATGACTCTATCTTCTATTTTTTTAGCTCCAAGCAGATTATTAAATTTAAAATGGGATGGTTTAATTAAAAAAGGCTCTCCTGCTGATTTTGTGATTTTAGACGCACAAAGATGGGCAGATGTTTTTTCGAGAAATTTAAAGAGAAAAGTATTTATAAACGGCAATTTATATTGCTAATTGGCTAATTTATATACGAACCTTAAAAATTTTTATTAATGATATCAATATCAAAACTCAAATTTATAGACAAATTTAGGGAAGTCAAAAACTTAGAGATTATTGAAAATAAATCAGATGTAAAAAGACTTTCAAAAGATTTTTATAACTACTCTCCAATCCTTACTGAAAAATTAGATGAATGCATTGCTGATTTGGTGGTAAGACCTAGTGATCACAAAGCGGTAAAGGAAGTAGCAGAAATTTGTTGGGAATTATCTATCCCACTTACTTTAAGGGGTTCAGGTACAGGTAATTATGGACAAGCTGTTCCATTATTTAAAGGAGTTGTAATGCAGATGAGTCGATTTAATAAGTTAGAAGAATTTGATCCATCCACAGGCTTTGTAAAAGTACAGTCTGGCTGTGTTATGGGAGATTTGAATAAACAATTAGAGAAATATGGGAGGGAATTGAGGTTACTTCCTAGTACTTGGAAAACTGCAACAATTGGAGGTTTTATTGCAGGTGGATCAGGAGGTATTGGTTCCATTAGATGGGGATTTTTAAGAGACCCAGGAAATCTTATAGGTTTAGAGGCAGTAACGATGAATGAAAAACCTGCATTATTAAAATTTGATGCTGAAGAATCCGAATCTCTAAATCATGCTTATGGGACTAATGGAATAATTACTTCTTTATTACTTGCTACTGATATCAAACGTAAGTGGTACTCATTAGTTATCGACTGTATTGAATTTGAAAAAACAATAGAAATATTAAAAACTCTTACTAGCGCAGCAATCAATCTGAAATTAGGGGCAATTCTTGAAGAAGAAATTGTAGACCAAATGCCAAAATGGTTTAAAAGTAAATCTAGAAGTCACAAGATATTAATTCAATCTACTCTTGGAGGAATAAAAACCATCGAGCTAATTTGTAAAAAATTTAAAGTTGAATCTACCCTACTTGGGGAAGAGGAAAAGCTCGTGAATGGAATTTCTGAAGTCGTATGGAATCATACAACTCTTCATATGAGGTCTAGGGATAAAAATTGGACTTATTTACAGATGCTTTTGCCACTTAATAATGAACTAGAATTAATTAATTTTTTGAGAAAAAAATGGGGTAAAAAAATTCTTTGGCATTTAGAGGCAGTTTCTCAACAAGGATCACCGCGATTAGCGGCTTTGCCCGTATTAAAATGGAACGGGGCAGATGAATTAAATGAAATAATGGAAGATTGCAAGAAACTTGGTGCTTTTATTTTTAATCCTCATGTTTTAACAGTTGAAGGCGGAGGTCTTGGGGTCGTGGATGCTGATCAAGTAAAAGCGAAATTAAGATTTGATCCTAAAGGGCTATTAAATCCAGGAAAATTGGAAGGTTGGGAAGTAAAAGAACAGTTTAAAATTTAACATTTTTCTTTATTCGCAAATTTAATAAATTCAGCAACTAAAAAAATAGAACCTGTTAGAACAGGATGATTAGGTGGCCATTTTTCTAGGGAAAATAAATACTCAATGGCAAGTTCAAATGTTTTAAATTCAATTGTTTTTTGAGGGTCAATTTCTTTGATATGTGAGAGATCGTTTAATTGCCAACTAGGTTGGTTTGGGACTGGCACAAGTAATAAGTGATCATTTTTCTTAAGAAGTGTTTTTAATATTGCGTAAATATCTTTTTGTTTTTGAACACCCAAAATCCAATAAATTCCTTTATCTTCATTCTCCCAATTGCTTCGCTCATGAGAGAGTGCTTTAGCCGCAGGATAATTATGCGCACAATCTACAAGAATTTCTTTGTTCAAATAATTTATTATTTCTAACCTACCTTTCCAAGATGTCTTTTTAAGACCTTCAGATATATGTTTTCCTTTTATATTAAATCCCAAATTATTCAGTGCTTCAATTGCTCCCACAGCTACTGAAGCATTTTGCTTTTGAAAAATTCCTTTTAATCCAAGCTCAAAGCTACTTGTGATTGAATCTTTCCAGATAATTTCTGCTCCAACCTCTTGAACTTTTTGGGTTATTAAATTTTCAACTTGACGATTTTGTTTGCATGAGATGACAATTGAGTTTTTTTCAATAACTTCTAATTTTTCTTCGGCAATTTTTTCAATCGTATCTCCAAGAAATTCTTTATGGTCTAAGCCAATATTCCCAATAGCAATTATTGGTCTAGATTTATGGGCTGTTGTCGCGTCAAGTCTTCCCCCTAAGCCAGCTTCAAGAATGAGCAATTCAACTTTTTTATTGTCAAAAAAATTTAGTGCGCAGCAAATGATTTTTTCAAAAGGAGTTAGTTCAAATGTTGAAATTTTTTTTTCTATTAATCTATAGATTTTTTCAAAATCAGTTTTGTTAATATTTTTTTTATTAACTCTAATCCTCTCGCATATGTCCAAGAGATGGGGTGATGTCGTTACACCAAAATTCCTTTTGGATTCAAAAAGTATACTTTCTAAATATGCAGCGATTGATCCTTTCCCATTGGTTCCAATAATTTGTATCGCTGGAATATTCTCGCAAGGATTGCCAAGTTTTTGAAGTGCTTTTTTAATTCTTGATAAGCCTAAATTGATATTATCCCTTTCATATTTAGGTGATAATAATTCAAAAGTTTTTAAATTTGCATTTTTCAAAATTTAAATTGCTACAACTCTCCAAAAATTAAATTTAGCTTATCCAAAAGAATATTAATTTCTCTTCTAGATATAACTAATGGTGGGACAATTCTTACAACATTTCCTCCTGCCGGAACTACCAATAACCCTTTATCAAAAGCTTTTAATGTAATTTTTTTTGCATCAGCATAATCTTTATTGATTACAAGACCTTGTATTAAACCTAAACCTCTTTTACCGGTAATAATATTTGGAAATTTTTTTGACAATTCTTCAAATCCAGCACTTAATTGTTCCCCTCTTAGATAAACATTATTGATAAGATTTCTTCTATTTATTTCTTCTAATACAGTTAGTGCAGCTTTACATGCGAAAGGGTTACCTCCAAATGTACTTGCATGATCTCCTGGATAAAAAATATTGGCTTTTTCTTTTACTAATAATGCTCCAATTGCATGACCTCCTCCTAATCCTTTAGCAAGGGTGAATCCATCAGGTTCAATTCCTAAATTCTCATAACCCCACATTTTCCCAGTTCGACCTACTCCACTTTGAACCTCATCTAAAATTAGGAGAGAATTATATTTATCACATATATCTCTCAGGCTTTTAAAAAATATTTTACTTCCAGGAATTACGCCACCTTCACCTTGTATTGGTTCAACTAAAACGCCTGAAATTTTTTGATTATTATTTTCACATTCTTCAAATAATTTTTTTACCGAATCAAAATCGTTAAATTTAAAAAATTTGAACCCTTGAATCAATGGTTCGAAGCCCTTTTGATATTTGGGCTGTCCAGTGGCACTCAATGCTGCAAGCGTCCTTCCATGAAAGCTGGATTCTGCAGCGAGAATAATTGATTCTTTACCCGTATTTATTGTATTACCATATTTTTTAATTAATTTAATTGCTGATTCATTTGCTTCCGCACCACTGTTGCAGAAGAAGACACTTTTGGCACAACTCATATTTGTTAAAGTTCTGCTTAATTGTTCTTGTTCTTCAATGTTGTAGAGATTGGAAATGTGCTGAATCTTTCTTAGTTGAGTTGATAGCCTTCTTCTTAAAACTCTATCGCTATGGCCAAGACTACAAGTTGCTATACCAGCGACTGCATCAAGATATTTTTTACCTGCTTTGTCCCATAGCCAACAACCTTTTCCTTTTTTGAAAGATATATCGAATCTACTATAGGTATTCATCAAAGTGGGAGCGGTCGGACTTGAACCGACATACCCGAAGGTGCCGCATTTTGAGTGCGGTGCGTCTACCAATTCCACCACGCTCCCAAGGCTTTTGCAAAAATGAACTTTTTTATTATAACAAAAATCAACTTATTGACTATTGTTTTTACCAATGAACAGTTAACAAGAAAACGCTTGTTAATAGCTAATCTTTTTGCCTAAAAAAAAATAGGATTATATTTTTTGAATTTCTGACAATAATTAAGATTTAAATGCATTCCTTAACATATACGATGCAATTATGTAACAGTTGCCCAGTTTTAAATCTATTTACGGGAAGAAAACTTCATACTCAGTAATATTATGTTATAATTTAGAAAAAATTAAATGTCAAAAATTAAAGCAAAAAAATTATCTTTAAGATTTGCTCCTTATCTTTTCATTGCAGTCACAATCTTGACAGCATTTGGATCTAATAGCGGAACATGGGTATAAATGATCTCAAGATGAGTGGTTTAAATAAAATCTGGTCTAATCGCTTCTTAGTATTGTTTCTCATATTTTTAGGCTGCATTTCACTTATAAATATTGCTTACGTCTAAATTTTTAATAGCTTTCAAGCTTTTTTCAATTTAGGCAGCTTTATATCGAGGAATATCTGATGGGTCTGAACTAGTCTTGAATTCCTTATTTTTCAAAGTTTTTTTGTTAAATTCTCTGGTTATTTTTATACCCAATATTTTGAGTTTTGATTCAAAATTTTCATAACCTCTATCCAAATGCTCTAAACCTGAAATTGTACTAGTTCCTTCAGCTATAATCCCAGCAATTATTAATGCAGCTGAAGACCTCAAATCAGATCCAACTAGATCCATCCCCTTAAATTTTTTAACACCTTTGATGTGAGCTATGTTTTTGTTTAATTTTATATTCGCACCCATTTTGTTAAGTAAATGAACATGGTTCATTCTGTTTTCGAAAATTGTTTCTTTTATCTTTGATTCACCATTTGCGATTGCCATTAAAGTTGTAAATGGTGCTTGCAAATCAGTTGGAAATCCTGGGAAAGGAGCTGTTTCAATATCAACCCCTTTGATCTTGTTACAGTTTATTGTAATTGAATTACCTTTAATCGTAATTTTACTTCCACTCTCTTGAAGCTTATTCGTGACAGCTTCAAGATGATTAGGAATTACAGGAGAAATTGTTATCGAAGAGGAAGTCGCAGCAGCAGCTATTAAAAAGGTGCCAGCCTCTATTCGATCTGGAATTACTTTATGACTACAACCACACAGCTCATTAACACCATCAATAATTATTTTTTCTTTGCCAGAGTCATAAATTTCTGCCCCCATTTTATTTAGCATTTGGCATAGATCCTGAATTTCAGGTTCTCTTGCAGCATTCTCGATCGTAGTTCTTCCCTCTGCTAATGATGCGGCCATTATTAAAGTTTCAGTAGCTCCTACGCTTGGGCACTTTAATTTGATATGAGTACCAATTAATCTGCTTTTATTTCCTTTAATATTTGCTTTGACAATTTCTTCTTCAATAAGAATTTCCGCTCCAAGTGCTTTAAGCCCGTCAATGTGCTCATCTATTGGCCTTGAACCAATATTGCACCCTCCAGGCAAAGGGACTTTAGCCTCTCCAAATTTACTTAATAGTGGACCGATACAAAAGAAACTTGCTCTTAGTCCATTAACAAGTTCATATGGAAGTTCTTTAATAGAAATATTTTTTGAATCTATCTCTAATTTATTGTTTTTTTCTACTATTTTAACCCCTAAATTTCTAAGGATATTAGCCATTTTTTCAATATCAGTGAGGCGAGGAACATTCTGAAGAACTATTCTTTCATTAGTTAGTAATGATGCAGCAAGCAAAACTAAGGCCGAATTCTTCGCGCCACTTATTTCAACGATTCCATTTAATTTGCCTCGGCCAAAAATCTTTAAATTTTGTGATTTAAGATATGACTTATTTTTGCTACCGCAAATCATTAAGACTTAATTTATTAGATTCATGATGACAAACGAAAATTAGTAAGTCCACCCTATGTAACGTCTTGAATATTAATTTAAAGTGAAAATGTTTTTTTATTTCTTGGGAAATAAAAATTTAATAAATAATTGATCAAAATACTTATGTAATTAAAATATAGTTGGTAACGAATATTTAAAATTACTCATAGAAAATACTTCTTCAAAAATAACTAGTAAAAACAATAATCTAGTTAAAAGATTTAGATCATTTAAAAGCGGATCCTCTCGCAAAGAAAAAGATTTTTTTTGTATAGAAGGTACTCATCTTATTGAGGAATTGCTTAAGTCTGGAAATTCTCCTTCCAAAATTTTAGTTACTGAAAAATGGCTAAAAAAGAACCAAAATCTTAGCAAACAGTTTGATGAATCATTATTAACTTTGGTCTCTGAGGAGGTTTTAGCTTCTGCGATTTCAACAGTAAATCCAGATGGCATCGCAGCATTAGTAGAAATTTCATCGATACCTAATTATCAATTCAATAGTAAAGATGATTTTATTCTTGTTCTTGATAGAATTCAAGATCCTGGGAATATGGGTAATCTTTTTAGAACTGCTTTAGCTGCTGGTGTCGATGCAATTTTTTTAGCTGGAGGTGCGCACCCATTAAGCCAAAAAGTATTAAGAGCATCAACTGGCGCGGTCTTTAATCTCACATTTCAAAGATATGAGGGTACTGAAGAAGAAATAATAAATTCTTTATTAAAGTCTTTATCTGAATTATCAAATGATGGATTTAAGATTTTTTCCACTAGTAGCTTTAATAAAAGCTCAAAAAAAAGTTCAAAACCATATTGGGAAATTGATTGGACTAAGCCTACTGTCTTGATTTTGGGTAATGAAGGTCAAGGTATTCATAAAAAAATTCAAGAAGCTTTTAACGAAACAATTACAATTCCGCATAGTGAGCTTGTAGAATCATTGAATGTGGCTTGTGTTGCAGTTCCTTTATTACTAGAACGAAAAAGAGTCGCATACACCTCTAATAAATAAATAAAAAGTGACTGATTCAAGTTTTGATTTTGATTTAATTGTAATAGGAGCAGGATATGGAGGTTTTGATGCCGCTAAACATGCTGCTGGCAAGGGACTGAAAGTCGCAATAGTAGAATCTTCTGATATGGGAGGTACTTGTGTTAACAAGGGTTGTGTTCCATCTAAAGCTCTTTTGGCTGCAAGTGGAAAAGTTAGAGAAATAGCTGATTATGAACATTTAGCTAAATTTGGTATTCATGCTTCTCCAGTAAGGTTCGAGAGATCAAAAATTGCAGATCACGCAAATAATTTAGTTTTAAATGTTAGAGAAAATTTAACAAAAACTCTTAAAAGGAGTGGAGTTGAAATCATTTTGGGCATTGGAAGAATTGAAGGAAATCAAAAAGTAGGTGTAAGAGATAAAAACGGAATTGATAAAATTTTTACATGTAAGAATATTGTTATAGCAACAGGCTCCTCTCCTTTTGTGCCCCGTGGAATAACTTTGGACAATAGGACCGTATTCACTAGTGATGATGCGGTTAAACTTGAGTGGCTTCCAAGATGGATAGCAATTATTGGAAGCGGATATATAGGACTAGAATTTGCTGATGTTTATACCGCGCTTGGTTGTGAAGTTACCATGATCGAGGCTCTGGAGAATATTATGCCAACATTTGATCCAGACATCACTAAAATTGCTAAGAAGAACCTTATTCAAGCAAGAGATATAGACACAAAATCAAATGTCTTTGCGACAAAAATAATACCTGGATGCCCTGTAAAAATAGAACTGACGGATGCAAAATCTAAGGAAGTTGTAGAAACTTTAGAAGTTGACGCTGTACTAGTTGCTACTGGCAGAAGTCCTAATAGTAATAACTTAAATCTTGAGTCGGTTGGTATCGAAACAGTAAAAGGTTTCATTCCTGTAGATGATCGGATGAGAGTTAAGAATGGTGATGAAACAATACCAAATATTTGGGCCGTTGGAGATGTAACTGGCAAACTAATGCTTGCCCATACAGCTGCAGCGCAGGGTACTGTTGCTGTTGATAATATTTGCGGTGGTAATGTCGAAATTAACTATAAAAGTATCCCTGCAGCAACCTTTACTCACCCAGAGATAAGTTCAGTAGGTCTCTCTGAAGCTGAAGCTAAGGAAATATCTGAAAAAGAAAATTTTACTTTGGGAGTTGTCAAAAGTTTCTTTAAGGCTAATTCAAAAGCATTGGCTGAATTGGAGAGTGACGGATTGCTAAAGTTGATTTTCAACAAAGATAATGGGAAAGTATTAGGTGCTCATATTTTTGGGTTACATGCAGCTGATTTAATTCAAGAAATTTCGAACGCTATTTCAAGGAACCAAGATGTAATTCAATTATCTAAAGAAGTTCATACTCATCCTACTCTTAGTGAAGTAGTTGAGGTCGCATATAAACAAGCAGCTTCTCAAATCAAATAATTTCTAAAATTAATGGAGATAAGACGCAGGCCACCAAATCCAACAGTAAGGGTAGAAAATTTAGAATATGCTGTACCTCATAGAGAAGCACAAGCAAAAAATATTCTGGAAGAAATTGTATGGCACAAAGATATTGAAATTAAGAATTTTAAAAAAATAGTCTCTTTAGAAGATCTCATCAAAAAGATTGAAAAACTTCCTGATCCCAAGGATTTTTATAAAAATATTTTGGAGTCAAAAATAAAACCAGGAGTTATTGCTGAAATAAAAAAAGCCAGTCCAAGTAAAGGAGTTATTAGAAAAGATTTTAACCCTGAAAACATAGCAATTTGTTATGAAAGATTAGGTGCATCATGTATCTCAGTACTTACCGATAAAAGGTTCTTTCAAGGTAGTTATGAAATACTCGAAACTGTAAGGAGATCAACTAATCTCCCTCTACTCTGCAAAGATTTTATTATTTCTGCTTATCAGATTTATAAAGCAAGGGTATCTGGTGCTGATGCAATATTATTAATCGCTGCGATTTTAAGTGATGACGATTTAATTTATTTAAAGAAAATAGCTGATAATTTAAAGATGAGTGTTCTTGTTGAAGTCCATAACGCTAATGAATTAGAAAGGATTCTAAAGTTAAAATCTTTTAATTTGATTGGAATAAATAATAGGGACTTAAAGACTTTTAAAACAGATTTAAAAACATCAAAAGAATTGATGCATACATATGCAGATATATTTTTAAAACAAAATATTATACCCATAAGTGAATCTGGAATTAATTGTGCCGAAGATTTAGAATCGCTTAGATCTATTGGAATCAAGGGAGTATTAATAGGTGAAACTTTTATGAGAGAAACTGATATTGAACAATCGTTCAAGAAATTATTTACCTCAATTTAATATTGACTTCAAATCGTGCTATAAAATTTAATAAACAGAGTTGTACTGAATATATATGCAGGCTGTAATTTTAACCGGTATTGTCGCAGGATTTGTGCATGTAGTTAGTGGCGCTGATCATCTAATTGCAATGGCACCGGCAGCGATTAATAATCCACAAAAAGCTCTTAAAAATAGTTTCTCATGGGGCTTGGGACATTCTTCAGGAGTCCTCTTGTTAGCTTTTCTAGCGATTTTTATTAAGGATATTACGCCATTAAACAAATTTTCTAGTATTGCCGAATTCCTAGTTGGAATTTCACTTCTAATTGTTGGAGTATTTGCTATAAAAAATTCTTTTCAATTAAGTATTCACTCGCATTCCCATAAGCATGAGAATGGAATTGCCCATCGTCACTTTCATTTTCATGTTAAGGAACAAAAAAATAATAATAAGCACTCACATGCTTTGACTGGTTTAGGCTTGCTACACGGGATAGCTGGAGGTTCACATTTTCTTGCAGTTCTTCCTGCTTTGGCACTACCTTTAACAAGCGCTTGCTTATATTTGATTTCATATTTGATTGGTTCACTGATAAGTATGAATCTTTTTACTTGTTTAATATCTTTTACTACCTTTAAAGCAAGTCAAAAATTTATTAAAAGATTAATAGCTGTAGCAGGAGGGCTTTCCTTTTCTTTGGGATTATTTTGGATTCAAAGAAGTGCTTCTGTTTTTTTGAATTAAAAAATTTTTTAATTTAGGAATAATTAGTTTAGAGGTGACAATCCCAATTATTTTTTCGTTATTGATTAATCCAAATTTATTACTATCTTCGCTAAATTCAATATTGTCGCCAATAACCTCAACGTTATTTTGATTTACTGACTTTATTCTTTTTATTAGGTTTTTATTTTTAATTGGATGATTAAAAATAACTATTTGCCGATTTTTAAGTATTGATTTATTCTTTTTATATTTTTTAAAAAATACAATGTCACCTTCTTTTAGGTAAGGCAACATCGATTCACCACTAATAATCGCGGTTTTTCTTAAACCTAAAAAAAATAAAATAAAATCAAAAAAACTTTTGAAAATAACTCTTATTAACTAGCTTTTACAAAAGCGTCTGATCTTCCTTTTGAAGCCCAGAAAATATTATGAATTTTTTCTACATAACTCATGAGTTCTTCAGCTTGGGCTAAGTCAATATTAACTTTGCATGCACTACATAATTTGGCTGCCTTCCAAATAGTTTCATGTAAGTCTGGATAAGTTTCTAAGTGAACTGGTTTAAAGTAATCTGTCCACAAAATTAGAATCTCTTTCTTAGTTTCTTTTGCTTGCTCTTCTTTAACTGCAACATATCTAGAAAAAGTATTACTGTATGCAGCCCACTCTGCTGAATCAGTGCTAGAAGGAGCTTCTAATGCAATAAGTTTTTTTGTCATTGATAAAACTGCTTCGGCTGCAACTCTCGTAGATGCTGGGTCGTAAACACCACAAGGTCCATCGCAGTGAGCATGAACTGTTATTGGGGATTTTTTATCTAGAAAAGAATTGATGAATTTACTTAACATTTCAAATATTTGGTGTTGTATATATATTACTTGGAGATTAACTAAATTGAAAAGTCTTAGATATTTTTCTTACTTAATTTAATTGACTTTTAATAATTCAACTTCAAATATTAAAGTCGCATTAGCAGGTATTACATTTCCAGCTCCTCTTGATCCGTATCCAAGTTCCGGAGGTATTGTTAGTTTTCTTTTGCCTCCAACTTTCATGCCTGCTACACCTTCGTCCCAACCTTTTATTACTCGTCCAGCACCCAAGGGAAAGCTGAATGGAGCTCTGCCGATACTGGTATCAAATTGTGTCCCGTCTTCAAGTGTTCCTGTGTAATCAACAGTAACTGTTTGCCCAGCACTAGCCTCATCTCCTTCCCCGTTTACGATATCTGCAATAATTAGACCACTTTCTGTAGTCCTTGAATTGTTGTCTATTGGTGTTTCTTCTGCCATAGCGAAAAGTATAGGATTTGGATCTGATGGGTCTAGTTCAAATAGATTATTATTTGAGATATTTGTTGATTTTGCAACAGGTGTTCTTTGAACTGACTGAGTTTCTGGTTCAGCAGCATTAACAACTTGAGGTGAATTAAACTGACTGAAAAGAGTTAATGAAACACAAAAAACAAAAACTGCAAAGCTAATAAAGACTTCTTTCACTTAAATTTTGAAAGTTACTAAAACTTAGTTTACAGAATGAAGGTACAATATATGGATGATTATAAATTTAATTTCGTAATTTTAGATTGTTAATCCCAACTCAAATTAAAAGTCTAAGACAATATTTTTACCCTAGTTTGGGAGGGATTTTAGGAGGAATTTCAGTTTCAACGCATTTTTGGCTGATTTTTATGCCGATATCATTATTTATTTTATGGAAGGGAAGTGAAAGGACAGTAGCAAATTTTTGTTGGGGTTTTTTCTTTATCTTGATAAGTCATTCTTGGCTTTATGATCTTCATCCATTGACATGGCTTGGATTTTCATGGCTTGCAAGTTTAATTATTGCCACTTTAATATTATTATTTTGCTCTTTTTTGGGTGGGATATTAGTTTATTTATGGGGACGGTTAGTTGAAATTATTCTCTGGAAAGAGGATATTTTTAAAATGAAAATATTATCTTTAACAGTAAAAGTATTTTTTTTATCTTTGACTTGGGGTATTGGTGAATTGGTACTTTCTCAAACACCTTTTTTTTGGATAGGTTTAGGAGAGAGTCTTATCCCAGGTGATATTTATCTTGCTGGTTTAGCACGATGGATTGGTGCAAGTGGTTTATGCGTATTACAAATATTGATTGGATTTTGGATTTTTTATATTCAAGGTAGATGGGAAAGAAAACTTTACTTTAAAAAAATATTTCTTTTAGGACTTTTGGCTTTTATTTTCTTACATTTATTTGGAGGTTTAACAACTCCAATAAAAAGAAATTATGAGTATCCAGTAGCTATTTGGCAAACTAATATACCAACAAGAGAAAAATTAAAAATAAATGATCAATTTATTGAAGAAAAGCTATCTATCGCTCAAAAATATGCTTTATCAAACAAAGCGAAACTTCTTGTTTCTCCTGAAGGAACCCTATCTAATAATTTTTATTTTTCTAAAGGCATTGATGTTAATACCTTGTCAGGAGGTTTCAGAAATTCAAATAATGAGTTAAGAAGTTCTTTACTCGGATTTCAAATTGGAGATAAATCTTTTACCTCATTTATAGATAAAAATAGACTTGTTCCAATAGGTGAAAAAATACCTAGATTTCTAGATAGTTTTTCAAGAGGATTATCTGCAGTAGGAGGAATTCAGCCAGGCTCTGATTCACGATTTTTTGATCCTAAATTTACACCCCCAATAGCAGTAGCTATATGTTACGAAATTAGTGATGGACTAGAAATAAGAAAGGCTATTAATAGCGGTGCAAAACTGATAATAACTGCAGCAAATTTAGATCCATATCCAGCTAAGCTTTATAATCAATTCCTATCTTTAGCTAGATTAAGAAGTATTGAAAATAAGAAAAATAATTTACTAGTATCAAATACCGGCCCTTCTGGCTTAGTTCAAGATGATGGACAAATAATTAAACTTTTAGATTATGATGTTGAACAAAATGAAATAGTGTTCCCCAATTTTTCATCCGAAAAGACTTTCTACACAAAATTTGGAGATAAACCAATTTTGTTTTTGTTTATATTATTTATGGGATTAAATTTCTTTTGGAAAATTAACTAATTAATCCACCACCTAATAAAATTTCTTCTTTATAAAAAACTGCAGCTTGTCCGGGAGTTACCGAACTTTGACTTTCTTCAAAAATTAATTTAAATGTTGTAGTTGGATTATCAAAATTTTTCAAAGGTATTAAAGTTCCTTTTACTGGATGACTTCTATATCTGATTTGTGCTTCTACTTCTATCTCTTGTTTAGGTTCTTCGATTGAAACCCAGTTAACCTTAGTAATTATTGCTTCTTTATTAAATAAATCACTTTTATCTGCTACGTAAACTATGTTTTTTACCCTGTCTAAACTTTTTACATATAATGGATCCGGCCAAGCGATGCCCAAACCTTTTCTTTGACCTACTGTGAAGTGCTGAATACCATTGTGCGTTCCAAGGACTTTCCCATTTACATGCACAATTTCTCCTTCTTTGGGTTCAATGTGTTTGTCGATGAATCTCTGCATTGATCCATAATGCTCAACTAAACATAAATCTTGACTTTCTGGTTTTTGAGCAGTTCTTAGGCCTAATCTCAAGGCTTCCTTTCTTGTCTCTTCTTTCTTCATTTCACCAAGAGGAAATTCTAATCTGCTTAGTACTTCTTGTGAAAGAGAATAAAGAAAATAACTTTGGTCTTTATTTTCGTCAGCACCTCTGAGAAGAAGGAAGTCCTTAAATTCAAAGTTCTTGCAATCAAGTGTTTCAGCATAAGATGATTCTTTTATCCTTGCGTAATGTCCTGTCGCAATATGAGTAAAGTCTTTTTTGTTTATTGCGTAATTAAGCATCTCTTCAAACTTCACATTCTTGTTGCACATCGAACATGGCAGTGGAGTGAATCCTTTCTCATAGCTTTTAGTAGTTTTTTTAATTACCTCTCTTTCGAAAATTTCTCTTGAGTCTATTATTTTATGATTAATTCCCAAATCTTCACAAAGGCCAGCAGCATCTACTAATCCCTCAGAACAACAGGAGCCTTGCCCTTTCATTAGCCAAAGAGTTAGTCCCTCAACATTCCAGCCTCTTTCTACAAGAAGAGCAGCTGAAAGGGAACTATCTACGCCACCAGAAAGACCTACAATAATATTTTTCTTCTTTTTAGTTTTATTATTAGAAGAAAAAAAGTTCTCTAATTTTTTATTCTTTTGTGTCTTTAACATGGAAGTTTAAATTTTTGAACAGTATTTCAATTGCTTTGTACTCATTATGAATGAAATTGTATGGCCAACAATTGACTCTGAACATTTAATTGTTGATTCAAAGCAAATGTTGATATTAGAGAAAGAAATGTTTTCTGATGGAATGCCAAAAGAAGCATTGATGGAAAAAGCTGGTATCCAAATTAGTAAATGGCTCTTAAAAAAGAAACCTCTTCTCAAGCATGGAATAACTGTTTTTATAGGTCCTGGGCATAATGGCGGGGATGGTGCAGTAATAGCTAGAGAACTTTTTTTGAGGGGTTTTTATGTTCAGGTATGGTGTCCATTCCCGATAAAAAAAACATTAACAAATAACCATCTTAATTATCTTACATCTATTGGGGTCACAAAATTAGTAGAGCCTCCCGATGCAAATGGGAAAGAGCTTTGGATTGATGCAGTTTTTGGTAATAATCAAACAAGAAAAGTTGATGAAAAATTAATTAAACTGTTTAATCAAAAATTTCATAAAAAATATGGAAAGGTAATTAGTATTGATATTCCAACAGGATTATGTCCTGATAAAGGAGAGCCTTTTTTAGATAACGCAGTAAGGGCAGACTATACCTTGGCCATTGGTCTTTATAAGATTGGGTTGATCCAAGATTCTGCTTTGCCTTTTATTGGAGAATTGCACCGTATAGATGTTGGGATGCCTACTAGTAAACTTTCCAAAGTTGATAAAAAGATTTTTAAGGTTACTTACAAAGATATAAAAAATATTGATTTACCTTCTTTACCAAAAAATTACAACAAATATCAAAGAGGTAGGACCTTACTAATAGCCGGAAGTGAAAAATATCCTGGTGCCGCATACTTGGCATTAAAAGGGGCTATATCAAGTGGGGCAGGCTATATCTCGGCTGTCCTTCCTGAGTTAGTTGCTGAATCTATTTGGCAAGTTGCTCCAGAAATAGTTTTAAAAGATACTATGCAATCTAATCAACATGGAAATGCATCTTTATTTAGTGCATTAAAAAATATTGATTTAAGTGCATTTGATTCAGTAGCTGTTGGTCCTGGAATAGGAGTTGATAATGATGATTGGCAAAAATCAAAAGACTATCTTATGGATTATGGAGGGTTATTGATATTGGACGCAGATGCACTTAATAGAATTTCGGAATCTAAGTTAGGGTCAAATTTTTTTTTAGAGAGAAAATTTAAAACATGGATTACACCACATAGCAAAGAATTTCGAAGATTATTCCCTAATATCAATTCTGCTACCAATGTCAGGCTAGCTCTTGATGCAGCAAAAGAATTTAATATTAGTATTTTATTTAAGGGAGCTAACAGCATAGTTGCTGATAGTAAAAAAGTTTGGCAACTTTTCGGAACCGATTCACAGACAGCTCGAGCTGGATTGGGTGATCTTTTATCTGGATTTATAGCTGGCAGTTCTGCTATTGATTCAACCTTTTGTAGAAACATAACAACTGATTTTTTTGTTAAATACGTACTTTTGCATTCATTTGCTGCATCAAAGTGTAAAAAAGGGTCAAATGCATCTGCTATTGGTGGCGAATTGTCAAAATTAATGAGAAATATAAAAATGAGACAAATATCTTGAAAGAAACAATTTAAGAGAGTTATTTATAGTTTTAAACACATAAGTGTACAAATATTACTTGAAATCTGAAGCACACATTAAATATTTGGCCTTTTTTTGAAAAATGTAGGAGAGTTTTAGTACCTTATTAGGTCAAAAAATGGTCTCATCTCTACCAACTCAATCAGAACAACCCAAAAGGAGGAGTAATGATCCAATAAGCTGGTATTTGCAGAATATCGGTAGAGTTCCCTTATTAACACCTGCCGAGGAGATTGAATTGGGTAATCAAGTCCAGAAGATGATGATTCTTACCGAGGATGGACAATTAAATGAAAAGGTTAATGATTTTACAACTCAGCAAAAAAGAACAATAAAAGTTGGTCGAAGAGCTAAAGAAAGAATGATGAAAGCTAATCTAAGATTAGTTGTCAGTGTAGCAAAAAAATATCAAGGTAAAGGTCTGGAATTACTTGATTTAGTACAAGAGGGTTCTCTTGGGTTGGAGAGAGCAGTTGAAAAATTTGATCCTACAAGAGGATACAAGTTTTCAACTTATGCCTTTTGGTGGATTAGGCAGAGCATGACAAGAGCTATTGCTTGTCAATCAAGAACAATCCGTTTACCTGTTCACTTAAGTGAAAGGTTAGCTTCTATTCGAAAAGTTAGTAGAGATTTGGCTCATAAGTTAGGTGCTATGCCAAGCAGAATTGAAATTGCAGAAGCAATGGAAATTGATGTTGAAGAATTGGATTCTGTTTTAAGACAAGCTTTATCTACAAGTAGTTTAGATGCTCCAGTAAATGGTGATGATGGCAGGAGCTTCTTAGGTGATTTAATTGCAGATAGTAATAATGAAGAGCCTTTAGATCAAGTTGAACAGAAAATGCATCAAGAGCAACTTGGCAAGTGGTTAAGTCATTTAAGCGAGCAAGAACAACATGTTCTCAAACTAAGGTTTGGACTTGATGCAAATGAGAGACATACGCTTGCAGAAATTGGAAGACTATTGGAAGTTTCTAGAGAAAGAGTAAGACAAGTTGAACTCAAGGCGCTTAGAAAATTAAGGAATTTAACCAGGAAATTACCTAGCGGTATTTAATCTAATCTTCTGCCCAAATATATTTGGTTAACTCTTGTGAAGGGGGTTCGGGAGCTTCAATAGCATTTTTAACTGACTCCGATATCTCTGCATCAATTTTCTTTTCAATAGTTTTTAATTCTTCTTCCGTTGCGAAATTACCGTCAACAATTTCTTTGGCTAATTTCTTAATAGGATCTCTTTTTCCCCAAAACTCCTTCTCTTTTTCAGACCTTAATTCATCTGGATCTGCAAGAGAATGTCCTCTATATCTATAAGTCAAACATTCTAAAAGTGTAGGGCCATCTCCAGCTCTAGCGCGCTCAATTGCTCTTTGTGCTGCTCCTCTAACTGCTAATACATCCATTCCATCAACTTCCTCGCCGTGCATGCCAAAAGCAGACGCTTTTCTCCAAATTTCAGGATTACTAGTAGCTCTGTCGTGAGCCATACCAATAGCCCATTTATTATTTTCAACAACAAAAATTATGGGCAATTTCCATAACTGGGCCATATTTAAACATTCAAAAAACTGCCCATTATTGCAAGTCCCATCCCCAAAGAATGCTGCAGTTACAGCATCACTATTACTATTACCAGCGACTTCCTTTTTGTATTTACTTGAAAAGGCTGCCCCTAAGGCTACTGGAATTCCCTCTCCAATAAATGCATATCCTCCCAGTAAGTGATGCTCTCTTGAAAATAAGTGCATGGATCCACCTCGGCCTTTGCTACAACCAGTAGCTTTACCAAAAAGTTCACTCATTACTTCAAATGAGGGGACTCCCGCACTTAGTGCATGAACATGATCGCGATAAGTACTACAAAACCAATCATGTTTCTTTTTCATGGCGCCAATTACTCCCGTGCTTATAGCCTCTTGACCGTTATATAAATGAACGAAACCAAACATTTTTCCCCTGTAATACATTTCTGCACACTTATCTTCAAATCTACGCCCAAGAGTCATGTCTTCATAAAGAAATAATCCGGTTTCTCGATCTAATTCGGCTTTTTTTATGTCTTGAAGATTTGAGATTCTCTCTACGTGTGTTTCCAAGAAAAATACCTTAACGAAGTTTTGATTTGTTAACATTCTAAGCCGTGAAGGGCGATTTTCATGATTTTTTTTAATAACTCTGTAAGACCTTGTGAAAAAATTTTTTAACTTGATAAAATTTATCTAAGAATTTTCAATAGGATATTTGTTTGGAACTTCCTTTAGACCATTTTCGTTTAATTGGCGTAAGCCCCTCTGCAACTTCTGAGGAAATATTAAGGGCGTTTCAATTGCGGTTAGATAAAACACCTGATGAAGGTTTTACTTTTGAAGTTTTAACTCAAAGATCTGAGTTGCTTCGCCTCACTGCCGATCTACTTACAGATCCAGAAAGCAGAAGAGAGTATGAAAATTTGTTATTAAATGGGAATTTTGGATTGGATTTTCCCTCAAATAGAGAAGTGGCAGGATTAATACTTCTTTGGGAATCGGGTTCACCAAAAGAAGCGTTTAAAATCACGAGAAAAGCATTGCAGCCTCCACAAACTCCCGCTTTAGGAAGTAGTAGAGAAGCTGATTTAACATTATTGGCTGCTTTAACAGCTAGAGATTCTGCAATTCAAGAACAACAGCTTAGATCCTATTCAAACGCGGCAGACTTTCTACAAGAAGGTATACAACTTCTACAAAGAATGGGAAAGCTTGGAGACATAAGAAAAGAACTTGAAGAAGACTTGGGTGCTTTGCTTCCTTACAGAATCCTAGATCTACTTAGTAGGGATCTTAATGATCAAGAGTCTCACAAAAAAGGCTTAAGTATGTTGGAAAATTTAATAATTAAAAGAGGTGGTTTAGAAGGTAATAATAAATCTGAATATAAAGATTATTTAAATCAGCAAGAGTTTGAAGCTTTTTTTCAACAAATTAAGCCATTTTTGACAGTGCAAGAACAGATTGATTTGTTTCTTGAATTACAAAAAAGAGGATCATTAGAAGCAGGATTTTTAGCTTTTCTATCCTTAACAGCTATTGGTTTCTTTAGAAGAAAGCCAGAAAAATTATTTGAAGCGAGGAGAATTTTAAAAAAACTAAATTTATCCGGTCTTGATTCAATGCCTCTAGTTGGTTGTTTAGATTTGCTTTTAGCTGATATTGAACAAGCCTCAGCAAGGTTTTCCAGTAGTTCTGATGAAAATTTACGAGAATGGCTTAATAGTTATTCTGAAAATAAGTTAGAAGCGATATGTATTTTCTGTAAAAATTGGTTAGAGAATGATGTTTTAGTTGGGTATAGAGACATTGAATCAAAAGAGGTTGATTTAGATTCTTGGTTTGAAGACAGAGAAATTCAAGAATTTATTGAAAAATTAGAAAAGAAATCAAATAAAATTACAATTAGGTCAAATCTTCAGAACCAACAGATTGAGAAGGAATCCTCCACAAAAACGACTGAAGACTTAGATAATTTATTGGACAATATTGATGAAAGAAAATTACCTTGGCCTGGAGGTATAAAACGAAATTATGAAAAGGTTGAGATCAAAGAAAATGATTTCAATGAGGAATACTTTAAGAAAAAGCCAATAGAGTTTTATAATTTTTTAATTGAAAAAATTGCTGAATTAAAATTTAGTTTTGGGGAATTCTTAAAGGATAAGGAAATTTTTAATCGGTCGCCTTATTTAATTTATATCTATGCTTTTTTGATCTTATTTGCATTTGGTATTGGTATTGGATTTTTAAGAAATAATTTAAAAAAATCAATTCAGGAAGAATCTATTTCTGAAAAACCTTTAATTGCAAAAGATAAAAATCAAAAGCTTAGTGAGATAAATATTATTCAAGAAATAAAAAAAAATCCTCCAAGTAAATTGAATTCTATTTCTGAGAAGTCTAATTCAATTAGATCCTATAAATTCAAAGAACTTAATACTGCTTCACCTTCTTTGGAAGATTTAAGGAATTTAATTAATGCATGGCTTCTTAATAAAAGTAATTACTTAACGGGAAAGGGTGAAATTAATCTTTCTAAGATTGTTAGTAAAGGTCTAATTGATAGAACAATCGAAGAAAGACAGAACGATATCAAGAAAGGAATTTATAAAGAGATTAATTCCCAAATACGTAAGATTGATCTGGAATCGCAAACTTCATCTCGGATAGTTGTTTTAGTAGAATTGAATTATCTAGAGAGGTTAGTAAAGAATTCTGGAGAATTTATTAATGAAACATCTTTAAATCCCCTTAAAGTTAAATATATTTTGGGGTTTTCAAATAAATCGTGGAAATTGGTTGATTTCGTGAGCGGCTTGTAATTACAAACTTCAAGATCATCTATAATAATTAAAATTACTTTTTAATAATGTTTGATGAACTCTCTTCACGCTTTGAAGACGCAGTAAAGGGTTTAAGAGGCGAAGCAAAAATTAGTGAAAATAATATTAACGATGCCTTGAAGGATGTAAAACGAGCACTCCTTGATGCAGATGTTAGTTTGTCCGTCGTAAAAGAGTTTATATCAGATGTCAAGGATAAAGCAATTGGAGAAGAAGTAGTTAGGGGTGTAAACCCAGGTCAAAAATTTATAGAAGTTGTAAATAAAGAATTGATTAACATTATGGGGAATGAAAATTCTCCATTAAACGAGAATGAAAAGAGTCCTACAGTCATTTTGATGGCTGGACTTCAGGGGGCCGGTAAAACAACTGCAACAGGAAAATTAGGACTTTATTTGAAGGAAAAAGATAAAAAAGTTCTTTTGGTTGCTGCAGATATTTATCGACCAGCAGCTGTGGAGCAGCTTAAAACATTGGGAAGTCAATATGACTTGGAAGTTTTTTCAGCTAAAGAAAAAAATAGAAAACCAGAAGAAATAGCAAAAGACGCATTGAATTTTGCTAGTGAAAATGATTTTAATTCGATAATTATTGACACCGCAGGAAGATTGCAAATTGATGATTCCATGATGAGTGAAATGGTTCGAATAAAAGAAGTTTCTAATCCTGATGAAGTTTTGCTTGTTGTTGATTCTATGATTGGGCAAGAAGCTGCTGACTTAACTAAGTCATTTCATGAAAAAGTAGGAATTTCAGGAGCGATATTAACTAAGTTGGATGGTGACTCAAGAGGCGGAGCTGCTTTATCAATAAGAAAAATAAGTGGTAAACCAATCAAATTTATCGGTGTAGGTGAAAAAATAGAGGCATTGCAACCATTCCATCCAGAGAGAATGGCAAGCAGAATTCTGGGAATGGGCGATGTATTGACACTTGTTGAAAAAGCCCAAAAAGAAGTTGAACTTGCTGATGCTGAAGCAATGCAAAAGAAACTTCAAGAAGCGACATTTGATTTTAATGATTTTGTAAAGCAAATGAGATTAATTAAAAGGATGGGATCACTTGGTGGATTGATCAAATTGATTCCTGGAATGAATAAAATCGATGATGGAATGATCAAAGATGGAGAAGATCAACTTAAGAAAATAGAATCTATGATCTCTTCTATGACTCTGGAGGAAAAACAAAAACCTGAGGTTCTTGCCGCTCAGCCATCAAGAAGACAAAGGATTGCCCAGGGTAGCGGTTATGAAGCAAAAGATGTCGATAAAGTATTAGCTGATTTTCAAAGAATGAGAGGCTTTATGAAACAAATGTCTAACGGAGGAATGCCAGGAATGCCAGGAATGGGAGGAATGCCTGGAATGGGAGGAATGCCTGGAATGGGAGGAATGCCTGGAATGGGAGGTATGAGTGGCAATAAGCCAATGAAAAAACAAAAAAATAATAAAAAGAAAAAAGGTTTTGCCGATTTATAGTTTCTATATTTTTACCTTTAAATGATATTATTATTAAAAACGCATTAATTTAAGATGATTAAATTGCGCCTTAAGCGCTTTGGAAAGAAAAAAGAGGCAAGTTTCAGAATTGTTGCATGCAATAGTACTTCCAGAAGAGATGGTAGACCTCTACAAGAGCTAGGTTTTTATAATCCAAGAACTAAGGAAACCAGACTTGACACAGAAGCTTTAAGAACAAGACTTACTCAGGGTGCTCAGCCGACTGATGTCGTGAGAACTTTATTAGAAAAGGGAGGGTTATTAGAAAAAACAGAAAGACCCTCTATCGCAATTGGTAAAGCAAAGTTAGAGAAGGATAAATTAGCTAAGGCTAAAACTCAAGACGAAAAAAATGATAGTATTAAGGCTGAAAGCGAGATTAATGAAGCTGAAAGCTAGTGCTTTGATAAATTTTTATTCTTATTCAATAACTAGATGAAGGAAGTTTCCAAAACTGGTCACTTCAAAATTGATTTACCAAGCTCAGATGCGGCTACAGCATTATCTGGACCTGGTAATTCGTTTTTAAAAAAATTTGAGTCTCTTACAGGAGTTTCTTTAACTATAAGAGGCTTACAACTTGAGATGAACGGTGTTGTATCCAAAATTGAGAGAGCCTCAGCATTAGTAGAACTAACAAGACCAATTTGGGAACAAGGGTTAGAAGTTCCAGAGGTTGATCTTAAAGCGGCTTTAAGTTCTTTAAATATGGGCGAATCGTCTTCACATGCTGAACTTGGAAAAAAAATTCTTGCGCGTTCTAAAGAAGGAAGATTTTTAAGACCTAGAACTATAAGGCAAAAAGAATATGTTGAATCAATTGAAAACTTTGATCTTACGTTCGCAATTGGCCCAGCTGGAACTGGTAAGACATTTTTGGCAACTGTTTGCGCGGCAAGGCTATTGAACGAGAAAAAAATTGAAAAAATTGTTTTAACCAGACCAGCCGTAGAAGCTGGTGAAAGTTTAGGATTTCTACCTGGTGATTTGCAACAAAAAGTAGATCCATATTTAAGACCTTTATTTGATTCTTTACATAGTATTTTCGGTCTTGATAGAACAAATTCGTTAATTGATAAGGGAATTATTGAAGTTGCTCCTTTGGCATTTATGAGAGGAAGAACCTTAGATAATTCTTTAATTATCTTGGATGAAGCACAAAATACTACTTGTTCTCAAATGAGAATGTTTTTGACCAGATTAGGAGAGAGATCAAAAATGGTTGTAAACGGAGATATTACACAAATTGATTTAAAAAAAGATCAGGAAAGCGGCCTTATTGAAGCATCGAGAATTTTCTCTGAAACTGAAGGTATAAAATTTTGTTATTTAAATATTGAAGATGTAGTTCGTCATCCTTTAGTTCAGAAAATTATTGAGGCTTATCAATAAATTTATAACTCTGGAGATCCGTACCCTGAAATTTTAAAAATCAAGTAGAATAAATTTATATTTAAAAAAAAAATGCCAGCAAGTAGTAATTTCAATCAAGCTATTCGTGAAGCACAATCTAGTTCAATTGTTGGACCTAATGTTGTTCAAAAAGCTTTACCTTATGTAGGTGGAGGTATGGTTCTAACTTCTTTAGGCGTTTTAGCTGGTGTCTCACTCATAGCAACAAATCCTGCTCTTTTCCAGCCTCTTTCAATAATTGCATTAATTGCAGAATTGATTTTGTTTTTTATAGCCACAAGCGCTGCAAATAATGCAAATAATGCCAAGGCCCTTCCCTTGTTGACAGGATTTAGTTTATTAACTGGATTCACCTTAAGTGGAATTGTTGCTTTAGCAATAGGAACAATTGGTATCGGTTCGGTTGGAACAGCTGCATTAGCTACTGGTATAACTTTCGTCATTGCGTCTTACACTGGCCAAAGAATGAGTGATAGTGTTGGTCAAGCACTAAGTGGAGTTGTTGGTCTTGGATTGATAGGACTGCTTATAGCAATGTTTGTCCAATTAATTGGAGGATTCTTTGCTCCAGGAGTTTTTGGAGGTTCAGGACTTGAATTGATAATTGCAGGATTTGGAACAGTCTTATTTGTTGCAATGTCTTTCGTTGATTTCTATACAATGCCAAGAAGATATAATGATGATCAATACCTTGCAGGAGCTTTAGGTATGTATTTAACTTATATAAATCTTTTTGTTTTTATATTGAGATTAATGATTGCACTTCAAGGCGGTGGAAGAAGAGACTAAACACATTACGTAAATAACTAACCTAAAGCGTAGATTTGTTTCTACGCTTTTTTATTGTGCGATATCAAGAATTTGTTTTTTTATGAATTCCTTTTGCTCTGTGTCGTACTTTACTGAATTATCAAAACTATTGCCCATATCATCTAAGTCTCTAAGTACTTGATTGACAGACTTTGTAACTGACTTGGTTTCTAGCAGCCTTAAAATAGCCTTACATCTATCTGAAATGTTTTCCGATGTTATCTCATATGCAGGATTATTATCTCTTCGATGAATAATAATTTGAGCGGAACTCATCATTAAATTTTTTACTACTATTTTTGTTACAGGATCACCACCTTCGTTTAGTTTGTAAATTAGTGAAAAAGGAAGTTTATCTAACAAAAAACAATCTTTATCTGATAAAGCATACGCAAAAAATCCCCTTAGTCCATTTCCTGTTTTAATTAGCGCTGCGATTCTATCTGCTAAAACCTCATCGCTGAGTAAATCTTCACCCCACTCTTTGCACCATTGTGCGGATATATTTATTGCTTGCGTGAACGAAGCTTCTTTTAAATTTATGGTTTTTTTTTCCATTTTTGATCAGAATTTTATTATTGATGCATTAAAAGTCTTTGGCCAATTATAGATCTGGGTTTGTAACTTTACTAGGAAGACCAAATGTTGGTAAATCTACTTTAATAAATAAATTGATTGGAGAAAAAATAACAATTACTTCTCCAATAGCGCAAACTACTAGAAATAAATTAAAAGGAATACTGACTACAGACAATGGGCAAATAATTTTTGTTGATACACCAGGTGTTCATAAACCTCATCATCGACTTGGAGAAATATTAGTAAAAAATGCAAAATCTGCAATTAATGGAGTTGATATGGTAATTTTTGTAATTGATTCAAGTGAAGAACCTGGTAGAGGTGATGAATATATTTTGAACTTTCTAGTCGCCAATAAAACTGAGTTTATTGTGGCATTAAATAAGTGGGATTTGGTTAATAAAGAATTTAGGAATATACGAATAGATCAATATAGAAGATTTTTTGGAATTAATAGAAACTTTCAAATTGTAAGTGCTTCTCAAGGAGAGGGATGTTCTGAACTAGTCGATATCGTACTTAATTTTCTTCCAGAGGGACCAAAACTTTATGGCGAAGAGACGATTTGCGACCAACCATTAGATAACTTATTATCTGATTTAGTAAGAGAGCAGGTATTAAAAAATACAAGAGAAGAGGTGCCTCATAGTGTCGCAGTAAAGATAGAAAAGAGAGAGGAAATGAAAAGAAAAAATGGCAAAGTATTTACAGCTATTTTGGCTACTATTATTGTTGAAAGATCAACTCAAAAAGGCATTCTTATTGGAAAGAAAGGTTCAATGTTAAGAATGATTGGTCAATCAGCGAGATCAAATATGTCAAAATTAATTGATGGTCCAGTTCACCTAGAGTTGTTTGTGAAAGTTGTTCCAAATTGGAGAAAAAAAGAATCAAGGTTAATTGAGTTTGGTTATGAGGAAGATTTCTAGATGAGTTGTTTTAATTTTGATGTAATTACATTGTTCCCTAAAGCTTTTGAATTAATAAATAATTTAGGGGTCATAACAAAAGCTCTAGATAAGAATTTGATCGATTTAAATTTACATGATTTGAGAAAATATGGAGAAGGTTCTTACAGACAAGTAGACGATAAGCCTTATGGAGGAGGAGCAGGTATGGTACTAAAACCTGAACCTATATATAAGGCATATGAATCAATTACAAAATTACCTAAAAGTAAAACTTTGCTGATGACCCCACAGGGTAAAGTCCTCAAGCAAAATGATCTTGCGAGATGGTCCACTTTGGATCAAATAATTATTATTTGTGGTCAATATGAAGGTTTTGATGAACGGATTAGATGTTTAGCTGATGAAGAGATATCGATAGGCGATTATGTTCTTTCTGGAGGTGAAATACCGGCTATTTCAATAATTAACGGTTTGACTAGATTATTGCCAGGAACTCTTGGTGATCCAGACTCCTTAGTCGATGAGAGTCATAATTCTTCTTTATTAGAATATCCTCAATATACGAGGCCGTTAACTTTTAAAGACATGAAAGTGCCAGATATTCTAGTGAGCGGTAATCATGAAGAGATTAAATCGTGGAGAAGACGAAAAAGTTTTGAAAGAACATTGGAGAGAAGAAGTGACTTAATTTCAAGTCAAAACTACAAAAAATCGCCACAAAGTAAGAGAATAATAAAAGAAAATAATCAATTCATGAAATTTAGAATAGGTAATGGATACGATATTCACAGACTAGTAGAGGATAGAGATTTAATTATTGGAGGTGTAAAATTGCATCATCCTAAAAATTTAGGTTTGGATGGTCATAGTGATGCTGATGTTTTAAGTCACTCAATAATGGATGCATTATTGGGAGCACTTTCGCTGGGCGATATAGGGAAGTATTTTCCCCCATCTGATGAAAAATGGAAAAATGCTGATAGCTTGTTTTTGTTATCAAAAGTAATTGACTTGATAAGACAAGATGGTTGGGAAATAAATAATATTGATAGTGTTCTTGTTGCTGAAAGGCCAAAAATAATGCCATATATAAAAATAATGAAAAAAAATATTTCTGAAATCTTAAATATTGATGAAAATTTAATTGGAATTAAAGCAACCACGAATGAAAAATTGGGTCCAGAAGGTAGAGAAGAGGGTATAAGTTGCCATTCAGTAGTTCTACTTGAGAAAAAATGAGATTTAATTTAAATTTGAAAAAAAAAATTCAAAGATTTTGTTTATTATTGATTTGCATTGTAGTTTTAATTTTTCAATCTGATATTCCCAATTTAAAAGCTCTTACAATGGATAATTATCAAAATAAAATGGTCATAGAGGAATTAAGACTTAAAGTACCTGCCGATGTAAAAGCAGCTTGGCTAAATGCTGAAAAAGAGATATGGGAGCCATGGTTATCTTCTCAAGATGGTTTTTTGGGAAGACAATTATTTTGGGATAAAGAAAAAGAAGAAGCTTTAATATTGGTAAATTGGAAAAGTAAGAAATTGTGGAAAAGCATTCCAATGTCAGAAGTAAATTTAGTTCAACAAAAATTTGAAGATAATGTTAAAGCTGCTCTAAATGTAGGCGAAAATCCTTTTGAATTGATTTATGAGGGAGAATTAGATAAGCAAAGATGAATTTTGATATCAAGTTTGATTTTCAAAGAAGAGATAGGCTTGGACTCATTGAGGCTATTTGGGGGCAAGATAAGAGTATCGACCAATTAGAGAGATTATCTGAGAATGTATTAAGTAAAAATGAGGTTGTTTTTATTACCAGAATTAATAGTGAAAAGGCTAATTCTCTTTTAGATTTATATGATGATGCAAGATTCTATCAAGAAGCAAATTGTCTAATAATTGGAAAAAATCTGAATAAAATAAATACGAATAAAAAAGTTGCCATAATTTCAGGTGGCTCAAGCGATTTGGCTGTGACACTTGAAGCCCAATTAGCACTTGAAATTTATGGAGTGAATTGTAAATCTTTTATAGATGTTGGTGTCGCTGGACTTCATCGATTGATGAGTCAGTTAGAAGAAATAAATAAATATGATGTACTAATAGTTTGTGCTGGAATGGAAGGAGCTTTGGCAACGGTTGTGGGTGGATTGTTGGCACAACCGATAATTGCAGTACCTGTCTCAGTTGGATATGGCGTTAGCAAGGATGGAGAAACTGCATTAAATAGCATGTTGTCAAGTTGTTCTCCAGGTATTGCAGTTATGAATATAGATAATGGTTACGGAGCAGCAATGGCGGCTCTCAGAATTATTAGAAGTATTTCCTAAATAATTACTTTTTTTCTATTTCTAGTAGGTTTTCTATCCATAAATTAAGTTGTTTTGATAGCATTCCTTCTTCTCTCATCTTGATTGCTTTTATCACTACTTCTGTGTTTACCCACTCTGGAAATCTTTTTGGCATTTATTTTTTATTCAGTAATTTTAATTTGGTACAAATTTTTATAAAAACAAGATCAAAGTAACAAATTTAATCTTTTATGTTTGATTTTGTACCTAATCTAGATAGCTCAGATGAGGTATGTTCACTTTCTACATTTTTTAATCTTTCAATTAGCTCAGAAAGATCTTTATGTGCTAACTCACCATTTTGCTCCCATTTAAGGGACCTTGAG
>CACAST010000012.1 GCA_902535185.1 uncultured Prochlorococcus sp.
ATGAAAACTCAATTGAGATAAATGCATTAAGCAAATTCAAATTTTTAAATTTATTTGAAGATATTGCTCTAAGCAATGATTCACAAATAAAAAAAGAGATTTGGATAAATACATCTGAAGCAGAAATATTACCCGCCCTAAATCCGTCATATGAGATTAGTAAATCCCTTATTGGTCAATTAGTGTCTTTCAAAAAAAATCTACTGGACAAAAATGTAAAGAAAAAATTAACAATTAAGAAAATCATCTTAGGGCCTTTTAAATCAGAATTAAATCCCCTCGGAATAATGAGTCCCAAATTTGTT
Source organism: uncultured Prochlorococcus sp. (assembly GCA_902535185.1). Lineage (GTDB taxonomy): Bacteria > Cyanobacteriota > Cyanobacteriia > PCC-6307 > Cyanobiaceae > Prochlorococcus_A. The sequence continues at coordinate 306 of CACAST010000012.1, forward strand.
TCTAAAAAAATTTATGATTTAGCCAATTCAAAAAATTTTTTAGTAATAATTAGTCCAAATCCCTTAACATATGTACTTTTCCCATTGAAAGAATTTTTTAATTTTTTATATTGTCAAATTATCTATAAATATAAATCTTAGTTCCTAAAAATCTCGATCTGTCAATATTTCAATACCATCTTTTAAAACAACTATTGTATGCTCCCATTGGGCCGATAGTTTTCCATCTTTTGTTATTACGGTCCATCTATCATTTAGTGTTTTGCAAAATTTAGTCCCTTCATTAACAATAGGTTCCACCGCTAATGTCATTCCTTCGCGAAGGACGACGTTAGGCAATTCTTTGGTCCGAAAATTAAATACCGATGGTTCTTCATGAAGATTGCGTCCAACTCCATGACCTGTATAGTCTTCTACAACACTAAAGCCATTTTTTACAACAACGTCTTCGATTTCCCCAGCCACATCTAGAAGTGTATTGCCTGCCTTGATTTTCGAAAGCCCCGCATACAATGCTTTAAAAGCTATATCACTAAGTTTTTGAGCCTTTGGACTAACTTCTCCTACACAAATTGATATACAACTATCTCCATGGAAACCATCTAAATATGCCCCTGTATCAATTTTAACCAAGTCACCATTTTTAATTATTTTATTTTTACTTGGAATACCGTGGACAACCTCATTATTAATACTAGAACAAATACTTGAAGGGAATCCATGATAGCCCTTGAAACTTGGCACAGCTCCAAAACTTTTTATCCTCTTTTCTGCGAAATCATCTAAATCTTTTGTACTCATTCCAGGTTTAATTAAGTCATTAATTTCTCTCAAAACAGTAGCTACAATTCTGCTAGATTTTTTCATCAAATTTATTTCACGTGATGACTTTATTTCAATTCCTCTTCTCCTCTGAATAAAAGGGACTTGATCATTAGCTGTGGAATTATTTTTATTTAACAAAAGATCTGCAAAATGTCTCATTGGAATAAATAATAGTAATAGGTAAATATCTTCAAAATAGCCTTTATGATCTTGGCTACCTTAAATCTATCAGTAACAATGGGTAAGAAACGAAAATGAAAACTTTATTTAATTCTAGGCAATTTCATAAGGCTTTGGCGCCCTGGATTTTTCTTCCATTATTTATATCTTCAATTACTGGTCTTCTTTATAGGGTTTCAAAAGATTTACTGGGTTACTCTAGAGAACAAGTTCATTGGTTAATGTCTCTCCATGAGGGCGAATGGCTTGGAGATAATGGAGAACTTATATACGTAATATTTAATTCTCTTGGAGTTTTATGGATGCTGGTCACAGGATTGCAAATGTTTTCAAAAACAATTTCATTTACCAAAAAGGTTACTAAAGGCGAGTCAAAAGGTTAAGATATAGAACTTGTAGGATAATAATGACCAAAATGGCCAAAGAGAAACAAGAGAAGGATTTAGAAACCGGTATTAAAGCTGACGCATCAGTTGATGTAGCAGTTGAACAAAAAGAAAAAAATACGGTTTCTGAGACTACGCAAACATTAAGCGCATCCAATCTTATTAAGGAATTTGAGAATGAACAATTAAAAAAAGAATTACCTGAAATATATGTTGGAGACACTGTTAAAGTTGGAGTGAAAATTACAGAAGGTAATAAAGAAAGAGTCCAACCTTATGAAGGCGTAGTCATAGCAAAAAGACATGGAGGAATTAATCAGACTATTACAGTTAGAAGAATTTTTCAGGGTATAGGTGTTGAAAGAGTATTTATGCTACATAGTCCACAGGTTGCCTCTCTAAAAGTTGAACGTAGAGGTAAAGTAAGAAGAGCTAAGTTATTCTATCTGAGAGATAGAGTAGGAAAAGCTACTCGCGTTAAACAACGCTTTGATCGATAAAGTTGTAAATTAATCAACTTATTGGTCACAAAGACGCTTATAATTATTTAAATGCGTCGTTAGTTCAGTTGGTAGAACGCAGGTCTCCAAAACCTGATGTCGGGGGTTCAAGTCCTCCACGACGCGTTTGATCAACAATATGTAAATCATTTTTTCATAAGATGGAGTTAGATCTTCAACCCGGGGACGTAGTTAAAGTCCTCGAATCAGCAGCTTTAGGATGGGTTCGTGCAAGAGTTATCAGAGTTAAGTCTGGTGGGAGAGTTGTCGTACAAAGTGACCAAGGGAGAGAATTTACTGCTAGAGGCAATCAAGTTAGGTTGATAGAACCTGCTGGTTTTAGACCTCAAAAATAAATAGTTGTTTAAACAAAGGCAGTTAAAAAAACTAATTATTTCTGTAAATCCTCAAATTAATAAATTTTTTTTATTACAACCCCATAAATTAAGTATTATGATCTGATAATTTTAAGAATGAAGTTCTAAATAAATTTAGGACAAAACTCTGGGACCGTAGTTCAACTGGTTAGAGCACCGCCCTGTCACGGCGGAAGTTGCGGGTTCGAATCCCGTCGGTCCCGTTTTTTCTAAAAGAAATTTGGAAAAACGTTTAAGACTAGCCCCGAGTCCAACGGGTTTATTTCATATTGGGACAGCGCGAACCGCACTATTCAATTGGTTGTATGCACAAAAAATAGGTGGAAAATTTCTTATCAGAATAGAAGATACAGATTTTCTTCGATCTAAATCTGAATATACAAAAAATATATTAGAGGGCTTGAAATGGCTTGGACTTAAATGGGATGAAGAACCTATAAAGCAAAGTGACCGAATTTCGATTCACAAAAGTTATATCAAAAAACTATTGGAATGTGGAGCTGCATATAGGTGCTTTACATCAGAAGATGAAATATCTGAATTGAGAGAAGAACAAAAAAAGAAAGGATATCCTCCAAAGCATGATAATAGACACAGAAGTCTTTCAAAAGAAGAAATAGAAACATTTATATCCCAAGGGCGGACTTCAGTAATAAGATTTAAGATTGATGAAAAAATTGAAATTAAATGGGTAGATCAGATAAGAGGCGAAATCAAATGGCAAGGGAAGGATTTGGGCGGTGATTTAGTTTTATCAAGAAGGGCTAAGGGATATGAGATTGGTGATCCTTTGTATAATCTTGCAGTTGTAGTTGATGATAATTTCATGAATATTACTCACGTTGTAAGGGGTGAAGACCATATCTCGAACACTGCAAAACAAATATTGATTTATAAAGCATTAAATTTTAATTTGCCAACTTTTTCACATACACCCTTAATACTAAATAGCGAAGGGAAAAAATTATCTAAGAGAGATTGCGTTACTTCAATCGACGAATTTAGAGAGATGGGATATTTACCTGAGGCCCTATCGAACTATATGGCATTTTTAGGTTGGTCTCCAAAATCTGCCGACAGAGAAATACTTTCACTTGAAGAGATATCTGAAATTTTTGACTTATCAGAAATAAATAAAGCTGGAGCTAAATTTAGTTGGGAAAAACTCAACTGGATTAATTCTCAATATATAAAAAATATGGAATCAATAAAGTTAATTGAGATCATAAGAAAATATTGGGATGACAATAGTTGGGAACCGCCATCTCAAGAATGGGCTTATAAATTAGCAATTTTGATTAGAGACTCTATGACTCTTTTAAAAGATTCAATTGATCAATCAAAACCATTTTTCTTAATACCTACAATTCAAAAAGATGGTCAAGATTTTCTGGAAAACCGGGAAAGCAAATTATCTTTAAAACTAATCTTAAATTATTTAATTGAGCAAAATACTATAAAACTAAATAAAGAGAAAGCCAAAGAAATATTAAACGAAATCTCAAAAAAGCATAATATTAAAAAAGGGATATTAATGAAATCATTAAGAGTAGCCTTTTTTGGATCTCTCAGTGGGCCAGATTTAATTCAAAGTTGGGAGCTTTTTGCGGAGAGTAAAACTGATAGAACTCGAATTGAAAGATGTCTTTAGTCAATCAAAATTATTTTTTTGGTCTAATTTAAGTCTTTTTACCAAAGGTTTAGCTGAAAGTCCTTGTATTCCTACTGTCATCAAAATAGTAAGAAAAACTAAACCTTGTAGACGGCCAGCTCCAAGGATACCAGCCTGCTCTAATCTGATAGAAAAAAGAGAAGCTACAGCCGCAGTAACAATACCTCTTGGAGCTAACCAAGCTAAAAATATTTTTTCTTTTAAGTTCAAGTCTCTTCCCATTGTTGCTATCCAGATAGAGATAGGGCGAATAATTACCATCAACATAAAAACGCAAACAACCCCTCCCCAGCCTAACGGACTTAATTCACCCCAAGAAACGTCAGCGGCCAAAAGAGGGAAAAGAACTGTTATTGCTAATTGAGCTAATTCACCTATTAGATTATCCAATCTCTCCTTATCTATAACTTCTCTTTTGCCTACAATAAAACCTGCCGCGACTGAAGCCGGCAAGCCTGATTCTGGTAAAAAATATTCGCAAATTCCATACACAAGGAAAATAAATCCAAGGGTAACTTGAAGCTCTATACCAAATGAGGCTTCATTTTTTATTTTTTTTAAAATTTCTGATAGTAACCATCCTGCACCTAATCCGATTAAAACTCCTCCTCCTAATCTTTGCATTAATGCTATAAATACATCGTTAATGCCACGAAGATCCCCTAAAGTCAATTCTAAAAGCAGTAATGCTAGTACTGCACCAATTGGTTCAAGCAGCAACCCCTCAGCTTTTAAAACTTCCGAGAGTGGGGAAGCTAATTTTATTTGTTCCACTAATGGAGAGACGACTGTTGGTCCAGTAGCTAGAACTATGGCACTATATATTCCTGCGACTTGCCATGAGAGGCCAGCCAGCCAATGAGCAATGAAAATTCCAGCTGATAATGAAATAAAAAGTCTTACCAATGAAATTTTTAAAACAGTATTTCTTATATTCCCCTCAGGCAGTTTTAAATTTAATCCCCCTTCAAAAAGAACCAAACAGACCAAAAGCCCCACAATAGTTTCAAGCCCTTGCCCGAGATCTAAAGGCTCAACAAGTCCCAATCCTGATCTTCCAATTAATAATCCAGAAAGCAATAAAATAACAACACTTGGGAATCCTGTAAAAGAAGAAAATAATCGAGCGCAAGCGCCTGCAAATACAGTTATCCCCCAAAGTAATCCAAGCCTTTCAGGCGTCATATAAAATTATAAATAATAAAACATTCATTAATTTGATTAAATCAATAATCTTATCTCTAGTCCAATAAAAACAATAGTTTTTAATTTAATTCATCGGCTGAACAAGAGTATTTTAAAAAATTCTTTCAAAAATACTTTTAAGAAAATTAATTTTATTTCTATTATTAAAACTGGCTTATTAAAGCAATAATTATAAAAATAATTCCTATACCAACAGTTGCCATCCTTCCATTCCATATTTCAGCTTGAGGGGTAAAACCTCTTTTCCACAAATTCAATTCCTTTTTATCAACGAAGTTTTTTGTCTCCTTAATCTCGATTTTAGGTTGTTTGTTCATTGAAATTAGAAAGGAGGGTTTTCTTCATAAAGGGTATTTGCTTGTTCAATTGATAGTCTTCCTGCTACACCTAATTTAAGGGAACTTAAATGATCCTTAAATTTGATTCTGAACAAAGCCGCCGCTCCAATCATTGCCGCATTATCTGTACAAAGATCGAGAGGTGCTAAATGAACTCTAATAGATTTTTTACTAGCTTCACTAATCATCATTTTTCTTAATGTATTGTTAGCAGCCACTCCCCCAACCACAACTACATTATCCAAGCTATGATCTTCTGCGCATTTTATTGTTCTCTCTACCAAGACCTCTGCCACTACTCTCTCAAAACTTGCAGCAATATCTGGAATTGGAACAGTCTTCCCAGCCAAATTTATTCTCTCAACTAATCTTAATACGGCAGTTTTTAAACCACTAAAAGAGAAATCATATTTTAGAAATCCACCTTTTTTATCAGAGATCTTACATTTTGGTAAATTAAATTTCATTGGGTCCCCATTTTTAGCAATCTTTTCAATTGCCGGTCCTCCTGGATAACTAAGACCTAAGAGTCTGCCAACTTTATCAAAGGCTTCTCCAGCAGCATCATCAAAACTTTTCCCAAGTCTTTGCATCCCCCTCCTATCATCTACCTTTATCAATTCAGTATGCCCGCCGCTAACAAGTAATGTAAGAAAAGATTTCTTTGGATAGTTTTCTGAAAATAGAATTGAAGATAAATGCCCCTCCAAATGATGAATTCCCAAAAATGGTTTTGAATGTAACATGCAAAGTGATCTTGCGGTTACAGAGCCAACTCGTAAACATCCAACTAATCCAGGAGCTACAGTTGAAGCAATATAATCGACTTCCTTAATTTTAATTTTTGCTTCTTCTTGAGCCTTGTCTAAAACAAAAGGTAATAATTCTAAATGCTTTCTAGCTGCAAGTTCAGGCACAACTCCTCCCCATTTTGAATGATCTTCAATTTGAGAGGCAATTATATTTGAATGTATTCTGAAAGTATCGCCAATATTAGAAACTATTGAGACAGATGTCTCATCACAACTTGTTTCAATAGCTAAAACTTTATGCATTTTTGATTCAACTTGTTCTATTTTAATATTAATTTCTTACTTAACACACTATAAGAAATTAAAGATTGCAACTTATGAAATTCTTTTTTTCAATCATAACCTCAGTTTTTCTGTTCCTCGGAATTACTCCAATTGCTCTAGCTGCAAATGGGCCTGCCTTAAACGCAGATAGAGCTAGCACAGAATATACCGCTTCAGCCCTCACAAAATGCTCTGAAAATCCTAAATTCATTGAGAGAGCAAATTCTGCAACTACTCAAAAAGACATAGCAAGATTTGAAAGATATGGAAAAGCATCATGCGGAGATGATGGTCTTCCTCATTTAATAATTGGACCTCCTCTTGAGCCATGGGGAGCCCTTCTAAATAGAGGTCATGAAGGCGATTTACTTATTCCCGGAGTATTGTTCATTTACATTGCTGGAATTATAGGTTGGTCAGGAAGAGAGTATCTAATTGAATCAAAAAAGACTAAGAATCCAGCAGATCTTGAGATCATTATTGACCTAGACTTAGCCAGAAAATGTCTTGTAAAAGGAGCCCAATGGCCTCTTCTTGCCAATAAACAAGGTAGAAATGGAGATTTAAGAGAGAAAGATAACAATATTACACTTAATGGTCCTCGCTAAACATCCTTAAAAAACTTTCATAAAACAAATGTTCAAAATTCTAAACACAAAATTTGTCAGATCTGCGCCAGTGGTAGCAGCAATTTGGCTAAGCCTTACGGCTGGAATAATTATTGAATTTAATAGATTTTTCCCAGATTTATTATTCCATCCAATGAGTTGATAAATAGAAAATAATCAAGTTTTTAATAACTTGATTATTTTTTTTGCTGTTTCATTAACATTGTGATTTGTTAGTGCAAAATCAAATTCATTTGATACTGAAATCTCATAATTAGCCCTTAAGAGTCTTTTTTTAATTGCATCTTCTTTTTCTGTACCTCTATTTCTTATTCTTCTCTCTAACTCTTCTTTATCCGGAGGAAGTAAAAATATTGACTGTGAATTAGGAAACTTATTTTTTATTTGCCTTGCGCCCTCTACTTCAATTTCAAGTAGTACGGTAAATCCCTTTTTTATTTTCTCATTTACAGAAGACAAAGGCGTTCCATAATAGTTTCCAGCAAATTGAGCCCATTCAAGGAAAAGGTTTTGTTCAATCATTTCTTTAAACTTTTCCTGATTTAAGAAAAAATAATTTTCTCCGTCCTTCTCTCCCTCTCTAGGTTCTCTAGTAGTTGCGGATATTGAAAGCCAAAAATTTTTTTCTTTAGATAATATTTCTTTAACAACTGTTCCTTTACCTACCCCGCTGGGTCCAGTAAGAATAATAAGTTTTTTTTGATTTTTCATATTAAATTTTTTACAGTAAAATAAAAATCTTGTGAATTAAAAAGGAATAATGCAAAAAGGTGTTCCACAGATAATGGATATTACATCTATTAGATCTGTCTTGCATTATTTGACAAAGAACATCTTACCTACAAAGTTTGAGACTGCCCAACAACCAGAGCCTAATACAATTCAATTATGTTTCAGAGGAGTTGATTCTCAAACATGGTTAGAAGTTTCATGGAATGGAGACTCTCCAAGAATACTAAAGATAAATAAGCCAGAAAAGATTGGGAGAGAAAGCACACTTTCTAAACAAATAAGATACGGATTAAAGTATATGGCTTTAATTTCGATTGATCAAGATGATTTCGAGAGAGTTATAAAATTTAGTTTTGCGAAAAAACCTGGAGATGAAATTAATAAGTATTTAATTTTTGAATTAATGGGAAAACACAGCAATATTTTTTATCTGGATAGTAAACATAAAATAATTGCCGTTGGTAAACAAATTAAATCAAGTCAATCTAGTTTTAGAACAATTTCAACAGGATCAATTTATTCTGGGCCTCCAATCAATCTCAAAAAACAACCTAGAGAAGATGAGTCTTTTCAATCATGGAAAGACTCAATTTCAATAGTACCTGAGTCTTTGAAATACTGTTTAATAAATACCTATCAAGGAGTAAGCCCTATCCTCACAAAACAATTAGAGGTTGTTAGCGCAACAGTTAATTCAGAAATAATGGAAAAAAATATTGATTTCATTAGCAACTCAGACTTAAAGGAGATATTTAAAAATTGGAAGATATGGATAAACAGGTTTAAAAACAATAACTTTAATTTTTCTACATTCAACAAAGATTTTTATTGCGTTTGGTTTTTTGATAAGGAAATTAATTGCGAAAATAAAATAGATTTATGTACAAGCTTAGAGAATTATTATGATTATCATCTGAAACAAAAAAAACTTAAATTATTGGAAAAGAAAATTGAAGGGATAATTTTTAAACAGACAAATACTGAGAAAAAGAATTTAAATATTCAATATGATCTTCTGACAAAATCAGAAAACTACGAGATATATAAAGAAAAAGCTGATAATATATTCGCTTCACATGAAATTAAAAAACAAGACATAATTAAGGGTCAAAAACTATATAAAAAATCAAAAAAACTAAAGAGATCTAGAGAATTAATAAAAGAAAGATTAAGTATTTACAAAACAAATATAGAGAGATTAGACGAATTCACTACGCTTCTAGAAAATTTAAATTCTTTAAGTTATGAAAAACTTTCTATGAGAATCAAACTATTAGAAGAAATTATGGAAGAAATTTGTAACGAGTTTAATATCAATATCAAGAAGCAAAGAGAAGATCAGAAAAGTACGTATGAGATAGAGTCTTCACCAATTCAAGTTGACACTCCCACAGGATTGAAGCTTCAGGTAGGGCGAAATATGAGGCAAAACGATTTAATAAGCTTTAAGTTCTCAAAAAAAGGAGATTTATGGTTTCATGCACAGGAATCACCAGGCAGTCATGTAGTTTTGAAGTCTTCATCTCAAGTGGCATCTGAACAAGATCTTCAAATAGCTGCAGATTTAGCTGCTTTATTTAGTAAGGCAAAAAGAAACATTAAAGTTCCAATTAATTTAGTAAAGATTAAAGATTTGCAAAAAATCAAAAACGGAGGACCGGGTTGCGTTTCCTTTAAAAATGGAGAAATTATATGGGGAAATCCTACAAGAGGAGAAGATTACATTAAAAAAAATCTTAAAACAGTAATTTAGTTTATAATAAAAAAAATTTTTAAATCTAAATGTTTGATTTTCTTTTAGGCACTCATGAATTTTTAGGAAATCATAGTTTTCCAGAATTTATTGTTGGGTATCTATTTGGTGCTGCATTAATAATTGGAGCTCCTACTGTTTTCTTACTACTTGCTTTCGTAAGCGCTTTAATGAAAACAAATGGGAAAATGGGTGGATATAGAGAATATGAAACTTATGGTGAATCATCTTTAAATGATGCCCCTCCTTTCTTATTACCAGATCCAACAAATCCTAAATTAAGCAAATAATCAATTTTATCGAAAAATAAATTGGACTTTGACAATCGTAGTTTTAAACCTTTTTCTTACACAATTTTTATCAAATAATAATGAGAGGTACAGGTCAAAGTGAAAAACAATTATCAGATTCGATGACTTTTAGTGATCATTTAGAGGAGCTTCGTCAAAGGATACTAAACTCAATTTACTCAATACTTATTTCAATATTCTTTAGTTTTCTCATCATAAAGCCATTAATATCTTTTTTAGAAATTCCAGCTGGTGATATTCATTTACTACAACTTGCTCCAGGAGAGTTTTTATTTGTCGCTATTAAAGTTGCAGGTTACAGCGGATTGATAGTTTCTATGCCTTATATTTTTTATCAAATAATATTATTCATTTCTCCTGGCTTAACAAAACAAGAGAAAAGCCTTATTTTGCCTGCAGTTTTTGGTTCAGGTCTTCTATTTTTTTTAGGATTAATTTTTTCATGGTGGATATTAGTCCCCGCAGCAATAAATTTCTTCATTAGTTTCGGTGCTGATATTGTAGAACCAACTTGGTCTATAGAAAGATATTTTGATTTTGTTCTCTTATTAATGTCTAGCACTGCAATAGCTTTTCAATTGCCAGTATTACAATTTATTCTTGGTTCTCTTGGAATAATCACAACAGAAAAAATGATTTCGAATTGGAAGTTAGTTGTAATCTCCTCCGCAATCTTATCTGCAGTGATTACCCCTTCGACAGACCCATTAACAATGTCATTGCTTTCAATATCAATCGTGTTTTTATTTTTTGTGGGTACTGGATTAACTTACTTATCAGAAAACCTTAAGTCAAAAACTCTTTCATCTTCTCATTAAGATTTAATTGCAAGCTGACAGCTCTACCTAACCTTGGCTTAGCATTGACTTTCTTTAGCCATTCCCTTACTTCTTCTGAATAACCACATCTATTTAAAATCTCGATTTTATCAGCTATCGATTTTTTATATTCATCTTCACTTAAAGGGAATGATTCCTGTCCAAGAAATCCCCACATCATTTGAAAATAAACATATTTTCCTCTTCTAAAGAGTCTAAAATCATATTTTTTCCCCCAGCGATGAATCAAATAATGGATAACTTCATCTACTAGTAATGGGTTCATATAAATCAATTAATTAAGACTTCCTAAACTTTTACTTTAAATTATTAAAAGTCCTATCTATTTACAACAGAAATTGAACAATTTGATTCATAATAACTAATAAATAACAGAACCAAGTAGCGAATGACTCAATTAAGTTCCAATGATGTCCCTTCAATGGGTCGAAGGCAATTTATGAATCTTCTTACATTTGGTACTGCAACTGGTGTAGCGTTAGGAGCTCTTTACCCCGTAGCGAATTATTTTATGCCTTTAAGAGCAGGCGGTGGTGGTGGTGGAACTTCTGCTAAAGATGAATTAGGGAATCCAATAACTAAGACAGGCTGGTTAGCAACACATCAAGCAGGAGACAGAAGTCTAGTGCAAGGTCTCAAGGGAGATCCAACTTACTTAATAGTTAATGAGGGTGGTGAAATAGGAGAATTTGGTTTAAATGCAATTTGTACTCATTTAGGTTGTGTTGTCCCATGGGATAGTGGTGCCAATAAATTTATATGTCCTTGCCATGGCAGTCAGTACGATACAAATGGGAAGGTAGTAAGAGGGCCTGCTCCTTTATCTTTAGCTCTAGCGCATGTCGATATTGAAGATGATGCTGTACTCGTTAAACAATGGTCAGAAACTGACTTTAGAACCAATGAAAATCCATGGTGGGCATAAAAAAATGATAGGTCTTAAAAATCAAATCATGAAAAAAACAAGTTTATTTATCTGTACTCTGCTTTTCATTTCGAGCATTGTATTTTATCCAAAAATCACTTTTGCTTATCCATTTTGGGCTCAGCAAAACTACGAATCCCCAAGAGAAGCAACAGGTAAGATAGTTTGTGCAAATTGTCATCTAGCTCAGATGCCTACAATTGCAGAGGTTCCACAATCTGTTGGAGCAGACAGTGTTTTCAAAGCTGTAGTCAAAATACCCTACAAGAATGACTTAAAAGAGATCGGTGCTGATGGTTCTGAAGTCCCACTACAAGTTGGTGCTGTTGTAATGCTGCCTGATGGGTTTAAACTTGCTCCACAAGAAAGATGGACTGAAGAAATCAAAGAGGAGACAGAAGGGGTTTACTTCACTAATTACAGTGAAGAGAAAGATAATATTATTGTTGTCGGACCTTTACCTGGCGATACTAATAAAGAAATAGTTTTCCCTGTACTTTCCCCTGATCCATCCACTAATAAAGAATATCACTATGGGAAATACTCATTACATATTGGAGGCAATAGAGGTAGAGGTCAGGTATACCCTACTGGAGACAAAAGCAATAATGTAGTTTTCACTTCTTCCACCTCAGGAACTATAAATTCAATAGAAACAATTGAAGATGGTAGCTATAAGGTAAATATAGAAAACGATAATGGTGAGATAACTACTGAAGCAGTGCCTGTTGGTCCTCAACTTATTGTAAAAGCCCAAGACAAAATTAATGCAGGTGACCCTCTTACTAATGATCCTAACGTTGGCGGCTTCGGACAATTAGATGCTGAGGTTGTACTTCAAAGCCCCTATAGAGTGATTGGATTAATTGCATTCTTCATTGGTGTAGGCCTAACACAAATACTGTTAGTATTAAAGAAAAAACAAGTAGAAAAAGTGCAAGCAGCAGAGGGTATCTAACTTTTCTTAGATGCTTACATTTCAAGCTTTTATACAATCTCCAGGAGAAACTTTTTTAAATTTAGGCTTTATAACTATTAAATGGTACGGATTACTTATTTCAGTTTCAGTCTTAATAGGTCTATTTATTTCTAAAAAACTAGCAAGGGCAAGGAATATTAACCCAGAGTACATTAGTGAAATACTTCCATCATTAATAATCTTTTCAATAATTGGAGCAAGAGCTTATTACGTAATTTTTGAGTGGAGTCAATATAGTGGAGAGAACTTTTATATTTCTTTAGAACTATTCAATAACGCCATAAAAATACCTTCTTTTCTCGCAGTTTGGGAAGGAGGCATAGCAATCCATGGAGGTCTAATTGGAGGTTTAATATCGATTATCTTTTTTTGCAAGTCAAAAAAAATTCATTTAAAAACTTTTATAGATATTTTAATACCCTCAATTATTCTTGGACAATCCATAGGAAGGTGGGGCAATTTTTTCAATAATGAAGCCTTTGGGGTCCCAACAAATTTGCCTTGGAAATTATTTATTCCTATCCAAAATAGGCCTTTAGAATTTATTAATTACGAATTTTTTCATCCTACTTTTCTCTATGAGTCGTTGTGGAATCTCTTAATTTTCATACTCCTTATTTTTATTTTTAATAAACAAAATAAAACAGATTTTTTCAGGCCTGGCTTTATTAGCTGTCTTTATTTGATAAGTTATAGCTTTGGAAGATTCTGGATTGAAGGTTTAAGAACTGACCCACTATGCATTGGTGGACTTCCGCCTTTCTGTGATGGCGGTATTAGGATGGCTCAATTTATAAGTATTTTTCTATTTTCTTCTGGATTAATCGGAATATTTTTTTTAAGATTGAGAACATATATTGGGAAAAATAGAAAGAATGGATAATAAAATTTCCTTTATTGGTGTTGGTCCAGGCGATCCAGAATTATTAACTTTAAAAGCAATAAAAAAGATAAAAATTGCAGATGTCATTATTTGGACTGATTCTCTAATTCCTGAAAAGATTTTAAATTTTTCGAAAGAAGGTTCTGAAAAAATAAAAACGAGTTCGCTCAACTTAGAGCAGATCACCTCAATTATGATAGAAAAATTTCAGGCAGGGAAAACTGTTGTAAGGTTACATGATGGAGACCCTTGCCTTTTTGGAGCAATTAGAGAGCAAATAGAAATTTTAAAAACCGAAAAAATTGAAATCGAGGTTGTTCCTGGAATAAGTGCTTTTCAAGTTGCTGCAGCATATCATGAGGCTGAGTTAACAATCCCTGACGTAACGCAAACAATAATTTTAACTAGAGCAGGAGGGCGAACAGGGATGCCCGAAAAAGAATCTCTGAAAGATCTTGCGAAACACAATTCCTCTATATGTCTTTATCTAAGTGCTAGGCATGTGAAAAGGTCTCAAGAAACTCTACTAGAGTTTTACCCTCCAGAGACTAAAGTGATTGTTGGATTTAGAGTATCTTGGGATGATGGTTGGACATCATTAATAGAATTAAAAGATATGGAAATATTTTCTATTAAGAAAAAACTAATTAGAACAACCATTTACATAATTAGCCCAGCAATTAGTAATTCTCAAAAAAGATCTAATCTTTATAATCCAACTTATAAGCATCTCTTTAGGAATAAATAATCTTAAAGTTGATAGAAAAAAATTAATTACTATAATTGGTAAAAATTTATTAGCTTTGAAAGAAATAAAATCTAACCCAGAAGAAAATACCAAAAGAAAACAATCCTCTTTAAAGAGAATTGGAAATTTTATTAAAGAGGCAAGGTTAAGTAGAGAGCAATCTGTTGAAGAATTAGCTTCTGATTTAAAAATTGGATCTCATCAACTTAAAGCCATTGAAGAAGGTAATGAAGAAGAACTACCTGAAAAAGTATTTGTCAAAGCAATGGTTCGTAGAATTTCACAGAAGCTGAAACTTGATACAGAATTTATAATGAATGAATTCAATACAGAAAAGCAAGAGATAAAAATTGAAGAAATAGTTGAAGAAGTTGCGAAAAAAACTAATAAAACTAGACAATCTAAGGATCTAAGTCCAGTAGGGTTTTGGATATTTATTTTAATTTCAGGTCTTCTCGGACTTATCGCCTCGTCCTTAATTTTCAATTTATTTTCAGACTCTTCACAGAATCAAACTCCAAAACAAGAAATTATTAAAAAAACTAAATAATTTTTAAATCCAAATTCTTTAGTTCTTTTATTACATTACGGCATAATCCTAAGTTCCATTTTTCAAGAAGAAGATCATGGTCTCTATTTAAAGGTAAAAGTTCAAATGTAAGAATATTTCCCTGCAATTTTATTTGAACTGAGGAGATCGCCTTGTCAGGTCTTTGATCAAGAGATGCTGCTAGTCTCAAAATCAATGACATTTCGAGAACTAATGTTTTATCTTCTTTAGATATTAAATTTTGCCAAGACTCATGTCTTTTCTTAGGTAGAGTCTTTCTATGGTATCTAGCAATTGAAGCAATAATATTTGTTTCTGCTTCAGAATATCCCAACAACTCACAATTTTTTATTAAGTACCAAGAGTGTTTGTGATATGAACCAACATTCACGTATTTCCCACAACTATAAAGATTAGAGGCTGCCCAAAGAAGTTCTCTAGCTTTGGGGTCATCATCACTATGAAAGATATTTTTAGTCTGATCGTAGATTTGAAAGGCAATATCGATAACTTTCTCAGCTCTTATACTATTTACGCCAAACTTTCTAGCCTGATGAACTATGGTTGTTTTTCTAATATTGCTTTGAATATTTAACTCGTTTTTTATTATCCCTTTACGAAGCATCCAATCAACAACCAAACCCTCTCTAAGCGCCCTCTCACTTATGGTTAATTCATTAAAGTTCAACATCTCCATTGCGGTGTTTAATATCAATGCTCCTGGAACAATTATTTCTGCTCTTCTCTCACTTAATGAAGGTATTTTCTTGATTTCCGAAACTGGTAATTTAATTAGTTTTTCCAATACATTTTGTAAATTTTCCCTTTTAAATTTATAACCATGCATCTTTTGTTTAGATTCTCCCAAATCATCTGAAATCAAATTTCCTAATGAGGTTGCAGTGCCACTGGTTGCAATCAAAGATAAAGTCTTATCTCCCTTAGATCTACTCTTTATTTTTCGAACAGATGGTTCTAAAGATCCTTTAATAAAAGTTTTTAGAAACTCGATCTTTCTGAATTTATAGACTCTTTATTTAAAAAATCATTTTTAAGTCTGACCGCACCAATTCTAGAACTGGTAAGAGCTATAGCATCTTTTTTATCAGCAAGTATTAATTCTGTAGAACCTCCTCCAATATCTATGATTACAAAAGAATGATCTTCAAAAGCCATACCAGAAAGAACACCAAGGTAAATTAATCTGGCTTCCTCAGAACCACTTATCACTTCTATTTGAATATCAGTTTCATCAAGAACTCTTCTAATAAAATCTTGACCGTTTGGAGCTTCCCTAACTGCACTTGTCGCTGCTGTTACTATTTGTTTTACTCCATTACTTTTACAATATTCCTTAAATCGCTTAAGAGTAACTAATGCTCTTTGGATTGAATCTTCAGTAAGATTACCCTCCTCATCTTTTTCTCCAAGACGAGTGGTTGATTTATCAGTTAATTTTATTGAAAATGATTTTAATTCTAGATTAATTTCTGCTATTAAGAGATGTGTAGAGTTGGTTCCAATATCTATAGAAGCTACTAAAATTTGCTTTTCTTGAAAATATCTTAAATCTTGTTTCTGTATCATTTCTTTTTATAAGATGCAGATGTCTTTAATCCATTAATAAATATACCCAAGATTGTTTATTAATTAATAGAAATCACTTAATCCTAGTAAGATTATTTAAAGTTATGAAATATACAATAAGTCATATGCAAAATAAAAATCGACAAAATAAATTAAGTACCTTTTTTGAATTATTAAGGTGGAATAAACCGACTGGAAGAATGATCTTGCTTATTCCTGCTGGATGGAGTTTATATTTAACCCCAGATGCTAATCCATCATTTTTAATGTTGCTAAGAATAATATTGGGAGGACTACTAGTAAGTGGATTAGGCTGCGTTGTTAATGATATTTGGGACAAAAAAATCGATCAAAGAGTTGTTAGGACAAAAAATAGACCTCTAGCTGCAAATAAAATTAGTCTTAAAACAGCTTATTTAATTCTTTTCTTTTTAATTTTATGTAGCTTCTTTTTAACTTTGTCACTACCTCAACCTGGAAGAATCCTTTCCATTTCACTTGCTTTTTTTGCTTTACCTATTATTTTAATTTATCCTTCTGCCAAAAGATGGTTTAAATATCCTCAATTAATCTTATCCATATGCTGGGGTTTTGCTGTCTTAATTCCCTGGGCCGCAAATGAAGGCAATTTAAATAGTATTGTTTTATTATTTTGCTGGCTAGCCACCATTTTTTGGACTTTTGGCTTTGACACGATTTATGCTTTAGCAGATAAAAAATATGATATAAAAATTGGGATTAATAGTTCCGCTGTTAACCTCCAGAACAATACAAGAATAACTATTCAAATTTGTTATTTTTTAACTTCTTGTTTTCTGGCATTATGCGGATTTATTAATCAAATGGATTTTGTTTTTTGGCCAATTTGGCTTACATCGTCAATCTTAATGCAGAGAGATATACTAAAAGTATTTCCTGAGGAAAAGCAGTCAATAAAAAATATTGGAAATCACTTCAAAAATCAATCAATTTATGGAGGAGTACTTTTATTAGGAATTATTATTGCCTCATAAATTTTAAATATGGTTTTTAGATTAAAAAAAGGGGATCTAATAGATATTTTAGCTCCAGGCTCCTTTATTGATGAAGACGAAAATTTTCAAAAAGGCATAGAAATCTTAAAAAACTGGGGCTTGGAAATTAATGAAAATAATTCTTCATCAAAAAAATTTGGTTATTTTGCAGGTGATGATCTAACTAGATTTGAAGAACTGGAAAGAGCACAAAATAGTAAGCTAATCATTTTTGCAAAAGGAGGCTGGGGTTCAGCAAGACTTTTAGAAAAAGAACCTTCTTGGCAGCATGGTTTAATGCTTGGATTCTCAGATACATGTTCTTTATTACTATCTAAATATTCTCAAGGATTTATAGGTTCTATTCATGGCCCAATGGTTACTGGCCTTTTCAAAGAGCCAGAGTGGAGTCTTGAGAGATTAAGAAATTTACTTTTTGAGGGATATGTTGAAGACATAAGAGGAATTCCTTTAAGAGCTGGGAAAGCTAAAGGAGAAATTATTGTTTCTAACTTAACTATTGCTACTTTTTTAATTGGTACTAATCACTTTCCAGATTGCAAAGGGAAAATAATAATTTTTGAAGATATTAATGAAGATATTTATAAAATTGATCGCATGTTGACTTACCTCAGAATGACTAAAACACTTTCTGAAATTGCTGGTATAGGATTCGGAAGTTTTTCTAATGATTCCTGCGACCTTGAATGGAAAGATTTACTAAAAAAATGCATTATTGAAAGACTCCATGAGTTTGATTTTCCTATACTTTTTGAACTCCCAATAGGCCACATATCGGGGAATGCTTGCATTCCTTTAGGATACGAAGCCACCTTAAATGGTGATGATGGCATTCTTAGTATCGATACACCTTTTTAATTAGGGGTTCTTCACAAAAAGTTTTGCTATTTTCAAATCTATAGGGGATGTAATTTTTATATTTGAATAAGTTCCTTCAATAATCTTCACTTTCCAATTAAGCATTTCGAATAGAGAAGCATCATCTGTGACTTTCCAGTTTTTATCAATTGCCATCTTATGAGCTTTTTTTAATCTATCTACTAAAAAGCCCTGAGGAGTTTGCGCTGCCCATAAATAATTTCTGTCTGGTGTTTCTTTAATAAAACCTTCGTTATCAACAATTTTTATAGTATCGGTTACCTTAGTAGCCAAAATTACAGCTTCATTTTCATCTAATTGCATGGTACAAAGGTCTATTAATTCAGGATTAATTAGACATCTAGCACCATCATGTATTAAAACTTTTTCAGCATCTTTTGGTAACGCTTTTAAACCATTAAAAACTGACTGTTGTCTGGTGTCACCTCCATTAATCCAATGAACTTTATGGGCAAAATCCTTTGCTGAATTTAATAACAAATTTTTATCTTTTGGTTGCCCAATTATTCCAACCCAATTTGTTGAGTTTGCAGAAAATACAGATTTAAGTGTCCAATAAATCAAAGACTCTCCCTCTAAATCAATAAGTAATTTATTTTTTCCAGCTTTCATTCTGCTACCGCTCCCTGCAGCTGGTATTAAAAAGTGCACAATAGAAGGTCTTAATATTTTCTAGACAATTATAAATAAAAGCAATATCTTTACACAAATAGTACTACGATTGAAAATTATAAAATTTCATAATGTCCAATAAAGATTCATTATCAGGCAAAATTGCTTTAATCACTGGAGCTAGCAGAGGAATAGGTAAAGAAATTGCTTTAGAACTAAGCCGATTGGGAGCAGAAGTTTTTATTAATTACTCTTCTTCTGATGAAAAAGCTGAAGAAGTTGTAAATTTAATAAAGAATTCAGGAGGTAAAGCTCATAAATTAAAATTTGATGTTTCAAAAGAGGATTCTGTCAGTTCAGCTTTTGAAGAAATAATCAAAATTAATGGCACCATTGATATCCTCATTAACAATGCTGGAATTACTAGAGATGGACTATTGATGAGAATGAAATCGGAACAATGGGATGATGTACTAAATACAAACTTAAAAGGAGTTTTTCTTTGTACAAAATATGCTTCAAAATTTATGATGAAAAAAAGAAGTGGTAGCATCGTAAATATTTCATCTGTTGTTGGAATAATTGGTAATCCAGGGCAAGCAAATTATTCTGCCGCCAAAGCTGGAGTTATTGGATTTACCAAAACTTGCGCTAAAGAATTTGCTTCAA
Organism: uncultured Prochlorococcus sp.; assembly: GCA_902535185.1. GTDB lineage: Bacteria > Cyanobacteriota > Cyanobacteriia > PCC-6307 > Cyanobiaceae > Prochlorococcus_A. The sequence continues at coordinate 19,996 of CACAST010000012.1, forward strand.
GAGGTATAAATGTAAATGCAATAGCTCCAGGTTTCATAGAAACAGAGATGACTGAAAAACTTAATACTGAAGAGATTCTTAAAGTTATTCCTTTAGGGAAATTGGGAAGTTGTACTCAAATTGCAAACTTAGTGTCATTCTTAGTTTCAAGTGATGCAGGAGGATATATTACAGGGCAAACAATCAGTATTGATGGTGGTATGAGTATTTAATTATGTATTTTGATAAGGCTGACCTAATTCATCTCTCAACCTTCTAATTTTTTGTAAAAGTTTTAGTCTTCGACTTCTAGCAGTTAATGTCAAGAAAAATCTCAGTGGAAAATATATCAATGTCATAGCAATCGCTAGGATTGCTGTAAGAGTAAAAATAAGATTATTTGTTTCTTCCATAACCTAAAGATACTCTTATTTGAGTTAATTTGTATGGTTAATTAAAAGAAATTCGGCTTTCCCCACTTAATTAAATATCCCTTAAAAATGATTCTATGGGAGATTAGAATAGGACTAAAGATCGAGTAAACATGGCTAAACAGTTAAGTTTTTCTAATGAATCAAGAGAAGCGCTAGAAAAAGGTGTAAATTTCGTAGCTAATGCGGTAAAAGTTACTATCGGGCCAAAAGCAAAAAACGTAGTAATAGAGAGAAAATTTGGTTCACCAGATATAGTTAGAGATGGGTCCACAGTTGCCAAAGAGATTGAGATTGAGAACCCTATTTCTAATTTGGGTGCGAAATTAATAGAACAAGTTGCGTCCAAGACAAAAGAGAGTGCAGGAGATGGAACAACAACAGCAACCATTTTGACTCAGAAGATGGTTCAAGAGGGATTAAAAAATATTGCTTCTGGTGCCAGCCCTATGGAGTTAAAAAAAGGTATGGAAGTAGGCCTGGCTTTTGTTCTAGAAAAATTAAGTTCCAAAAGTATTTCATTAAGTGGTTCTGATATTCAAAAAGTTGCAACAGTTAGTGCTGGAGGTGATGAAGAAATTGGATCTATAATTTCGAAGGCAATGGATATTGTTACTTCAGATGGTGTAATAACTGTCGAAGAATCTCAATCACTAGATACAGAATTAGATATAACTGAAGGAATGTCTTTTGATAGAGGCTATAGTTCTCCATATTTCGTAACAGACCAAGAAAGACAAGTTTGTGAACTTGAAAATCCTAAAATATTAATAACTGATCAAAAAATTTCAACTTTAGTTGATTTGGTTCCAATACTTGAAGAAATTCAGAAATCAGGCTCACCTTTTCTTATTCTTGCTGAAGATATCGAAGGAGAGGCTTTAACCACCTTGGTTTTGAATAAGAATAGTGGAGTGTTAAATGTAGCTTCCGTAAGAGCTCCGTTATTTGGCGAGAGAAGAAAAGCTGCCCTTGAAGATATTGCTATTCTTACTGGAGCTAAGTTAATTAGTGAAGATAAATCAATGACACTTGATAAAGTATCGATTAATGATTTAGGCAAAGCAAAAAAAATAACTATCACGAAGGACAAAACTACAATTGTTGCCTTCGAAGACACTAAAGATTTGGTTAAAGCGCGAGTTGAAAAATTAAAAAGAGAAGTTGAAATAACAGACTCAGAGTATGATCAGGACAAAATCAATGAAAGGATAGCAAAACTAGCTGGAGGTGTAGCACTTATCAAAGTTGGAGCTGCAACAGAAACAGAGATGAAGTTCAAAAAGTTAAGAATCGAAGATTCCCTTAATGCTACGAAAGCTGCTATTGAAGAGGGTGTAGTTTCTGGAGGAGGACAAACTTTAATTGAAATATCAGATGACCTTTTAAATTTAAGTCAAGAATCTTCAGATGATTTAAGAACTGGGATAAATATCGTAAAAGAAGCCCTTTTGGAACCTACTAAACAAATAGCAAAAAATGCTGGTTTTAATGGTGATGTAGTTGTCACTGAAATTAAAAGACTTAACAAAGGCTTCAATGCTAATTCAGGAAAATATGAGGATTTAAAAGATTCAGGAATATTAGATCCAACCAAAGTATTAAGATTGGCTCTTCAAGATTCAGTATCTATTGCAGCTATGCTCCTCACAACTGAAGTTGCGATGGCTGACATTCCAGAGCCTGAAGCCGCAGCACCAGGAGGACCAGGTGGAGATCCAATGGGAGGTATGGGAGGCATGGGAGGCATGGGCATGCCAGGTATGGGTGGAATGGGTATGCCAGGAATGGGTGGCATGGGCATGCCTGGTATGGGCGGAATGGGTATGCCAGGTATGGGCGGCATGGGTATGCCAGGTATGATGTAAAAGCTAACTAGCTTTTTTATCTTTATTAATCCATTTTCTTAAGTTTTTAATATTAGGTAGTGGTAATTTTGAGGTTTTAATATATTTATTCATTTGATTAGAATCTTGTTTAGTACTAAAGAGTTGATTTTTGTTAGAAATTTTTAAGTAATTTGTTTCTTCTAAATTTTCTAAAGTTTTAAAAGATTCAAGCCTTATTTGTTCTTGATTTTCTTCTTCATGATTTTCATCAATTAAAGTTATTTGTTCTTGATTTTCTTCTTCATGATTTCCCTTTTGTACTGGACTATGGATTAATAAATCATTTAAAGAATCAATCCCAAATCTATGAACCCACTTAAGAACAATATTTTCTTTAAGCAAAAAATTATTTTCTGAAGAGGCTTTTTTAAAAACTTCTATTAGATGATTTTTTAAAAGCATAAATTTTTTAATTTAACTTTTTATTTAACAGAGGCCTTATGATAATCAAGGATAAAACTGTTAAAGAAAATAAAATTGATATACAACTCTTACAAGTTAAATCACCATATGGAGCATGTAAAGCCACTAATTCTAAATTCATAGTTTCTGTATATGCAGTCCTAATAGGTTCGATCGCAAAAGTTAATGGATTTAATGAAGCCAACCACCCAAGCCAATTTGGCATGAAAGAAATTGGAGCCAAAGCAGTACTTGCAAAAAGTAGAGGTAAATTTATCACAAATATAAGAGCGATTAATTCAATATGTCCGGGCAAAACAAACGCTAAACATAAACTTATTGATGTCACAAAAAGAACTAATAAAATTAGTGTTATAAACACAATTCCTAAACCATATAAGTTAGGCCATCCATATCCCAAAGTGTATGAAACAACCATTATTACAATACTCTGAACAAAGCTCAGGATTGTTATGTAAAAAAAAGAAGATAAAACTATGGATAATCTACTGGTTAAAGGAGCCACAAGTAATCTATTAAGGAATCCAAACTCTCTATCAAACATTAAAGGAAGACCAGAATTTAGGGCTCCGCTAAAAGCAGTAAAAACAATAAGTCCTGCTCCTAAAAAATTCCCATAAGAATCAACTCCTGGTAAAAAACCTTCAGGAGCTTTAGAGAATAATGCCCCAAATAAAAAAAGCCAAATTATAGGTTGTAATATTCCAGCTAAAAGAGTTGATGGTCTTCTTTTTAATTGAATAAATAATCTCTTTGTTAAGGCAAATGTTTCTTGATATAAAAAAAATAAATTATACTGTTGTAATTCCATAATTAGCAGTAATTAATTCTCATTATAGTTAGTTAACCAGAATTTTTTTTATCGCATTGATTGCTTTGATTCTTTTTTAAGGTCTCTTTTCCCTGCCATAGAAATTTCGGCATCCAATAATGTTTTCCCGGTTGCCTGAAGATATACATCATCTAAGCTTGGCTGACTTTGGGTAAGAGAAAAAATTTCAAACTTTGAGAAGGCCAATTCCACTTTGAGCTTCGTAAGTAAATCTTTTTCTTTATCTGCTACAAAATTTATCGAGAAACCTTGAGCTTCATTTATGATAATCTGACTAATTCCATCTATTGAAGTTAAAATTTGGCATATATTTTTTGCTTCTTCCTGATTACTAAATTCTCTTACTTTCAAAGTTACTCTATCTCCTCCTAATTTATTTTTCAGTTCTGTTGGAGCCCCTTGTGCTATTACTCTTCCATCATCAATTATCACTAATTTATCTGCCAATTTATCTATTTCATCAAGATAGTGACTGCTTAAAATAATAGTCATTCCATTATTTCTCAAATCTTTTAAAAGTTGCCATATGATATTTCTACTTTCAATATCTAAACCAACTGTAGGTTCATCCAATATTAAAACTTGGGGCAAATGTAATAGTCCAGCTGCAAGATCTATCCTTCTTTTCATACCCCCTGAATAAGTTCCGCACTTACGATCAATCCAATCATTCATTTCTAATTGATCAATTAATTTCTTAATCCTTTCAAATTTTTTGTTTTTATTGATGTGATATAAATCTGATTGAAAATCCAAAAGCTCTCTTCCAGTTAATATTTTATCAAGTGCAATGTCCTGGGCAACATAACCAATTAATTCTCTAATTTTCCTTGAATTTTTTATCAGATTAATATTATTTATTAAAACTTCTCCACTATCAGGCTCTATTAAAGTAGCGAGTATTTTTATAAGTGTTGATTTGCCAGCACCATTTGGACCAAGTATTCCGAATAATGTTCCAGCTTCAATTTCCATTGATAAATTTTTTAAAGCCTTGATTTCTGAATAAGATTTTGAGAGCCCTTTAACTTTTATATAATTCATCAAACTTACTATCTCTTAAAAAACATTTTACATCTAATTTAATTACTAAGGAGGGATACTATAGATAGAAAAATTTGCATAGATTGCTGCTCAAATTCTACGGATAAATGGGTTCTGGAAATTAATAACAAAAGACAAATACCAAACATATATAGAATAGACCACCTAAAAAGAGACTTTGCTCTTGAAAGATCATCAGGAGATTTCTTTAATTCATTTATTAATTGCAAAAGTCTTCCATTAAATGGCAATAACATAATTCCATATAAGAGACCCCCTTCAGGTAAAGCGAAGACTCCCATAATACTCATTAAAACTGTTGCCCATCCGTAACGAGAAATCGCTTTAGCAGTAAAAACAGATCCCTTAACAGAAGGGAGCATAGGAATACCAACAGATGCGTAATCTTCCTTTAATAAAATTGCAAGTGCCCAAAAATGAGCTGGAGTCCATAACATTACTAAACCAAACAACCACCAACCACTTAGACCTACATGCCCCGTGGCAGCAGATGCACCAACTAGAGGTGGTATCGCTCCAGCAACTCCTCCAAAAACAATATTTTTGGTTGTACGAGGTTTCAAAATAACTGTATATAAAATTACATAGCTAAATAAGCCAAGAAGAGTTAATCCCGCAGCCAAGTAATTTACACCACTTACTAAAAGCATCGAAGCTGCCAAAGTACATGATACGGCAGCTAAAAATACAGTCTCAGATGATAATTTTCCTGCTGGCAAGGCTCTTTTGCTAGTTCTTGTCATCCTCTTATCTAATTCCATTTCCCACAAGCAATTAAGAGCTCCTGCTGCTGCTGCTGCCAATGCGCCGCCTCCTAAAGTGCAGATAAGCTTCGGTGAAGACAAAGGCCATTCCTCTGTTAAAGCCATTCCTCCTAAAGTTGTTGCCAGTAAAAGTGGAATTAATCTAGGTTTTGCCACTTCAAGCCAAGGTGGCAAAGTTAATCTTTTTCTCGAAGGTACAACTTCATCCCTAATTGCAGATTTAAAGTTCAAGTTTTCTAAGTTACTACTGTTCATGAATTGACACCAACCATTTGAGAATTAAGGGAGTGGTTTAGACCTTTTTTGGTAAAAGGATTTCTAAAAATTAATGTAGTTAATATCGCAATAAATAAAGAGGCGTTTAATTGATGACCGATAATAAAAATAGGTTGATTTAAATTTGTTTTAAGACTTAAAACACCCAAAGCAATTTGGGAAAACAAGAGAAAAATAAGTGCTGAGAGATATTTCCAATTTTCATTAAGCAAATCTCTCTTATTAATTGCAGTTGTAATTATTAATAGAATAGAAAAAGCAATTGGAAAAGCAAATAATTTATGAGTATTTAGAATTAGACATTGTTTATTAATAGATAAGCAAATATGTGCGGACCAAGTTGATGAAAGCCTTACTCCAATAAAAGATTGAATCAGGGTAAGTAAAAGAGGAACAAACAATAATAATCTCCACCAAATTAATGGCTCTTTCATATAGTCATTTTCTAAATTTTGATTTATTGAAATTGTTGTGATGAGAAGTAGAAAAGCTATTAAAAGATGGCCAGTAACAGTATATGAATCAAGGAGGTTTATGACTGTTAAAGCTCCAAAAGATCCTTGAACAATAACGAGAAAAAGTAATAATGAGTAGGTTTTAGGTAACCAGTTAGGAATTTCATTTTTCCAAATAATTGAAAGAGCAAATTTAAAAAGAATTAATATTCCAACCAGAAAAGCATCAAGACGATGAAACCACTCTAGAAATACTCTTAGGTTCATATGATTAAAAGGCAAAAAAGATCCATAACACAATGGCCAATCTGGGCAGGCAAGTCCCGCCTCCATAACTCTCGTAGCACCTCCAATTACAATTAGTGCAATAAGTGCAAGTACACTATGGCTTCCCAACCTTTTAAAAATTGTCAGATATTTTGATTTATATAATTGGTTATTAATCAAATGGATAAAACCTATTATTTTGCATAATAAATTAGATTCAAAAACCAAACATTAATTAAAAATTAATATGTTTAATTTAAAAAATAATTTACTAATTTAATCTTTTTTCCCTGACAATTAACTCTAAAAAGTTATTAATAATACGCCTTTTATTTCATAAATCTTAAGAAGTTGTGAATTTAAATGTTTTTCTTTTAACAAAGGATGCAGGATTAAAAAAATTGAATATCTTGAGAATATAAATCCAATTTTTAAGGAAACAATTGTTAAATAAAAACATTTATTTAATACTAATTATTTCTCTCGTTTTTGCTATATCTTTTTGGATTGGTTTTAATGTAAATTTGCTCCCAGCGGAAGCAAGTATTAATGCACCAATTTACGATGAACTTTTTAAAATTCTTTTCATTATTGGATTAATTATTTTTATAGGAATGACAATAGCTGTTATTTATAGCTTATTTAAATTTAGGAAAAGAAATAATCAGATAGGCGATGGTATAGCTTTAGAGGGAAATTTAAGCTTAGAAATTGTATGGACAATTATCCCTTCAATAATTGTTTTATTAATAGGTCTCTATAGCTACAACATCTACGATCGAATGGGAGGGATGAAAGAACTAAATCATAACCATGAAATGATGAGTTCTAACACTGAAAAAATATGGGCTGGAATAAGTCAAACTTCTGATAATGAAATAGCAATAAATAATTTATCAATTGAAGTTTCAGCTATGCAATTTGCATTTCTATTCAATTATCCCAAGGGCAATTTCATTTCAGGAGAACTACACGTTCCTGTTGATCAAAAAGTATCAATGAAAATGGAATCCAAAGATGTTATTCATGCTTTTTGGGTACCAGAGTTCAGAATTAAGCAGGATATTATTCCTGGACAACCGACTATACTAAATTTCACTCCTACAAAAGTAGGAAAATATCCGATAATTTGTGCAGAATTATGCGGCCCATATCATGGAGGAATGAGAGCCTCGATAATTGTTGAAGAAGAAACTGATTACAACGAATGGTTTAACAAAAATAAAAAACCAGAGGTAAATTTATGACAATATCAATTGATCCACAAAAAACTAATAATGAAAGCCTTCAACCTAAAGGCTGGCTTAGATACTTTAGTTTTAGCCTTGATCATAAAGTAATTGGAATTCAATACTTGGTTTGCGGTTTTCTCTTCTATTTAATAGGGGGAACCTTAGCGAGCGCTATAAGAATTGAACTGGCCAGTCCAATGTCTGATTTTATGCCAAGAGATGTTTATAACCAAGTTTTAACTTTACACGGAACAATAATGATATTCCTTTGGATAGTGCCTGTCGTTAACGGTGCTTTTGGAAATTATTTAATTCCATTTTATGTAGGTGCAAGAGATATGGCATTCCCAAGATTAAATGCCGTAGCTTTTTGGTTAATTCCTCCTTCAGGTTTGATGCTGGTAGCAAGTTATTTTGTTGATGGTGCTGCTCAGGCTGGATGGACTGCTTATCCACCTTTAAGCATAACTACTCCTCAATCTGGACAAATTATTTGGATTCTGAGCGTTCTATTACTTGGAGGCAGTTCTATATTTGGTGGAATAAACTTTATAGCCACCATTATTAAATTAAGAAGGCCAGGATTAAAACTAATGCAATTGCCAATGTATTGTTGGGCAATGCTTGGAACAAGTCTATTAGTTGTTTTGTCAACTCCTGTTTTAGCAGGTACTTTAATTCTTCTTAGCTTCGATATCATTGCTAATACGGGGTTTTTCAATCCCGTTTTAGGAGGCAATGTCGTAGTTTATCAGCATTTATTTTGGTTTTATTCTCATCCAGCTGTATACATTATGGTCCTTCCAGCCTTTGGTTTAGTTAGTGAAATACTTCCCGTACATGCTAGAAAACCACTTTTCGGATATACAACAATGGTTTTTTCAATAATGGGGATAGTAGTTTTAGGTTTAGTTGTTTGGGCGCATCACATGTTTACAAGTGGAACGCCCCCTTGGATGAGATTGTTCTTTACAATTGCCACAGCATTTATTGCTGTTCCAACAGGTATAAAATTTTTTAATTGGGTTGCAACATTATGGGGAGGTAAAATTTCCATAAATAGTGCAATGTTATTCTCTTGTGGATTTATTATAAATTTCGTTTTTGGAGGTATTACTGGAGTTGCTTTGGCACAGGTACCTTTCGATATTCACGTACATGATACCTATTTCGTTGTCGCCCATTTTCATTACATAGTTTATGGAGGGACTGTTTTTATTATTTTCTCTTCAATTTATCATTGGTTCCCCAAAGTAACTGGAAAAATGCTCAATGAAAAATTAGGAATTTTACATTTTATCATTACCTTTATTGGATTTAACTTGTGCTTTGCCCCTCAACATTGGCTTGGTTTAAATGGAATGCCAAGAAGAGTAGCAGAATATGATCCTCAATTCCAGTTCGTTAATCAAATTAGTAGCCTTGGGGCTCTTTTGATGGCTATAAGTACAATTCCTTTTTTAATTAATGTATTCCTTAGTGTGAGAAATGGAAAAGATGCTGGAGATAACCCTTGGAATGCTCTTACACCTGAGTGGTTAACATCTTCTCCACCTCCAGTTGAAAATTGGGAAGGAGAAGCTCCATTAGTTGTAGAACCCTATGGTTATGGTAAAGAAATTTCTGAACGAAAATAAAAACATATGACAACTCTTGATAGCTCAAAAGAAATTCAAAAAAATAATTCTGAAGTCAACGAAAAACATGAAGACTTCAGAATGTTTGGTCTTATAACTTTCCTAATTGCGGACGGAATGACTTTTGCTGGATTCTTTGCTGCTTATTTAACATACAAAGCAGTAAATCCATTACCTGATGGTGCTATTTATGAATTAGAACTCCCAATACCTACACTTAATACAATTTTATTACTTGTTAGTAGTGCAACTTTCCATAAAGCAGGCAAAGCACTTTTAAAAGATAAAAACTCTGAATCCCAAAAATGGTTATTTTTTACTGCTTTTCTTGGAATTATATTTTTAATATGTCAATTATTTGAATATTTTCATTTACCTTTTGGATTAACCGATAATTTATTTGCAAGCACTTTTTATGCTCTTACTGGTTTTCATGGATTACATGTCACTTTAGGCACTTTAATGATTTTAATTATTGCTTGGCAATCGAGAATCAAGAGCGGAAGATTAACTAGTCAAAATATGTTCCCTTTGGAAGCTGTTGAATTGTACTGGCATTTTGTAGATGGAATATGGGTTATTTTATTTATTATTTTGTATCTTTTATAAAAAAATATATTTTGAAAATTAAATATATTTTTTATTAATTTATATTGCCACAATTCTCCTTTTTAGTAAGAATATATAATTAGAAATTTGTCAGATAATGCTAGAAGGAAAAGAACTTCTTGAAAAAGCAAAATTATTAAGTAAAAAATCTGAAGATGAGATAGCCAGAGGTTGTGGGTACGTAGGTCCTAGTGGAAGAATCTTAAGAAAAAGTTTTTATAGGGCGCTTATTGAAGCTAAGGGTTATAAAATAGGAAATGGTCGTCAGGGTAAAAATGGTAATAGAGCTTCAAGAGGCAGACAGACAGAATTCAAAACTAAAGTTCATGGCAATGGGAATCTATTAATTGGTCATGCCTACACCAAAAAATTAGGTCTAGAACCTGGACAGGAATTTAAAATCGATCTTAAAAAAGAATCAAAAACAATTTATCTGATTCCATTAAATTAAAAAATATATTTTACCAACCGTTTTCTTTAAGCCACTCGGAAGAAATATTATTTGAAGATAAATCTTGATTACTATTTTTATCAAATAAAAGTAATTTCTCTACATATTTAATTAGTGCATCTGCCTCAAGGTTTACGCTGTCACCGATATTTAATTTATTCAGATTTGTTTTATGCCAAGTATGAGGAATTATCGCAATAGTAAATATTGCTCCTTCCTGCTCATATTTTGCAATTGTAAGACTTATACCATTTACACAAATACTACCTTTATTAACTACATATTTTGAAAAATTATTATTTTTCCACTTTATTGATAAAAGCCAAGATTTCTCTAATTTTTCTATATTCTCAACTATTCCAAGGCCATCAACATGTCCGCTTACTATATGCCCTCCTAGACGGTCAGACACCCTAAGAGCGGGCTCCAAATTAACAATCTGATTCAGGTTCGACTTTACTCCTAAAGTTGTTTTTTTTAATGTCTCCTCACTAACATCAACAGTAAATTTATTTTGAAAAATCTCTTTAACTGTCAAACAAATTCCATCAACAGCTATGCTGTCACCAATTGTCATATCAAATAAATTATCTAGAATTTCAATTTCTAAAATATTTTTTTCTTGTCTTAGTTTTCCAACTGATTGAATTATTCCTGTAAACATAGTTTAAAAAAATATTTTTGCAAAATTTTGTATTTACTTTAATTTACTTTAAATCATTTTCAACTATAAATAAATTAAAGAGTAAATAAAAAGAAATTGATCATATTTAGATGATTATTAATTCACAAAAAAGATCATTTGGTAGAGGAGCGGAAGTGAGCTTATTCACTTTGGGGACAATGCGAGCAACTGAAAGTCTCGAAAAAATGTATAGCATAATAAAAAATGCATATTATGTAGGAATTAACCACATAGAAACAGCACCTTCTTATGGTGATGCTGAATCACTTATTGGAAATTCAATAAAAAAATTAGCAATAGAAGAGAATATAAAAGAAAAAAATTGGGTGATTACTTCCAAAGTTTTACCAAAGGGTGATTTTGACTTTTTAAAAAATAATTTTAAAAAGTCTCTTAAAAATTTAAATCGCGAGAAAATTAATAATCTTGCAATTCACGGACTCAACTTAAAACAACATCTAGATTGGGTTCTTTCTGGAGAGGGTAAGAAATTCATTTCTTGGATACTTGAGAAGGAACTAGTTGATCAAGTCGGTTTTAGTTCTCACGGAAGTTATTCACTAATTAAAGATGCAATTAACTGTGAAGTTTTTACTTTTTGTAGTCTTCATTTACATTATTTAGATCAATCTAAGATTGCTTTGGCAGAGGAAGCTATTAAAAAAGGTATGGGAGTTTTAGCTATATCGCCTGCAGATAAAGGCGGTAGATTGTATTCTCCAAGTGATATTTTGATAGAGGCCTCTAAGCCTTTTCATCCATTAGAATTAGCGTATCGATTCCTTCTCGCAAAAGGCATTACAACTTTATCCTTGGGGGCGGCAAACAAAAAAGATTTTGAATTTGCGCATAAACTTAGAAACTCATTCGAGAAGCTTACAAAACTTGAAAAAAGCGCCCTTAATAAAATTGAGGAAGTTTCTAATGAAAGATTAAACTCAACCAAATGTGAACAATGTAGATCTTGTCTTCCATGTCCAAATGAAGTGCCTATTCCAGAAATACTTCGTTTAAGAAATATATCTGTTGGTTGTGGCCAATTAGAATTTGCAAAAGAAAGATACAATTTAATAGGAAAAGCTGGCCACTGGTGGGAAGAAAAAAATTCCTCATTTTGTCAAGAATGTAATAAATGTGTTCCTAAATGTCCTAGTAAATTAGATATACCAAATTTATTAAAGGAAACTCATAACTTATTAATTGAAAATCCTACAAAAAGATTATGGGGATAAGGACTCATTCCAGATATTTTTAAGATTAATTTTTTGTTCATTTGTTAAGACAGGGAAAGACCAACTATTTTCCCAACATTTCTCAGAAGGTCCTGAGATGGGGAGCATTTCAGTTTTATATTTACTTTGCAAATAATCACTATTAAATGGAAGATACCAACCCTGGCTTACTAATTTATCTACTATTGATTTATTTTCTAAAGATTTAATCCATTTCATTAATATTGCATTATTTTGATTTGATCGACTAAGTAGAAAATGCCACATCAAAGGTACGCCTTGGCTAGGGAAAACTAAAGAAAGCCTTGGATCTATTTTTAAATATTTTGAACAAAGACTATAAGGAACTATTGCGACAATAGCATCAGAATTAATCAACCAGTTGAGCATATTTTTATCATCAAATAACATAGCTTGGCTTTTGAGTTTTTTTAAAGAATTAGATGAATTAATTTTTTGAGCAATTGACAATATTATCCTGGGACTTTGAGGAAAAATAATTTTCCCAGTTAATTTTTTAGAAAGAAGAAAATCCCAAGATGTTCTTGCTGAAGTTATTAATTCTTTATTATTTTTAATGATGATTGTATAGGGTACTACGCCAATAGGAAATAATTTACTCCTCAGATTTTGATCAAAGCTTCCCAAAAAATCTATCGATCTCTTATCCAAATTTTCGTAAAGTGCATATTCATTTATTTTTTCAAATTCTGAAAAATCTATACTAGAAATCCATCCATCATTTATTAAAGTAAAGTCAGAATTAAAAATTGTGTTTCTATTTTTTTGTAGCTGAATATTTTCAAAATTGATTTTTTCCTGCTTCCAATCTTTTGGAATCGTATCTTTAAAAGATTCTGGATAAAAAGAATTTTGTAATGCAATTTTTACTTTATTAGGTAAATTACTGCAAGAGTTTAAGAAAAATAAAAGCGAAAGCTTACCATAATTTAAAAATTCTCTTCTGGTTGCAAATTTTGAAAACATTCAGCAATCCTTCTCTAAAGAAATTTGACCTAGGCCCTTCATCATTTCCAGATTTTGTTGACACAATGAAACTATTTCTTCATTTTTAAATCCATCTAAGAAAGCAAGCAATGATATTCCACCAGCACCTACACCTTCTTTTACATGACCTAATTCATAATCCTTCAATTCTTTGTATTTTGAAGATTTGAAATTTAAAGGACTGGCTAAACCTAATAATTTGACATCATATTTTTCATTAATTAGATTTACTAAATCACTTAGAGAATTATCTTTCACAAGCCACCCAGTTGTCGCAATAAAAACATCTTCAATAAATTCATGTTTATTTATTTCACCTAAAAATTCTAATACAAGCAAAATGACTGCTAACATCTGACTTCCTCCAGACAATATTACAGGTTGTTTTGCTAACCTTGCACCAACTAATAGACCCATTGAAAAAGCTTGGAAAGGATCACCTACTGCCGCGATAACATCAAAAGAATCGAAATCAGCCTTAAAATTTGCATTTAAGAGTCCTCTTTTGATTACTTGTCTTCTTAGTTCTCTTGGAGCTTTAAATAAACTACTCCCTACTAAATTAGATACCTGCAAACCAAAAGCTTCCATTACTGCCTGAGCAGTTGTGGTGCCCCCCGGTACAGATTCAGAAATTAAAACTGGTTGTTTTAAGGATTTTCCTATCGCAAGACCTTTTTCATAGAGATTTAAAACTCTCTCTTTAGTCATCGATTTACCAGTAGTAAGACAATTTGATGGGCCCAAATTTCTATCTTCTACAACCAAATGATTAAAATAAGGCTTTGCTCCTATTCCCAGAGGAACAATAATTGGATAAGTATTTATAAGCTTTGAACAAACATGACTGATTAGGGCCGGAGTTACTCCTGCATTGAGAAGAGGCAATTTATATTTATGATCTTTTGAAGCACCCTCAAGCAAAAATTCAGCATCTGCGAGCGCAGTTGTTCGCCTCGATTTTGGATTAATACCTGCTGCGGAAATTCCTGGAATTTGAGATGTATTAGTGCCAGCAATTATGAGAAATATTTTTAAATTTTTAATATTCTTCTTCAGTATTTCTATCTTATTGAGTTGTCTTTTTTTATTGGATTCATTACCAAAAAAATTTATCCCTAATTCTGTACTGTACATTCTTACTTTTTTTAATTATTAAAATCAACTAAGCTATTTAACAATCTTGGAGGATTTGGGATGGTTAATTTAAATCTAGGAAACAGAGAATAGGCAACTACATGTACAGTTAAAACATAAACTATTTCTTGAAAAATTATTAATAAAATTGCACCTAGTTGTATACTCAAAATTGAGGGATATAAAGGTAAATTAAATAATCCAATTAACTTTTCTATTAGACCATAACTCGCTCTAGTAATTAACACCCAAAGATTATCTCCAACCAACGTAGATAATGCTATTACTCTTATTAAGAAGCCAAGGGTTCCAATAACAACTCCCCCAGTTAAACTAAGTTTCCAACTCTTTTCTTTAAACCAACACCAACCTAACCAAAAAGCCAAAATCCCATAAGGAAATAAAAATAAAGTTCCTCTAACAGGACCCATAATTATAAATAAAAGAAGAAATTGTATTAAAAGTCCTTCCAATGCAATTTTAGTTCCTCTTCTCAAGTGCAACAAGATCATTGGGAGGGGTAAAATCAACCTTAATAAAGCTCCCCCAATTGGCAGATAATATAATGCAACCCATAATAAAGACGAAAGGGATGCTAAATAAGAAGTCTCGACAATATTTAATGCTTCAGTTTTTGTTGTTATTTTCATTTTTTGCTGAATATTTTTAATTAATTTTTATTCATACTTTTATTTTTTGAATCTAAGATACGTTCAATCTTTTCTATTTCAAAATTTACCTCAGAATTACTCAATATGGAACTCAACTCTTCCGTGGGATCTTTTGGATCTACATCTTTTAAAATGAATATTATTTTGTAAGATTGAAGCTCAATTTTTCTTTTTTTTGAAAGATTCTTAATTTTTTTATTTTTTTTATCATCAAATTTTTTATTTTCTTTTTCTAAATTTATATCGTTTTTATTTAATAAGTTATTTTGTAAATTTTCATTTTTGCTTGTTTTTTCTAAATCATTAAAACTACTTTCAAGAAAATTTCCAATCCTCCCGCCAGAACATGATTGCAAGAAAATCAAAAAAATTAATAAAAAAAATTCTTTTTTTTTAAAAATCATATTTTTTCTAACTTTTCTTTTTCCTGGTAGTTTTTTTATTACTAATCTTTGTTTTTTTTAAAATTGAACCTTTTTTATCTTTTAGTTTTTCTTCTAAAAGAGATACTGCTTCATCTATGGTAAATTTTTCTATGTCAGTATCTTTGGCAATCGAAACATTAGTTTTACCACATTTTAAATAGACCCCATATCTTCCATTTAATATTTGAATTTTTTCTTTAAATTCTTTCGGTTTTCCAAAGTCTTTAAGTACCTCTTGACCACCTCTTCCCATTTTTGGCATTGCAAGAATTTCTAATGCTCGTTCTATATCAACTGTAAAAACATCATCCTCTTTCTTTAAGGATCTGTTTTCAGATTCATTTTCATTTTTAATCCATTTGATATACGGGCCAAATCTTCCTCTATCAGCCTCGACAACTCCTCCTTCAGGATGAACTCCTAACAATCTAGGCAAACTTAAAAGTACAAGCGCCTCATCTAGAGTTAGATCATCAGTTTTCAACTCTTTGGGTAATGAAGCTCTTCTTGGTTTAGCTTTATCTTGATCATTATTTCCCAATTGTACGTAAGGTCCATAAGGGCCAAATCTTAAAAAGACTTTTTCCCCAGTTTTTGGATCAGTTCCAAGATCCGATGGGCCACTTAAAATTTGATCAACTTGCTTTATATCTAAATCTCCAGGAGTAATATCCATTGGAAGATTACCTTTCGCTTGAATTTCATTACCAGATTCATCAATTTTTGTACCCTCTAGCCAAGGTCCGTTAGAGCCTATTCTGACTACGCAAGGAAGGTCTTCGAAATCAACTTGTCTATAAGCTTTGCCATCAATATCTCCCTCTGTTTTCTGAACCTTTACCTCCAAACCATTTTTACCTTTATAGAAAGTTTCGAGGTATGGCAGCCACTCAAGATTGCCTGAAGATATTTCATCCAATGAAGATTCCATTTTTGCAGTAAAAGTAGTATCAACCAGATCAGGAAAATGTTCTTCTAACAGAGCAGTAACAGCAAAAGCTGTAAACGTTGGAGCCAAAGTATTGGAAGATATATTCGCATAACCTCTATCAACTATGGTCCCAATAATGCTGGCATAGGTAGAAGGTCTTCCAATCCCTTCTTTTTCAAGAACTTTAACTAATGCGGCCTCTGTATATCTTGCAGGAGGTTTAGTTTCATGAAAAGTAGATTCCTTATTAGTAACATCAAGACATGTTCCAGTTGTTAAGTTTGGGAGAATAATTTCTTGTTGTTCAAGGGATGAACTTGGGTCATCACTTCCCTCGACATAAGCTCTGAAGAATCCTGCGAAATCAATACTTTTCCCGCTCGATTTAAATATTCCATCCCCTACGCTAATTTCAGCATTAATCATTGTTAGCCTAGCTTCAGCCATTTGACTAGCTACAGTTCTTTTCCAAATTAAATCGTAAAGTGATAAATCTCTACCAGTTAGATTAGTTTCCTTTGGTGTTTTAAATACCTCACCTGCAGGCCTAATAGCTTCGTGAGCTTCTTGAGCATTTCTTGCAGTTGAATTAAATTGTCTTGGTGAGTTAGATAAAAATTCTTTTCCATACATAGAACTAACACATTTTCTAGCAGCTCTTGTGGCTTGTTGGGAGAGATGAACTGAATCAGTTCTCATATAAGTTATGAAACCTCTCTCATATAGCCCTTGTGCACATCTCATAGTTTCTCTTGCAGACAAACGAAGCTTCCTATTTGCTTCTTGTTGTAATGTGCTTGTTGTAAATGGAGGAACTGGCTTACGAGTGGATGGCTTTTTTTCGATTTTTGAGACTAACCAATCCTCAGAGGAAAAGGTCTTCAATAAGTCATTTACTTGTTCTTCTCCAATTATTAAAGATTTGTTCCCTTCTTTTAATTTACCGGTTTGTTCGTCGAAATCAGAACCGTTAGAAATTCGTTGACCGTTTAAACTGAATAATTTAGTTTCGAAAGTTATATTGTCTTTTACTAGGGAAGCTTTAATTCCCCAGTAACTAGCTTTTTTAAAGGATCTTCTTTCTCTCTCTCTTCTAACAAGAAGCCTTACAGAAACTGATTGAACCCGACCAGCAGATAATCTGGGGGCTACCTTCTTCCAAAGTAAAGGAGATAATTCATATCCAAAAAGCCTGTCCAAGATTCTTCTGGTTTCTTGAGCCTGAACAAGTTCCATATCAATTTCTCTTGTTTGATCTAAAGCTTTATTAATTGCCTTTTTTGTAATTTCATGAAAAACCATTCTCTTAGTTGGTATTTTAGGCTTCA
>CACAST010000013.1 GCA_902535185.1 uncultured Prochlorococcus sp.
TTTTCAGAGAAAGAAAATAAATAAATTATTTTTGAAAGTGCAGAATTATGCGATTCATTAGTTAAGTTAATTAAATTTTTAAAATTCTCAGAATTAAACTCTTTTGCAACCTCAAATCTTTTTGGGCCATCCAGAGTAACATATTTACACTTCTCGAAAGCTATATATGAAATGCCATTAGATTCCTCCCAAAATGAAGAAAACGGATATTGATTTATTAACAATTCATAAACTTGGAATAAATCAATACAAGGAATCTCAACACAAATACTTACTAATCCAGAATTTTCAACTTTCTGATCGAAAGAGGAAAATACATCTTTTAAAAAATCTGTTAAGTTTAAATCATTTTTCATTACTTATTGAAAATAACTAAAAATGATGCAATAAAGTAAAAAATGTAACTCAATTTATAAACTACATTCAATAATTATCTAATTTTGCGTGTTAATTAAAAATGGACGAAGATAAAAAAAAATTATGGAAAAAAGCAATAAAATGGCCTCTTTATTCTGTTGCCATACTTCCAGTTTTAATAACAGGGGCTTACTTGCTCAATCAATATGAAGAGGTAAAAATTTATAATTTGATTTCATTTACTTTAGCTGCAATTTTGATATTACTTTGGGAAAATCTAACTAATGATTTATACGACGCAGAAACAGGAATCGATGAATTTAAATTCCATTCAATTGTAAATCTTGTAAAAAATAAAAAAATAATTTCATTTATTGCATATACATCTTTAGTTATTGGTTTATTAATAATTTCAATTATTTCAGTATCAACAAGTATAAACATTTTTATTTTGGTGGCAGCTTGCTGCTTCTTAGGATATTTATATCAAGGTCCTCCTTTTAGATTGGGCTATCAAGGTCTAGGAGAACCATTATGCTGGCTTGCGTTTGGACCTTTTGCGTACTCTGCAGTCTTAATTGCGTTAAATCCGTCTAATATTTACTTCGAAGATATTCCATGGAAAGTTGCTCTATTACTTGGTTCAGGGCCTTCCTTGGCAACAACTCTTGTATTATTTTGTTCTCATTTTCATCAAATTTCTGAAGATAAAAAGCATGGGAAAAATTCACCTTTAGTTCGCTTAGGGGCAAAAAAAGGTTCTCAATTTGTGCCTTGGATAATTTTTACGATATATATTTTTCAACTTTTCACAATAGTTTATGGATTTATTCCAGTATTTTGCATCCTTTATTTGCTTAGTTTCCCTCAAGCAATAAGACTTATAAATTTATTAAAATCTTCGTATGCAAAACCTTCTGCAATAAAAAATTGCAAATTCGTCGCAATAAAATTTCAAACTCTTAATGGAATTGGTTTAATCACAGGATTAATATTTAATTACTTGCTAAATAAATGAACTTAATATTTCAAAAAAAATCTTATAGCTTTAAGTTATCGGCCAGAGTAGAAAATTCTAAAACCAATTACCATACAAAATCGGGTTGGATAATTAGATTAATAAGTAATGATAAAAAAATAGGATTTGGAGAAGTTTCACCGCTACATAAAAAAGACTTAAAAAAGTGTGCGAAACAACTTGATATGATCCCTGAGTATATAGAAGAATTTAATTTATCTGAGCAAATAAATATTTTTCACCCATGCATTCAATCTGCAATAAATTCTGCATTAGCTGAGATCAATGGAAAAATAATTTTTAAAGAAAACTACTACTTTGATGAAATTGGTAAAACAGCCATATTGTTAAATCATGAAAATGTAATTTCAGATCTAAATGATATTAAAAAAAGACATTGTGATATTGGAAAATCATTAACCTTAAAATGGAAAGTAGCCCTAGAAAATAACCATGAGGAAGAAGCAAAATTAGAAGAAATTTTAAGCAAAATAGGTAATAATATTAAGTTAAGAATAGATGCTAATGGTTCTTGGGGAAGAGACATAGCTAATAGATGGGCTGATATTTTGAAAGATAATAAAAATATAGATTGGTTAGAACAACCTCTCTGTGTTGAAGATATTGATGGACTGACAGAACTAAACAAAAAAGTTCCAATAGCCTTAGACGAATCACTTTTAAAATTTCCAACTTTGATTGATGAGTGGAAGGGTTGGCAAATTAGAAGGCCTTCTCAAGAAAATAATCCAGTTAAGCTTTTAAGAGAATTAGAAAATAAAAAAGCTTTAATATCTATAAGTACCTCATTTGAAACTGGAATAGGAAAGAGATGGCTCTATCATTTATCTTCTTTACAATTACAAGGACCAACGCCAAAAGTTCCTGGTTTAGCAATGAATAAATTCCCTAATTCGTTTCTATTTTTAAATGAAGCAAAAAAGATATGGGATCAACTATGAAAAATAAAATTCATACTATTGAAGTTGAAAATAACGAAACTCAATCTGTAGAAAAAATTATTGAAAAAATTAGAGAGAATAAAATTATTTATGTAAAAAACAAATTATATGAAGACAAAGATGTATTAGATTCAATTACTGAAAATGGGCCAGCAATTATCTTAAACAGTAGTGGGAGTTCTGGAAAACCGAGACAATGTTTTCACCATTTAAATAATCTTAAATTATCTGCAACTACATCAGGTCAATGGCTAATAGAGCAAGGATTTGAATTACAAAACTGCTTAATTTTAAATACTTTACCCCTGAACCATATAAGTGGATTAATGCCAATTTTTAGAAGTCAAACTTGGGGATGTGATTGTATTAATATTTCTCCGAATTTGATAAAAAAAACTAGAGAACTTTTACTTTTCACAATTAAATTTAAAAAAAACAAAAAACACTTGATTACGTCATTAGTACCTACCCAATTACAAAGACTTTTAGCTCAAAAAGATGGAATTAGTTGGCTAAAAATTTTTGATCTAATTTGGGTAGGTGGAGCTTCAATTTCAGACGAAACTGCAGAACAATGTATAAAAGAAAAAATAAAATTATCACCTTGTTACGGCTCGACTGAAACAGCAGCAATGGTTACGAGTTTAAAACCAAAAGAATTCTTAATGGGTTTTAAAAATGTTGGAGAAATACTACCTGATACAAAAATAAGAATTAACGCACAAGGATTAATCGAAATAAAATCAGCCAGAATTGGAATCGAAATAATAGATTCTTTAAAAACTGAAAATTTCAAAAATAAAAATGGGTGGTGGCAAACAAGTGATTTAGGTGAAATTAAGCAAATCAATAATTCTTACTATTTAAAATTTGTTGGAAGAAGTGATAATGCCTTTAATTCAGGAGGAGAAGTTGTTTTTCCTGAAGTAATTGAATCTAGATTAAATGATTTCATTATGAAAGAAAATATCCCAATTAATAAATTCAATATTTCAAAGGTATCCAACAAATTATGGGGAAATAAAATTAAAGTAATAGTTGAATTTAGAGAACTTACAAATGATAAAAATATTGAATTTTCTTTAAATTTATTAAAAAATTTTTCTCAAAGTTGGCCTAAACATGAAAAGCCTGAAAAGTGGATTGTTAAAAACAAAAATACCAGTACAGAAAAAATACACTATAAATTTAAAAAATAATAATCAGCATTCTTTTATATTTGTACTCACATTAGAAGCCTCTATCCATCTTTCTAGCTGATCGGGAATTTCTATTTTATTTCTTGAATCAACATCTAAAGAACAGTGTATAATTTTCCCTTCGGCTACTTTATTTCCATCTTTTATAAAAAAGCTATTTACTTGGAACAAATGAGTATTAATTTTATGAGGGACAATTTCTACTTTTAATAAATCTCCAATTTTTATAGGCGCATGAAAGTTTGCTTCACAATTTACTATTGGAAAAATAATTTGACTTTTACGTATAGAAAAATCTGGAAAAATATCATGATAAGGGATCCCATAGATTTCAATACTTTCTTCCCAAGCTTCATGCGACCATTTTAATAAGTTATGAAAATGAATTACACCTGCAGAATCACAATCACCAAACCTTACCTTCTTCTGCAATATTAACCAGTCAGAGGGTTTCATTTAAAGAAATTATCTATCAACAGATCCCATAATGACATCTATTGAACCAAGGATTGCCATAATATCAGCGATTTTGGCACCTTTAAGAATGTGAGGCAATATTTGCAGATTATTTAAATCAGCTGCTCTGATTTTAAATCTCCATGGGGTAACTTCATTATTTCCTTGAATAAATACACCTATTTCTCCTTTGCCGGACTCTAATCTTGTATATAATTCTCCGTTAGGAATTTTAAAAGTTGGAGCAACCTTCTTAGCTACATATTGATAGTCGATACCAAATATTTCACTTTTCTTATCTTCAGTCGCCATTCTTTGAGCTTCTAAATTTTCTGTTGGACCTCCTGGAATCATTTTGCAGGCTTGGCGAATGATGCTTAGTGATTGTCTCATCTCTTCAACTCTTACTCGATATCTCGCATAACAATCTCCTTCTTTTTCCGAAGCAATCTGCCAATCAAAATCGTCATAACATTCATAACTATCGACTTTCCTTAAATCCCAGGAAACTCCAGAAGCTCTAAGCATTGGCCCAGACAAAGACCAATTAATTGCCTGGTCTCTTTGTATTGTTCCTAGACCTTCAATTCTTTTTCTAAAAATTGGATTATTTGTAATTAATTTTTCGTATTCATCTATCTTAGGACCAAACCAATCGCAAAAGTCTATACATTTTTCTAACCATCCGTATGGGAGATCACATGCGACACCGCCTATCCTAAAGAAATTATTATTTATTAGCCTTTGTCCAGTAGCAGCTTCCCAGAGATCATAGATCATCTCTCTTTCTCTAAAAATATAGAAGAATGGAGTTTGAGCTCCTACGTCTGCTAAAAAGGGACCAAGCCATAAAAGATGATTAGCAATACGATTAAGTTCGAGCATAAGAACTCTAATGTAACTAGCTCTTTTGGGGACTGGAATATTAGCTAATCTTTCAGGAGCATTTACTACAATAGCTTCATAAAACATTCCTGCTGCGTAATCCATTCTGCTTACATAAGGGACATACATTACATTTGTCCTATTTTCAGCTATCTTTTCCATTCCTCTATGTAAATATCCAATTACTGGCTCACAATCAATGACATTCTCACCATCAAGAGTTACAACTAACCTTAAAACCCCATGCATTGAGGGATGGTGAGGGCCAAAATTGACCACCATTGGTTCTGTTCTAGTCTCTAGCTGAGCCATTCGAAATTTAACTTCTAAATAAATCTTAGTCGAAAGTTATGCAAACTGACCTATCTGATTCATCTTTTTTCAATCATAAATCAGTTATGACAGATGAGATTATGGCCTCAATAGACAATTACCCACTTATACATAACAATCAACTTAAGGGAATAGACGCAACTTTAGGCGGAGGCGGGCACTCTTATCATTTATTGCGAAAATATTCGGATTTAAAAATAATTGGACTTGATCAAGATCCTTTCGCAAGAAAATCAGCATCAAAAAAACTTGATGAGTTTAAAAGTAGGATTGATATAAGAGCTTCAAATTTTGCGGATTTTGTACCAAAAGAAAAAGTTTCTTTTGTGATTGCAGATCTTGGAGTAAACAGTAACCAAATTGATGACCCTAAAAGAGGATTTAGTTTCCAAAAAGATGGTCCACTTGATATGCGCATGAATCCTTTTCTTGATGTTGATGCAGAGAAATTAATTGAGGCTCTAAATGAACAAGATCTAGCTAACCTAATATATAAATATGGAGATGAGAGATTATCAAGAAAGATTGCTAGGAAAATAAAATTGGATTTGAAGGAAAATGGGAAATATTCTGGGACAAAAGAGTTAGCTTATTCTATTGCAGGCTGCTTCCCACCAAAACAAAGATATAAAAAAATACATCCAGCAACAAGAACATTTCAAGCATTAAGAATTGCTGTTAATAAAGAAATTGAGGTATTAGAAAAATTTTTGCAAGTTGTACCTGAATGGCTTTTGCCAGGGGGTATTATTTCTATTATTAGTTTTCATTCCCTTGAGGATAGGTTAGTTAAAAGTTGTTTTAAGAATGATCAAAGACTAAAAAACCTGACAAAAAAGCCAATAACTCCTTCCGAACAAGAAGTTAAACTAAATAAAAGAGCTAGAAGTGGAAAGTTAAGAATTGCTCAATTAAATTAAAAGCCAATAATTTCTATCGTAATGATCTGATCGTATCCGTAAGAATATGAATTGCTTGTTTTATATCTTTTGAATTAGTACTTAACCCGATACTTAACCTTATTGAAGATTCTGCTTCTTTAATAGATCTGCCTAAGGCTAATAAAACATGAGATGGTTCACCGTTACTACATGCAGATCCAGTAGAACAAATTATTTTTGATTTTAAAAGTTTATGAAACTTTACTCCGTTTAAATCCAATACAGTCAAATTTAAATTGTGAGGTAATCTTTTTTCTATGGAGCCATTAATTAATAAACCAGAATTATTTTTTAACAACCCTTCTAAGAGGTTATTTCTATAAAAAAGTAATTTCTCAGCATTATTTTTTTGATTAAAAACTGCTATCTCTATTGCTTTAGCGAAGCCAACGACTAAAGGAAGAGGTAATGTGCCAGACCTAAGACCATATTCCTGACCTCCTCCAACAATTAAAGGCTCAAGATTAATTTCTTCATCAATCAATAGAAGTCCTATCCCTTTAGGACCATATATTTTGTGAGAACTCATAGTTATCATGTTTACATCTGATAAAAGATTGTCTAACACCATATAACCTAAACATTGAGCAAAATCAGAGTGAAATGTTATTCCTCTCGATTTACATATTTTTGAAATATTTTCTATGGGCTGAATAACTCCTATTTCGTTATTTGCCAACATGACACTAACCAGAAATGTATCTTCTCTTATATTTTTTTAAATTGTTCTTCTGAAATTAAGCCATCTTTCTCAGGATTAATTTCTGTGACCAGAAATCCCTCTTTTTTTAGTTGGTTTAGTGGCTCCAAAACAGCTTTATGCTCAGTTTTTAAGGTAATAATATGTCCATAATTTCCTGTTTTTTTATAGAAATTTCTAGCAAAACCTAATAAGGCTAAGTTATTAGATTCAGTTGCTCCACTTGTAAAAATAACTTTTTTATTCTTAAGAAATAAACTTTGTTCTATGTTTTCTCTTGAGGCTTCCAATATAGCGCTTGCGTTAATACCCGCCAAATTAGATTTGCTTGCCGGATTAGAAAATATCTCACTCCAAAAAGGTTTCATAGAATCAACGACATCTTTAGAGCAAGGAGTCGAAGATTGATAGTCTAGTAGTATGGGAGTTGATAGCATTATGTTTAGTATATAAAATTCTGTTTATTACTAGAAAATCAAATTAAAGAATTAAAAAAATGAATGAAATTAATCAAATAAATAATGAACCGGTAAGAAAATCAAGAATTTTATTAGTTGATGATGAGCCTGGTTTGAGAACAGCTGTTAAAACATTTCTAGAAGATGAAGGCTTTGAAATATTTATTGCAGTTGATGGAGAGGATGGTTGGGAAAAAGCTCAAACAACTTTCCCCGATTTGATAATCAGCGATATTATGATGCCACGAGCCAACGGTTATGCCTTATTAGAAAAAATTAGAGAGGATGAAAAATTAGGAGGAACTCCAGTTATTTTTCTAACTGCAAAAGGAATGACCCTAGACAGAACAGAAGGTTATCTTGCAGGAGTTGATGATTATATTTCCAAACCTTTCGATCCCGATGAATTAGCTGCAAGAGTAAAAAATGTAATCAACAGACAAGAACGATTATTAAAAGAAGCGGCACGATTCGCAGATATTGACGTAAGCAAAATGGCAAAACAAATTACTGAAATAAAATCTATGCTCACAGATCAAAACCAGACTCATCCAGACAATCAAATAAATCTTCCTAGTTTTACTCCTAGAGAAGCAAGTGTGCTTCAACTAGTAGCAGAGGGACTGATGAATAAAGAAATTGCAAGACAGCTTGAAACATCTATTAGAAATGTTGAGAAATATGTAAGTAGACTTTTTATCAAGACAGGTACATCTAGCCGAACAGAATTAGTTCGTTATGCACTTGAAAATCATTTAGTAAAATAAATTATTTAATTTTTTCGAATTCAATTAGTTTTGAAAAATAAAAAGGAGCTTGATTTAATTTCTTTTTAACAACTTTAAATCCTCTTTCTTTGGCAGCATTAATAATACCCATTTCTTTCAATGTATATGCTCTTGTAGTTTTACTTGGCCCAGGAAATAATTTTCCAATATTTTTTAGAACAGCAAGAACTGGGGTATAAGGAGCAAAGCTAACGATTAGTTTTTCTTTGCTTAAATCGCATAGATGTTGGACCATTTCTTCTGCGACTGGTTGAGGATAATGAATAAATACATCCAAACAAACTACAACATCAAATAAACCTTTTAATTTTTCCAGATCACAGACTTCATATTTTAATTTACCTTGATTCAAACCTAATTCATGAATGCGTTTTTTTGTTTCTTTAATCATTTCAGAAGAAATATCGCTCATCTGTAGTTCTTTTATACCGAGTCTTAGTAAAGGTATGGAAAGACTTCCTACACCACAGCCTGCATCACAATAACTTTTTTTTGTTAGTTCAGGATAATTTTTGATGTATGAGACTACATCATCTACAGTTTTTTGATGTCCTTTCCTAATATTTTTCTGAACTGTATTAATTTCATCAGATTTGCTATAAATTTTATTCCATCTCTCAAAGCCAGTACCATTAAAATACTCCCTGACTTCACTTTTTTCGATAATCTTATTTGACGTCATAATATTCTATGAAAATTTATTCTTTTCATACTAACTAACTGGCACCAAATTAATTGCGCGCCATTATAGGAAAGAATTGATTTGTTATTTTGTCAGAATTAAATTCTAAAGAAATTTATAAAATTGCTGTCGTAATGGGTAGTGATTCAGATCTAAATACATTGAAACCAGCCATTGATATTTTAAGAGAATTTAGAATAAAAACTGAAGTTTGTATACTTTCTGCTCATCGAACACCTATTGAAATGATGGAATATGCAAAAAATGCAGAATCAGAAAACATAAAAGTAATAATTGCCGGTGCTGGGGGTGCTGCTCATCTTCCAGGAATGCTGGCATCCATAACTTGCATTCCTGTAATTGGAGTACCAGTAGAGAGTAAGACACTGAAGGGAATTGACTCTCTTTTATCAATCGTTCAAATGCCCTCTGGAATTCCAGTTGCAACAGTTGCAATTAATGGAGGACAGAACGCTGGATTATTGGCAATAGGAATGGTCAGTTTATTTGATGAATCCATAAAGAAAAATTTAAAAGAATTCAGAGAAAATCTACATACACAGGTAAGAAATAAAAATAATAAGTTATCAACTATTGGACCTGACAATTATCTTCAAAATAAATAAACTAATATTTTTCTATTAGGCCTTGTTAAGAAAGTTTTCTTTTTTGAGGTAGTTAATAACTTTTTCAACGGAATCATTTAAATCTAACGAACCTGTATCAACAACAATTTCAGGATTATGAGGAGCTTCATATGGACTAGAAATCCCTGTAAATTCCTTAATTTCACCCAAACGAGCTTTCTTATAAAGACCTTTAGTATCCCTATTTTCACAAACTGTGATATCAGCAGAACAATAAACTTCTATAAAATCCTTAGATCCAATAATTTTTCTCACCTTATCTCTATCGCTAATAAATGGTGAAACAAATGCTGTAATAGTTATTATCCCAGCATTCATAAATAAATTCGCAACTTCACCAATTCTTCTTATATTTTCTTCTCTATCTTCATCCGAAAAACCAAGATCTTTACATAAACCGTGTCTTATATTATCTCCATCCAACACATAAGTCGAAAAACCATCTAAGTGTAAAACTTCATTTAAAGCGTTGGCCAAAGTACTTTTACCAGAACCAGATAAACCGGTAAACCAGATAACCATACCTTTATGACCTCTCATTTTCTCTAACTTTTCTCTATCAATAGTTAAGTTATGCCACTTTATATTGGTTGACTTTGTTTGATCTTGTTCTTTCATTTTTTGCATCATCAAAATTAAAAACTATCCTAACCCTTGCTTCATAAATTATGAAATCCCTCTTTACGAAGAAACTCAATTGATTTCGATACCATATCACCCTGCAATTGGATATTTCCATCAATCAATGTTCCTCCAGTCCCACAAAAAACTTTAATTTTTTTTAGTAATTCTTTTAATAAGATTTCATCCTCAGCGCCTAAACCTCTAATTAAAGTTACAGTCTTTCCCTTTTTACCTTTTTTTTGTTTTGAAATATTTATTTTTGATTTTTTACTAACAGTATCTACTTTAGCTGTTTCATCTGATTTTTTTTCTTGATTATCAAATTCGATCCAATCCTTTTTTCCCATTATTTTCAATATAATCTATAGTTAGTTAATACTTATTCTATAGAAAAAGTGGTAAGTACATTTTCTCGCAAAGATCAGAACTATAAAAATGAGGATTTAAATCAACCCTCCAAAAAGGGAAGATTTGGAAAATATGGTGGTCAATATGTTCCTGAAACGCTAATGCCTGCTCTTTTTGAGCTTGAAACAGCTGCATCTGATGCATGGAAAGATAAACTTTTTGTAGAAGAATTAAATCATCTCCTTAAGACTTATGTAGGAAGAGAAACACCACTTTATGAAGCCAAAAGACTTACTGAACATTACAAAACTAAAAAAGCAACTCCTAGAATATGGCTTAAAAGAGAAGATTTAAATCATACTGGGGCTCACAAAATTAATAATGCCCTCGGACAAGCTTTACTTGCAATAAGAATGGGCAAAAAAAGAATAATTGCAGAAACTGGAGCAGGTCAGCACGGAGTTGCTACTGCTACTGTTTGTGCGAGATTTGGCTTGAAATGTATTATCTACATGGGTGCCGAAGATATAAAAAGGCAATCCCTTAACGTTTTCAGAATGAAACTTCTAGGAGCAGAAGTTAAAGTTGTAAATTCTGGAACTGCAACACTTAAGGATGCCACTAGTGAAGCCATTAGAGATTGGGTTTCTAATGTCGAAACCACACACTACATTTTAGGATCTGTTGCCGGCCCACACCCTTTCCCAAAGATTGTGCGAGATTTTCATGCAGTTATAGGTGAAGAAACTAAAAAACAATGTTTAGAATCATTTGGATCTTTTCCCGATATTTTGCTTGCTTGTGTAGGTGGGGGATCAAATGCAATGGGGCTTTTCCATCCTTTTGTAAAAGAAACTTCTGTGCGTCTTATTGGAGTTGAAGCCGCAGGAAGCGGAGTTGATACTGACAAACATGCTGCCACTATCACTAAAGGGTCAGTTGGAATTTTGCATGGATCAATGAGTCTTCTCTTGCAAGATGATAATGGTCAAGTACAAGAAGCTCACTCAATAAGTGCAGGTTTAGATTACCCTGGAGTAGGACCTGAACATAGCCATTTAAAAGAAATAGGTAGAGCAGAATATGGATCAGTCACTGATCAAGAAGCTTTAGACGCTTTAAAACTTGTTAGTGAACTAGAAGGAATTATTCCTGCACTTGAAACTTCCCATGCCTTTGCTTGGTTAGATAAATTATGCCCTACTCTTGAAAAAGATACTCATATCGTTATCAATTGCTCTGGAAGAGGCGACAAAGATGTTAATACTGTTGCATCTTCATTAGATATTTAATCAATACCTTGGTATTGATGGGTCAATATATCTACTCCATCCATCAATACCCTCCTCCAAATTCCATATTTCGCTCACAATATTATTATCCAAGCACCATTGAGAAAAGTTATAACTTCTTATTCCTGCATGACAGGTAACTACAATTTCTCTATCTAATAAACCAGCAAATATTTCTTCAACATATTCAGATGTAACTTTACTAATTGGTATATGTAAAAATTCTTTTGAGAAACTAGCCAGTTCAAGCTCTTGCTGCTCTCTTACATCAATCAAGACTGGATCTTCTTTCTCAGAATTAAACCAATCATTTAGACTAGAAGCATTTATAGATTTTGGATAACTTCCCAATTTATAGGATAAATTATGTGTTATTTACAATTTAATAAATTAAGTTGCAGTAGGAAGTTTATTGTTAAAAATAAAAATAAACATTGATAATGAAACTTAGAGTAGTAGCAATAATCCTATTATTATCTTTATTACTTTTTGTTGGTTTTAAAAAAGTTTCTACTAATAAAAATAAGGAACAAAGTACAAATATTGAGCAACTAAATATCTTAAAATATGTACCTGAAAACAATAAATTATTATTTATTTCAAATTTAGATAGTTTTAATATCGTTAATAATAATGAAAAGGATAAAAATCCAACAAATAAAGATAACTTTTTTTTAATAAAAGACTCTATATTAGATTACTTAGGAATAGATCTAGGCAACAATAAATTAGAAGATATCTATAATAGTGAACTTATAATCTCAACTTTTGAAAATAATAAAGAGCTTGAAGATGATATTTTGATTGTTTTTAAAATTAAGCCAGAAAAAACAATAGATGATCTATTAAATTTGCCTAGTAAAATAGATAAGATTGATGAGATAATTACAATTAATAGAGAAAACAAAATTAATTTTCTTAACTATATATTCCGAACCGAAGATAATTATATAATTGCTTCATCAGATAAAAAATTAATCAAAAATAGTATTATCTCTAGTGAAAATCTTAAGAAAAAAGAATTTCAATATGAGGGAGAACTTTTTGGACTGAACAATGAAAAAAATATATTATTCACAAATAAATTTTTGGAAAGTAAATTTTTTAATAAAGAAATTTTTCCTGAGAATAATGGGGATAAAATTGCTACAGTTTTTGACTTTAAAAATAAGCAACTAACTTTAAAATCATATTTACTAAATAATAAAAAAAATATTGATATTCTTACTTACGAAAAGTTAATGAATAAAGAGAATAGTAATGATGATAATCCTGAAAATTTAATTTTTTGTGATACGAAAAATTTTGACAAACATCTTAATCCCTTAATAAATGATTTTCAACTCAGTTTTTTTGAAGATTTTAATAAAAATGTAAATCACGACATATTAATTCTCAATTCAAAAAAAGATTGGC
The DNA here is from genome assembly GCA_902535185.1 of uncultured Prochlorococcus sp. Taxonomy (GTDB): domain Bacteria; phylum Cyanobacteriota; class Cyanobacteriia; order PCC-6307; family Cyanobiaceae; genus Prochlorococcus_A. The sequence goes on from CACAST010000013.1 coordinate 13,107, forward strand.
TTATTGCATTTAAAAAAAATACTGAAGATGAATTTAATATAAGTGCTTTTAAAAAACTAAAAGATTTCAACAAATATACTTTGAAACAAAATGAAGATATTTACTCGATATTTTCAAAAGATATTCTTGAAGAAAAAGACAATGTGATAAAACAATTAACTTATGAAAATATCTATTCAATAGAATCAGGAGGTTTACAAATTATAAGTAATTATTTAATTGATGATAAAAAACTAGAAACAATCTCAAAAAAATTTTTTAACCTAAAAAGTAATAAAGATAAATCTGCTTTTCTTTATTCAAAAGTTGATATCAAAGATGGTAATTCTAATAAAATTGAATATTTTCCTAATTTGCAGGATCTTAATTTTCTCATTAAAAATATTTTAAAAATATCAAATGAAGAATCGCTAGAAATCATAAGTCAGTCTATTCCTGAAAAAAATCCAATTATTTACAGAGAAACAATATTAAACATTCTTTAAATTAAATTTATTCAAACAAGCTTCAAAAACAATCATTTTAATTTTTTGCGAAGTTAATATCTTGTGGTTAATTAAAAAATATTTGACTATCTTTAATCTATAAGTATTTGATATTGAATTAAGCAATTGGATAGTAACAAACTAATTTTAAAACCAGGATTAGAGGGTGTCCCAGTTACTAATTCATCCATATGTGATATTGACGGCAACAAAGGTAAATTATTGTATAGAGGCTATTCAATTGAGGAACTATCCCAAAAAAGCAGTTTTTTAGAAACCGCTTATCTATTGATTTGGGGTGAATTGCCCACAGCTATTCAACTTAGAGATTTCGAACAAGAAGTTCAGATGCATCGAAGGTTAAGTTTTAGAGTTAGAGATATGATGAAATGTTTCCCTGCAACTGGTCATCCTATGGATGCTCTTCAATCTAGTGCAGCTTCTTTGGGACTCTTCTATTCGCGTAGAGCAATAGATGATCCTAATTACATCTACAACGCAGTCATAAGACTAATAGCAAAAATACCCACAATGATTGCAGCGTTCCAACTTATTAGAAAAGGACAAGACCCAATTCAACCTAGAGATGATCTAACTTACTCATCAAATTTTCTTTACATGTTGACTGAAAAAGAACAAGATCCTATAGCCGCAAAAGTTTTTGATAGGTGCTTAATTCTACATGCCGAACATAGTTTAAACGCAAGTACATTTAGCGCTAGAGTGACTGCAAGTACTCTTACAGATCCATATGCTGTCATCGCCTCTGCAGTAGGAACCTTAGCTGGCCCATTGCATGGAGGAGCAAACGAGGATGTGATTGCGATGTTAGAAGAGATTAAAACCCCAGAAAATGCTGGGTCTTTTTTAGATAATGCAATAAAAAATAAAAGTAAGATAATGGGCTTTGGCCACAGAGAATATAAAGTCAAAGATCCCAGAGCAATAATTCTTCAAAAACTTGCAGAAGAACTTTTTATTAGATTTGGAGCAGATGAAATGTATGAAGTTGCTAAATCACTTGAGGCAGAGGCAATACCAAGACTTGGACCTAAGGGTATATTCCCTAACGTGGATTTTTATTCTGGCCTTGTTTATAGAAAACTTGGTATTCCTCGTGATTTATTTACTCCAATTTTTGCCATATCTAGAGTGGCTGGTTGGTTAGCTCATTGGAGAGAGCAACTTGGCGCAAATAGAATTTTCAGACCATCGCAAATCTATACAGGTTCAGCACCAAGAGATTGGATCAGCTTAGAAAGTAGAGAATAATATTTGCAGCTTTTCATAAAAAACACACATATTGTTTGTGAAGAGTTAATCTATTAAGTAAATAACATAAAAATTTTGGAATACGGATTAGATCTCGAATATAGTTTTAATGAATTCTTAAAAGGTTTTGGCCTTTCCAGCGAAATCGCTCATATAATATGGCTCCCTCTTCCTATGCTTTTAGTTTTGGTAGCGGCAGTTGTTGGCGTTTTAGTAACAGTTTGGCTTGAAAGAAAAATATCTGCTGCTGCTCAACAAAGAATAGGTCCAGAATATGCTGGAGCGCTCGGCGTCCTCCAACCAATTGCAGATGGTCTTAAGTTACTTGTCAAAGAAGATATTATTCCTGCCAAAGCGGATGGGATTCTCTTCACTGCAGGACCTATATTAGTTCTTGTCCCAGTGATTCTGTCCTGGCTAATTGTTCCTTTTGGACAAAACCTTTTAATAAGTAACGTTGGCATTGGAATTTTTCTATGGATTGCTTTAAGCAGTATTCAGCCAATTGGCCTTCTTATGAGCGGATACGCATCAAATAATAAGTATTCTTTATTAGGAGGTTTAAGAGCAGCGGCTCAATCAATAAGTTATGAAATTCCTTTAGCTTTATCTGTACTGGCTATCGTACTAATGACAAATTCTTTAAGTACTGTTGACATTGTCAACCAACAAAGTGGTGCTGGAATCCTAAGTTGGAATATATGGAGACAACCAGTTGGTTTTATAGTCTTTTGGATTTGTGCTCTTGCAGAATGTGAGAGACTTCCGTTTGACTTACCCGAAGCTGAAGAAGAATTAGTTGCGGGATATCAAACTGAATATGCAGGGATGAAATTCGCATTGTTCTACCTGGGTAGTTACATTAATTTAATTCTTTCCGCTTTATTAGTATCAATACTTTATTTGGGAGGATGGGGTTTTCCTATTCCAGTTGAATTAATAGCTAAGTTTCTTAATTTACCTATTAATGCACCCTTTATTCAGGTTTTCACTGCATCAATAGGAATTGTAATGACTGTACTGAAAGCATATCTTTTAGTTTTTATTGCAATATTATTACGTTGGACAACTCCTAGAGTAAGAATTGATCAACTCTTAGATCTAGGATGGAAGTTTCTTCTGCCAATTTCTCTTGCTAATCTTTTGATAACAGCAGGATTAAAACTTGCTTTTCCGCAATTCTTTGGTGGTTAAATTTAAGTAAAAATACTTAAATTCAAAATTATTCCACTAAAATAAAATAACTAAGTAAATTTTTCGAAATGAACAATTTCCTTCAACAAATAAATAGCTATATCAAAGAAGCATTTAATGCTGGCAAATATTTATACAATGGTATTTCGGTAACTTTTGATCATCTTCGAAGAAGACCAGTTACTGTTCAATATCCATATGAAAAATTAATACCTTCTGAAAGATATAGAGGAAGGATACATTATGAATTTGATAAGTGTATTGCTTGTGAAGTTTGTGTGAGAGTATGTCCTATAAACCTCCCAGTAGTTGATTGGGTAATGAATAAAGAAACAAAAAAAAAGGAACTTAGAAATTATTCAATAGATTTTGGAGTTTGTATTTTTTGCGGAAATTGTGTTGAATATTGCCCAACTAATTGTCTGTCAATGACCGAAGAATATGAATTAGCTACTTTTGACAGACACAATTTAAATTTCGATAATGTCGCACTTGGCAGACTACCCACAAATGTTACAACAGATCCTTCAGTTAAACCTCTAAGAGAACTTGCCTATCTTCCTAAAGGTGTCATGGACCCTCATGAAATCCCAGCTTCAGATGCAAGAGTTGGTAAATTACCGGAAGAAGTTTATGATTGGATGAGGCCTGAATCCAATGAAAATAAAGATAAAGTTTCTAATCCAAACAATTAATTCACATTAATTTATGTCCATTGCCATAACAACACAATTTATTTGTTTTACAGTTTTATCTTTAGTTGTCATTATTGGAGCACTTGGTGTTGTGTTGCTCGAAAGTATTGTTTATTCAGCATTTCTGCTTGGTGGAGTTTTCATGAGTGTTGCAGGATTATATCTTCTATTAAATGCAAGTTTTGTTGCTGCAGCTCAAGTTTTAGTTTATGTGGGTGCAGTGAATGTATTAATAATTTTTGCAATAATGCTAGTCAATAAAAAAGAAGATTTAAAGCCTATTAATGACATTAAATCGAGAAGAGTTATATCAACATCGATATGTTTAACCCTTCTAAGCCTCTTAATTAGAGTTGACTTGACCAATGTATGGAGCTTATCAAGTCCTAAAAACTCTATTGGAGAAGAATCAACTATTAGGATTGGTGAACATCTTTTTAGTGATTATTTACTCCCATTTGAAGTAGCTTCAGTCTTACTTTTAATGGCAATGATTGGGGCTATTGTTTTAGCTAGAAGAGATGTAATGAGCAAAGATATTTCGACAGGACTACCTGTTGATCAAGAGTTAATTGAAAAATCATCAGAACCATTACTTACAAATAAAAATTAAACTTTTGTATTTCTTATTATGAATTTAGAATCAATTCCTCTTCAAGCTTTTTTAATAGTTTCTTCAGCACTATTTTGCATTGGTATTTGGGGATTATTAAATAGCAGAAATGCAGTCAGAGTTCTTATGAGCATTGAATTAATGCTCAATGCGGTAAATATAAACTTGATGGCGTTTTCTTCCTATATTGATAATAATTTAATTCAAGGACAAGTTTTTACAATTTTTGTGATTACTGTTGCTGCCGCAGAAGCAGCCGTTGGATTAGCTATATTGTTATCTCTTTATAGGAATAGGGTGACCGTCGATATGGAAAGTTTTAATTTATTAAAATGGTAAAAGCATTAAATGAAACTTTCATTAGTGCTTATTATATATCGTTCAAATAGTTCTATAGCTCAAGAGGCTTCAAAATTCTGTGAAGAAGTTCTTAAAGCAAAAAATATTAAATCAAACAGGATTGAAAGTAATTTTCATAAAGATGAAATTGAAAAATATTTTTCTAATTCAGAATCACAACCAAATATTGGCATAGTTCTTGGTGGAGATGGAACCTTCCTGAAATGTGCAAATGCATTAGCTGATTATGATATTCCTTTATTGAGTATTAATATTGGAGGTAATTTGGGGTTTCTTACTCAAGAGAAAGAATTTTTATTTGACAAATCTTTTATTGAAATTCTTGAAAACGAAGAATATTTAATTGACTTGCGTAATAGATTAAATTGTAATGTTTGTATTGAGGGGACAAGTTCTGAGAAAAAAATCATAAAAAGCTATAACGCCTTAAATGATTTTTATTTTAAATCCGTTGAAGAAGATATTTCTCCCACAAACCAAATACAAATTGAAATAGATAATGAGAAGGTAAATGAATATAAAGGTGATGGATTGATTGTATCTACAACCACGGGTTCAACAGCCTACTCAATGGCTGCAGGAGGTCCAATAGTACATCCTAGTATAGATGGAATGATTATTAACCCTATATGCCCAATGAGTTTGGCTAGTAGACCAATCGTCATACCTAATACAAGTAAGGTAATCATTAAGCCAGTAAAAAAAAGTAAAGGGGAAATTAAATTATGGACTGACGGTTCAAAATGTATGACCATTAAGGAAAATTATTATTGTGAGATCAAGAAAGGGAAATCACCCTGCAAAATAATAAAGTTTAAAAAAAGCACAAGTTACTACAATACCTTAATAAAAAAACTAGATTGGAAAGGCGATTTGTCTCCAAGAAATTTCAAAAATTAAATGGCCTTTGAGATAGAAAGAAGATTTCTTATAAAAAATGATAATTGGAAAAAATTCATAAATAAAAAAGTTTATATTGAACAAGGATATTTATCCAAAAGTTTAGATGGTTGGATTATTAGGGTAAGGCTTATAGGCAAAAACTCTAAAATTGCACTGAAAAAACATATCAAAAGCTTTACCAACTTTGAATTTGAATACTCCATTCCACGAAGCGATGCTGAAAAAATAATGTCAAATCTTTCAAATACAATTAAAAAAGATAGATACTTTCTAGAAATTGAAAAAAAATCTTGGATTATAGATTGCTTTAAAGAAGATAATTATCCTCTTCAAATTGCAGAAATTGAACTTGCCAATGAAGAAGAAGATTTATTTCTTCCATCTTTCATTTCAAAAGAAATAACTGGGGTAACCTATTTCTCCAATTTCAATCTCGCTAACAATCCTTTTTCAGAGTGGAAAGAAGACTACTTAACAACTTTTAAAAGTAAGTAGTCAAAGGAGCCTCTGATACTTTATATTTTCTTTATATTTAAGAAAAGTTTTTTTAATTGCATAAGATGTATGGTCTTTACGACAAAGAAGGAATATTGAGATTTGTTGATTCAGACAAGGATGCATGTATTGCATATGCTGAACTCTTCGAATTAAGTTCTACAAATTATTGTCTAATGGATTTAGTTCATGATACAAAAAAAGTCAATGAAAACTATTCTTGATCAGAATCTGGGAGTGTACAACAATTAAATCCATCTCTACAAATCTTGCCGTTGTCCATTGCCCAATTTAAAAGTGCTACTCTATTTTTAGATCCAGTTTTTGTAAACATATTACTTACATGATTATCGACAGTTCTTTTACTAATAGTTAGTTTTACTGCAATTTCTTGATTTGTAAGCCCATCAGCTACGAGATCAATGATTTCCATCTCTCTTGCTGAGAGACCCATCATATCAATGTTGTTTACTTCTTCTTCAACCATTTGCATTTAAACAGTTCCTTTTTTATATTAATTAAGTTTAGCAATCTCAGTACACTTGTTAACCAACTAGGAAACAAAAGCAATTGAAATCAAAACTTCAGCAGACTTTAGAGAAAAAATCTAAGGTAATAACGGCAGAGTTAATGCCGCCAAGAGGCGGAAGCCCCATAAGATCTCTTAAGATAGCACAACTTTTGAAAGATAAGGTACATGCTGTTAACATTACCGATGGAAGCAGAGCTGTAATGAGAATGTGCAGCTTGGCAATGTCCAAACTATTACTGGAAAATGGGATAGAACCAGTAATGCAAATTTCTTGCAGGGATCGTAATAAAATTGCTTTACAATCAGACATTCTTGGAGCAAATGCTTTAGGAATTAGAAACATCTTGTGCATTACCGGTGATTCAGTAAAAGCTGGGGATCAGCATGACGCCAAAGCCGTACATGAGTTTGAGTCAGTTAGATTGCTTCAACAAATTCAGGCTTTCAATCAGGGAATTGATCCTACTCTCGGAGAACTTTCCGATAAAAAAACATCTATTTTTGCAGGAACTGCAGCTGATCCTAGTTGCAGAAATAAAAGAAGTTTAGAAAATAGAATTAGAAAGAAAAAAGAGGCTGGAGCTAGATTTATACAAACTCAAATGGTTATGGAAAAAGAAAATTTGATAGATTTTTGTGAAAAAATTAGTAATCCTCTTGAAATACCTGTAATTGCGGGTGTTTTCCTATTAAAGTCTTACAAAAACGCTCTCTTTATAAACAAATACGTTCCAGGCGCAAACATCCCTGAAAACATCTTAAATCATCTTAAATATGCTAAAGACCCTTTACAAGAAGGTATTAAGATTGCAGCTGAACAAGCTCATGATTTTATTAATATCGCAGATGGTGTTCATCTAATGGCGGTAAAAGCAGAGCATTTAATTCCTGATATTATTGAAAAAGCTGATCTTAGTCTGGAATATTAATCAAATCAGTACCTAATAATTCTGCCATAGCTTTCTGCTGAGGTGATGGCTCAGTCAAATCGGATCTTCTTGAATCTGCAATTAACCAATCTAAAGATGCATCTTGCAAATCAAAATGATCTCCGTTTTTCCCAACACAATATTTACCAAACACTAACTTATCCATAAGTCTTACACCTTTACCAATTTTAGAATAATCAAAAATAATTGAGTTATCTATAGTTGCTCCCTCGCAAATGCAACAACTTGGTCCAATCATAGAGGGGCCAATAATAGTTGCGCCATCCTCGATCCTAGTCATTCCTCCTATATAAACAGGTCCGGTAATATTAATCTTTTCCCAGTTAGCCGCTACATTCAAACCAGTAAAAACTCCTGGTTTTATTTCCTTACCTGGTATTTGCACTTGTCTTACCTTTCCTTGCAATACATTTCTAATAGCACTCCAATAATCAGGAACTTTTCCAATATCTACCCATTCAAAATCCATTGGTAATGCAAAAAATGGTAAATCCATTTCAACAAGTTTAGGGAAAAGATCAGCTCCAATATCAAATTTTTCTGCTGAAGGTATGTAATTAAAAATTTCAGGTTCGAAAAGATAAATTCCTGTATTTATGGAGTCACTTAAAGCTTGATCAACTGTTGGCTTTTCCTGAAAAGCCTTTATTCTTCCATTTTCATCAGACACTACTACACCATAACTTGATACTTGATCTTTAGTTACTTTCTTTGTTATCAAGCTGGCAATAGCTCCTTTCTGCTTGTGTTTTTTAACAGCTTGAGTTAGATCTAAATCAACTAAAGCATCACCACATAAAACAACAAAAGTTTCATCAAAAAAACTTTGAAAATCCTGAATTTTTTTTAACCCTCCTGCTGATCCCAGAGCATCACCTATTAATTCTCCATCTTCAATTCTTCCCTCAAAACTATAAGCAATTTCTACTCCAAATCTTTGCCCATCTCTAAAATAATTTTCAATTTCTTCAGCTAGATGTGAAACATTTACCATTATTTCCTTAAAGTTATGTTCTCTTAAAAGTTCCAAAAGAAATTCCATAACAGGTTTTTGCAAAATTGGAATCATGGGTTTCGGAATAACATGCGTAATAGGCTGAACACGTGTGCCTTTCCCAGCCGCAAGTATCATTGCCTTCATAAATACAAAACCATTTTTTAAATTATACGTTATTGCTTATGAAGCTTCTAAGCAGCCGATGAAGAGGCATTACTCACTTCAAGATTTTCTATAGGCAATTGAGCTAAGCCACCATCAGGTATTATTCTTTTAATTTGAATTGGACCATATAAGGAATTAATTTGTTTAATTTCAATTTTGTTTTCAGATGATAAAAATAACAAAGCCCAAAAAACTCCCAAACGATCTTTATCTAAATCATTTTTTACTACTGTTTGCCATTTCTTTACTAAATATTCAAAATCTGTCCATTGTAATGCTTTTTCCCATCCATCAATAAATTTCCCTAATGCTTTAGTGGTTTCTGGAAGTTTCTCGCGATGTGCTAGAGACTTTACTTGAGAAATTAAAGCCTTATCAGAATATTTTTTGTTTCTTTTTCTCTTCATGAGCAGAAGATCTTGGGTTTCTATAACTTCTGCTATAGACTCTAACTGACTTACAAGTTCTCCTAATGTTGTTGTACGTTTAAGAATCGGTTGTGCAATTGATCTTCTCCTAAGATATTTTTCAGGAAATTTTGGAATATCAAACTCTTTATCAATCCAATCTTGATCATCCAAGTCAAATTCATCTTCAAAATCGGAAGAATTTTCTTTGAAAACATCAGATTCCAAAACCTGAGCCTTAAGATTAACTAGTACGGAGGCCGCAAAAAATGCTTCGCTGGTCTCAGCTAAATCCTTACGATATGAGATTTGATTATTTGAAGATTGATTAAAAGTATGGGAATATTGCTCTAAAAAACTATCAATTACACTTATTACATCAATATCCCATGGATCAAGCTCACCTTTGCCTGCAGCGTCTTGGAGAAACTTAATCAACAATCTAGGGCCTAATTGTTGCCTATCAATAGGATTGAAATAAGATATTTTGAATAGATAAAATCTACTCACAAGATATCTTTTAATTGATTTAATGCCATACAATATTGCATTAATTTAAAAAATTATATTGTTGGAGCTTTTATAATGTCCTTTGTTTTAGTTCCTGAAAAAATATTTGTTTTCACTGCGCCTTTAACTGCAGTTAAATCTCTATCAACCAAATTATTTATAGATGCAATATAACTTTCAGTAACTAATCTTGGGTACAAACCTATTCCGATAATCGGCAAAAGTAAACAAGCAATAATATAAACTTCCCTTGGCTCTGCATCTATAAGTTTTCGTTCTTCGATTAATTTAGGATTTTCTTTACCAAAGAAAATCTCTCGTAACATAGAAAGTAGATAAATAGGAGTAAGTATTACACCTATAGCAGCTAAAGAGGCCATCACTACCCTAAAAGGAAGTGTATACACTTCATCAGTAACAAATCCAGTAAATACCATCAATTCGGAAACAAATCCACTCATGCCAGGTAAAGCGAGGGAAGCCAGGGAGCAAGCAGTCCAAAGGGCAAACATTATTCTCATTTTTTGTCCTACCCCACTCATTTCATCAAGTTTAAGAGTCTTTGTTCTGTCATAGGTGGCCCCAACAAGAAAAAATAAACTTGCGCCAATTAATCCATGACTAACCATTTGCAGCATCGCTCCACTTGTTCCAAGGCTACTAAAACTACCTATGCCAATGAGAACGAAACCCATATGACTTATCGAACTGTATGCAATTTTTCTTTTAAGATTTCTTTGAGCAAAAGAAGTTAATGCAGCATAAATTATATTGACAACCCCAAGAACTATTAATAATGGGGCAAATTGAGCATGCGCAACAGGTAATAATTGCGCATTAAATCTTAAAAGAGCATATCCTCCCATCTTTAATAAAATTCCTGCTAAAAGCATATGAACAGGAGCTGTAGCCTCTCCATGAGCATCTGGTAGCCAAGTATGAAGAGGTACTATTGGTAGTTTCACGCCAAATGCAATTAAAAGCCCTACATAACATAATATTTGGAATCTTTGACTAAAATCTTGAGCTGCCAAGTGAGAGAACTCAAAGTTAGGAATTTCTGTACCATAGAAACCCATTGCTAAAGCTGCAAGAAGAATGAAGATAGAACTGCCAGCTGTATAAATAATGAATTTTGTTGCTGCATATTGTCGATTTTTGCCACCCCATATAGCCAGTAATAAATAAACGGGAATTAACTCAAGTTCCCAAGTTAGAAAAAATAAAAGCATATCTTGCACAGCAAATACAGCGATTTGCCCACCATCCATAACCAATATCAAAAAGAAAAATAACTTTGGTTTGAACTTGACTGGCCATGCAGCAAGAACTGCTAAAGCAGTTATAAAACTAGTCAATAATATTAAAGGCATAGACATGCCATCAGCCCCAACAGACCAAGTAAGACCTAAATCAGGGAGCCAACTAATATTTTCTTTAAGTTGAACATTTTCATTACTAATATCAAAGCCATTTATATATGAACCTACAGTTATTAAAAAAGTTATTAATGCAATAGACAATGCAAACCATCTCACCTCTTTGCCATCCCCTTTATCCGGGAAAAAAGGTATCACAAATGCACTAACAATTGGGAATAAAATTGAAGCAGATAACCAAGGAAAATTAGACATTCCAGCTCCCAAAGTTCCCAACATTTGTGTCGCAAAATGTGTATAAAAATAAGTACTCAATTTAATAAGAAATTTATCTTAAATAAAGTCTAGAAATTTTCTGTATTTTTTCACCCCAATGGACAGTGAAGACACACAATTGTAATTAAGATACTTGAGGAGATTGAAAACCAAATATAGCAACTAGTAAAATTACACCTCCAAAAACAATAAGCGCATAAAATTGAGCCCTTCCAGTCTCAAAATATTTTAAACCTTCTCCACTACCTAAAGTTACAAGTCCAGTAAGATTTACCACGCCATCAACAACCTTAGAATCAACCTCTAAAACTTCTTTAGCAAGTTTTCTACTACCCTTAACAAAAAGTTTTTCATTAATATCATCTAGATACCATTTATTTGATAAAAATAGATTGATGCTAGGAAACTTTTCGGCGAATAAAACTGATAAATTAATTTTTTTCACAAAATATGCCTGATAAGCAATAATGATTCCAGCTGATGCAATAAGTACTGACGCAAGTGCTAAAGGCAAAAATTCTTTTAACTCAAAAGCTTTTGCAGCAGTCTCTGCTTCTTCAGGATCTAGTAAATTTGCAATTTTGCTATCCCAGGGAAGTCCCATAAAACCGATAATTACAGACGGTACAGCTAGAAATACCAAGGGAAATGTCATTGACCAGGGTGACTCATGAATAGAGCCGTGTTCTTCATGCCCTTCTTCATTTTCTTCATCTAGGTTTGTTTTAGAGGCTATTAAAAGCTCTTTTTGCAATTCTTTATTCTCCCCTCTGAAATCTCCCTCAAATGTCAAGAAATAAAGCCTAAACATATAAAAAGCAGTCATGCCAGCTGTTAGAAGTCCTACAAACCAAAAAGCTGGAAATGATATAAAAGCATTTCCAAGTATCTCATCTTTACTCCAAAAACCTGCTAATGGGGGGATTCCACTAATTGCTACACAACCTATTAAAAATGTTGTTGCTGTATATGGCATTTTTTTTCTTAAACCTCCCATCAATCTCATATCTTGAGCTAATACAGGCTGATGGCCAACTACTTCTTCCATAGCATGAATTACGGAACCAGATCCCAAAAATAACATTGCTTTAAAGCAAGCATGAGTTACTAAATGAAAAATTCCTGCTACTGGTGCTCCACAACCCATTGCGAGCATCATATACCCAAGCTGAGAAACCGTACTATATGCTAAACCTTTTTTTAAATCCATTTGAGTCAAGGCTATGGAGGCTCCTAAAAAACAAGTAATGGTGCCAACTAAAGCAATAATGAACTGGATAGAGGGGAATATTGAATACAAAGGTTGAAGTCTTGCTACAAGAAAGATTCCTGCTGCAACCATTGTTGCAGCATGGATAAGTGCAGAAATTGGTGTAGGACCTTCCATTGCGTCAGGTAACCACACATGAAGAGGAAACTGAGCGGATTTAGCCATTGGCCCTAGAAAAACTAAAAAACAAAGTAATAAAGCAGCCCAAACGGGTATCGAATGGTCAGATATCGATTGAGAAATTCCAGAAGCTATTTCATTAAAATCAAAACTATTTGTTGCCCAAAATAAGCCAAGAATTCCTAGTAATAAACCAAAATCTCCCACTCTATTAACAACAAATGCTTTTTGTGCAGCGTGTGCAGCTCCATCCCTGTCATACCAAAAACCAACTAATAGATAAGAGCACATCCCAACTAATTCCCAAAAAACATAAATTTCTAATAAATTCGGACTAACTATTAATCCCATCATTGAACTGCTAAATAATGCTAAATATGTAAAAAATCTGACATATCCTTTGTCATGCGCCATGTAACCATGAGAGTAAATCATTACCAGCAACGTTATTGTTGTTACTAACGCAAGCATTACACTCCCCAAAGGATCAAGGACAAATCCCATTGGAATTGTGAAATCCCCTGCATTGGCCCATACAAATAATTTTTCTACTGATTGATAACCATTAACTTGCTCAATTAAAGCTTTATAACTAATTACCGCAGAAATCCCAACGAAAGAAATCAGACCTACAGAAACAATTTCTCTTGAATTATTAATTTTCTTGTTAATACTTATTAATCCTAAGCCAGAAAGCACTGCTCCAATAAGTGGGAAAACGGGAATTAACCAGGCAATTTCTGAAGCTTGTGGCATTTTTTAAAGGACTTATGTTTTGATTTTAAACTGTCAATTGAAAAATTCAGACAAAAATGATGAATTAAATGTTTTAACAGCAATATTTATATATTGATGAGACCACCAAAGTACACATATTGCAATTAATATACCAACTTGAGATAGCCTAAAAAATTCTTTAATTTTAAATTCTTGCCTACCCTCAAGTATCGCCAAGAAAGGGATTATGGAAGTATTTTTTTTAAAATTTTCAAATTCTTCTCCAAATCTATTTGCTAATCTCTTGTCGCCATGCCAGATTGCAAAAAGGTGATGCAAAACTAAGCCAATAGAAGTTACTAATGTGAATGATGTACCAATCCATAAAGTATGAGCAAAACACCAAATTATCTGACCAAATGCTTGTGGATGTCTTGTGATTCGCATTATCCCAGTTCCATAAATTCGTACTTTAGGTTTTAAAACGGAAGGTATTTCTAGCAAATTGTAAGTAGCGGGATATAAAAATAAAAAACTTATTGCAGTTAAGAACCAAACGACCATAAAAACAAAATTATTGCCCTGTAAATTCCATAATCTGATTCCGTCATATCTATGAGCTAAAAAATAACTAATCAAAATAATTGCAGATGGCAAACTTAAAAAAACAAAACATAACCGCCATAATCTTGGACCCATAATAGATTCTGCTTTGATTCTTAAAGCAGCTCCACCACTATGAATGACCGCAAAAATCAAAATCAAAATTAAAATGATTAGCGAAGTTTTATGAGTCTCCATTAATTTAAATTGTTCAAATAAATTTTGTTCTTAACAAGAATGCTCCTAAGCATTAGAATTATAAGAAATTGTAGGCATAATAGATGCCAGAATTACCATTTACACTCGACCAATTAAGAATATTAAAAGCTATAGCAGCTCAAGGAAGTTTTAAAAAAGCTGCAGATCTCTTGTATGTAACCCAACCTGCCGTAAGTTTACAAATACAAAATTTAGAAAAACAACTTGAAATCACAATTTTTGACAGAGGTGGTAGGAAGGCTCTATTGACTGAAGCAGGGAGACTATTGCTTGAATATTGTGAAAGAATTTTGAATCAATGCGACGAAGCTTGCAAAGCTATTGAAGATTTAAATAGCTTAAAAGGTGGAACTCTGGTTATTGGAGCGAGCCAAACAACAGGTACCTATTTAATGCCGAGAATGATAGGATTATTCAGACAAAAATACCCAGATGTATCAGTTCAACTTCAAGTTCACAGTACGAGAAGAACTGGTTGGAGTGTGGCCAATGGACAAATTGACTTAGCCATTATTGGCGGACAATTACCTGGAGATTTGGAAAATTTGCTACAAGTAATTCCATATGCCACTGATGAATTGGCATTAGTTTTACCATCTAAACATCCACTTTCGGCCAAAAAAGAGCTTCTAAAAGAAGATTTATACAAATTAAATTTTGTAACATTAGACTCACAATCTACAACAAGAAAAGTTGTTGACAAACTTCTCCAAGATTCTGGGCTTGATATTCAAAGATTAAAAATTGAGATGGAACTTAACTCTCTTGAGGCAATCAAGAATGCAGTTCAATCAGGTTTAGGAGCTTCCTTTTTGCCTGTTGTTTCTATTGAAAGAGAATTATCAGCTGGAACAATCCACAAAGCATTCGTTGCTGATTTAGAGGTAAAAAGAGAACTTAAATTAATTACTAATCCGTCAAGATATACATCAAGGGCATCAGAAGTATTTAAGAAAAACATACTCCCACAATTCGCTAGTTTAGAAAGCCCTTTGAGGCATATATAATTTCGATCAAAACTGAATTGCTTCTTTGTTAATACCTACTCCGCCGTCTTCAGCTTGTCCATCACCTTTTATTATGAATTTATTTTCATTTACATCAGTCTGATAAACGCACTTAACTATTGGCTTATCTCTTATAGAACCAATATAAGCAAAAGTATTCATCCTTTGCTTACATTCTCTTACATCTTCATTGCTAATTGCGCCCTGTTTTTGTAACACTGTCCAATTCTCTCTTCTAATAACACACCCTGGCTGAAGAGCTGGTTGCGTTACAAAACTTGTAGATGGATTTAGAGTCGTATACATTTCAACATCAATTACAAAAGCACTAGCTCCCCATTGTCTGCAAAATTCAGGATCTGGAACAGCCATATCTAATTGTTGTTGACTTGCTATATTTCCCTGCCCACCATCAGTTGTACTGGTAATAGCGCTCCCGATACCAACTCCTAAAATTAATACTCCAGCAAGTACTGCAATGGTTCCTGTACTAAAGTTGATTTTTTGTTCAGAAGAAGCAGGCAATCTATTACTTCTTTGACCATACGGATTCATATCCTTTGGATTTGGTGGATAATAACTTCTATTTGAGCCTCTTCTTGGCCTTCTATTTGAGGATGATCTATTCACAGCACTTCATTTGTCTTTGGTAAACCCATTGAATAATTCATTACTCTACAATCAGGGTTATAGCTAAGCTGACCATTTTGAAGCAAAAATTTGATCAAACCTTCAATTTCTGATCCTATTTTTCGAAGTTCATAATCATCTAAATCCTTTCCTGCTCTCTCTTTTATTAATTCATTGAATTTTTCATTTATTTTGTTTAGAGAATCTTCGTTCCAAATAAATTCGTTATCGGGATCTAAATCAAGAGTTAGTTTATTGGGATGAAACTTTAATTCTTCATCTACCACTTCAGCAGTAAAAATTCTTACATGCCTAGTAGTCGATTTTAAAAGCATTTTTTCCATAATTTTACAAAATAATCAACGAAAAAAACTATTATGTTCTAACTTTAATGTAGCTTATTAGTAAGTGTTAATTTATTTCTTGATTTAATAATGCGTGTTGTAATTGCTGGTGCTGGTTTAGCAGGTTTATCTTGTGCTAAATATTTAGTCGATAATGGACACATTCCGATTCTACTTGAAGCCAGAGATGTTTTAGGTGGGAAAGTTGCCGCATGGAAAGACGAAGATGGGGATTGGTATGAAACTGGGTTACATATATTTTTTGGAGCCTACCCAAATATGTTGCAACTTTTTAAGGAACTAGATATTGAAGACAGACTCCAATGGAAAAGTCATTCAATGATTTTTAATCAGCCTTCAGAGCCTGGAACTTACAGTAGATTCGACTTTCCCGATATACCTGCTCCAGTTAATGGTGTATCAGCAATACTAAGCAATAATGATATGCTCTCATGGAATGAAAAGATTTTATTTGGATTAGGTTTAGTGCCTGCAATGTTGAGAGGCCAAAAGTACTTAGATAAATGTGATACAAAATCATGGACAGATTGGCTAAAAGAGCACAATATCCCTGAAAGAGTTAATGATGAAGTATTTATAGCGATGAGTAAAGCTCTGAATTTCATTGGACCGGATGAAATATCATCTACAGTTTTATTAACAGCATTAAACAGATTTCTACAAGAAAAAAATGGTTCTAAAATGGCATTCCTTGACGGAGCTCCTCCAGAAAGACTATGCCAACCAATGGTTGATTATATTACTGCTCGTGGTGGTGAAGTTCACATGAATAGTCCATTAAGGGAAATCAATCTTAATGACGACAGCACTGTTAAAAGTTTTACTATTGCCTCTTTAGATAAAAACGAAAAGAAAGAGGTTACGGCTGATGCTTATGTAAGTGCAATGCCTGTAGATCTCTTTAAATTAATGATCCCAAAGCAATGGAAAGGGTTAGATGCATTTTCTAAATTAGATGGTTTAAATGGTGTGCCAGTCATTAATATCCATTTATGGTTTGACAAGAAATTAACAGATATTGATCATTTATTATTCAGCAGATCACCTCTCCTCAGTGTTTATGCAGATATGAGTATAACTTGCAAAGAATATGAAGATCCAAATAGATCAATGCTTGAATTGGTTTTTGCACCAGCAAAAGATTGGATAAATAGGAGTGATCAGGATATTGTTGATGCAACTATGGAAGAACTCAAAAAATTATTCCCAACTCATTTCATGGGAGACGATAAAACAAACTTACGAAAATACAAAGTAGTCAAAACTCCAAGATCTGTTTATAAAGCAGTTCCTGGATGCCAAGAGTTCAGACCTAGTCAAAAATCTCCTATAAAAAACTTCTTTTTAGCAGGTGATTATACTATGCAAAAATATTTAGCATCTATGGAAGGAGCTGTTTTAAGTGGTAAATTATGCGCGGAATCAATCAATAAAGAGTATTCCAAAACTCCTCAAAATGTTTCTTCATGAGATTTACATTTCAGTAATTTAAAAATTCATCTAAAACTTTTTGAAAAATTCAATTTCTCAACTAGAACAAGCATACGAGATATGCCGAAAAGAAACCCAAAAATGGGCTAAAACCTTTTACTTGGGAACGCTTCTGCTACCTTTAGAGAAAAGAAAAGCTATTTGGGCTATTTATGTTTGGTGTAGAAGAACAGATGAAATAATGGATAGCTTAGAGGCTTCAACTAAATCGCAAGATGAACTTGCTGAAAATTTAAATGCATGGGAAGAAAATACAAAAAACGTATTTAAAGGTAAAATTAAATCGGAATTAGATGCCGTTCTTCTAGACACCATCGAAAAATATCCACAAAGTATTCAACCTTATCTAGACATGATAGATGGCCAGAGAATGGATCTTAATAAATTTAGATACAAAGATTTTGATGAATTAAAACTGTATTGTTATAGAGTCGCAGGGACAGTTGGTTTGATGACTCAGAATGTCATGGGAATTGACAGCGCTTATACATCAGCCCCGTGGAGTGCAAAACCTGACCCCTCAGAAGCCGCTATAGCTTTAGGTATAGCTAATCAATTAACAAATATATTAAGAGATGTCGGCGAAGATAGACAAAGAGGGAGAATTTATCTTCCTCAAGAAGATATTGAAAAATTTAATTATTCTGAAGAAAAACTTTTAAAAGGTGAAATTAACAAACAATGGAAAGCACTTATGAACTTTCAATTAACTAGAGCTCGTGATTGGTTCCAGAAATCTGAAGATGGAATCAAATGGTTATCTTCTGACGCAAGATGGCCTGTTTGGACATCCTTACGTCTTTATAGAGGAATATTAGATTCTATAGAAAGGCTAGACTATGATGTCTTTAATAATAGAGCTTTTGTAAAAAATTCAGTAAAAGCTCTTGAAATTCCAATATCATTTTTAATTTCCCGAATTAAATAACTAAGCAGGAGTCTTCTGATTAGCCAACAAATCTTTTAATTTAGATAATTCTCCAGCCCATCTTGGATCAGGAGCTTCTAGGTTGGGTGCATCACTATGAACAATTTTCTTAAAGTCTTTCCTTTTTTTATCCTTGTTTAATTTTCCACTATTTCTTTTGTTCAAAGCAGAATCTTTCTTTTCTGATAGCTCTACTCTTAATTTAGAACCATTAAATTCAAAACCATTTAACTTTTGAATTAATAAATTAGCATTATCTTCATTATTAGTTGTCGCAAAACCAAAACCCCTGCATTCCTTAGTTTCCTTATCTAAAACTGCTTTAAATCTGATCGAATCAGAAACTGACTTTAAAAGTGTATCAAATTCTTTTGGATTAAATCCTTGTGGTAAGTTGCCAACGTAAATGCGAATGCTCATAAATTTTTAAAAATGATTTTGAAGTCTGAACTTCTAAACAAAACTAAGCTATGTGTATTTAATCACATTTTGGCGCATTTTGTTCAATCCATCGCTTTGCTTTATATATAGCTTCATCAAAATTATTCAATCTTTTATAGGCAAGTTCTTTAGAAAGATACTGTAAAAGCTCTCCTAAGATAGGCCCATCCTTTATTTTTAAATTTTTTTTAATTACATCACCATTAAGTAAGTTTGAAGGATGAAATAATTTATCATTGTTGTCACGCCATCTATGAAGCCAATCTAATCGTAAGTTTTGAGGTAAATAAAAAATAAATAATGGAAGAAACCTCTCTAATTCTTTATGAAGTAAAAATCTTTCTGCTTCAGTTAATTGAGCGATATTTTTTTTCTCCAACAAAAAATGCCATTTTCGTAATAACTTAATTTTTGAAATTTCAGCTTTACTAAATTTAAGTTTCTCTAGAGATACAACATCTAAAATTTGAGCAATAAAAAATGATGGTAAAAACTTTTCTTTTTCTTCCTGATTAAGTTCTGCATAATTAATTTTCTCTAAATCCAAAAAAAAAGAATCTTCAGATAAATTATCAATACCAAATATATTTAATTTTTTTATCAGCAATACTGCATCAAAAGCATTAGCTCCATTTACTATTTTCTGTATTTCATAATTAATTCTCTCTTTAGCAGCAATATATAATTTCACTTTATTTTTTTTTATAAAAGTAATTAAATTAAGATCAATTTTAAAATTCAATTCTGAAACAAATCGAAAACATCTTAATATTCGCAAAGGATCATTCAGTAAATTTTTTTCAGAATGACTTCTAAGCAAAGAAATCTCTAGATCTTTAAGACCATTTAATGGATCTAACAAACATTTCTTATCTAATAAAAAAGCAATTGAGTTAATCGAAAAGTCTCTAGAAAACAAATCTCCTTCTACCGTAGATGAAACCTGATTAGCAATATCAATATCAATATTATTGAGAAAAATTCTTATTACTTCTCTTTTTTCATCTAAAATTATAAATTTTGATTCAATATTTTCTGCAATCTTTTTACCAATTTGAATTGCATTTGAAGGTACCACAATATCAACATCTAACTTTTCAGTTTTTCTTCCCAAAATAATATCCCTTATATAACCACCAACCAAAAATGATCCTTTAGGTAAAAAACCTAATATAAAATTCAAATTATGAAATTTTATATTTGTTTCTAATTCATCAATAATTAGTGTATGATCTGTGAGAAAGTTATATTTCATTTTTTTATTTATTATGTGCATTTGCATCAACTGTAAATGGGTTGATAGATGTATCACATATCATGATGTTGAAAATAATCATGGTGTTGATCACATTTGTGATCTACCTGATTTTAAGGCAAAAAAACCATCCATCCATGTCAGTATAGTTAAAGATAATAATGGTGATTATAAAACTGATTGGGATGTCCAATCTTGTGAAAGTTTTGAAAATGAATTTGGTAAATGGGCTAAATGTAATCCTGGCATGGAATTACCTGTTTAAAGGTAATAGATGACAAATAAACTAAAACAAAGAGAAAATTACCCTATATTAGTGATCTACAGCACAGATAGTTCTTTTGGCTTTGGTTATAGAAAAAACAATAACTCTGAATCTGATGAATTATTCATCAAAAAATTTGATAATGACCTTTGCAACAATTTAATAAATGATCTTAACAAATTCATTCCCAAAGAAAATTTACAAAAAATAAATAAGTTATCTGTCAGTGTAGGGCCTGCAAATTTTAATGCCTCACGACTTATTGTAGTTTTAGCAAGAACTATCTCACAACAAATAAATTGTCCTCTAGACAGTTTTAGTTCATTTGAAATAATGGCAAAAAGAATTGCATCAAAAAATAATATCTTTATAAACAAAAAATCATTCTGGATTTACAAAAAATTAAAACGAAAGGGTGTTATTGCTGGTAAATATGAAATTTGTCATAACGAAAAAAATCCCTCTGATCTAGTCATTCGAGAAAAAGTTTTACCAAAAGTTATCGGAGAACTTGATAGAAAAGAACTTTTTTTTGAGGCTAATTATGATGCTAAAGAAGATTTAAGAGAACTATTAGATTTGTCTAATAAAAATTTTTTAAATTTAAATGAAGATTCCTGGAAAAAAGTTTTACCTCTTTACCCTATTTCTCCAATTAACTAAATATTCATCCAATCAAATAATTAATTTCATCTTGAAGGCGCATTGTTACAGAATTTAGATTATCTCTTGATGAACTTTGTGGAGGTTGCAAAGGTTTTCCAACTTTAATAACTATTTTTGAAAATAAAGGAATACAGAATTTAAATCTCATTACCCTATTTGAATTAACTATTGCAACAGGCAATAATAATTTTTGATTTTTAAAAGCTAATAATGCTGCTCCTTGTTTGGGCTTATTCACTCGACCATTTTTTTGACGAGTACCATCAATAAAAATTCCAATACAATTATCATTTGATAATTTCTTACATGCTGTTTTAATTGTATTTTTATCCGCAATTCCTCTTCTTACAGGATACGCTCCACAAGCCTTAATAATAAAGCCAAGAAAAGGAACTTTAAAAAGTTCTGCCTTAGCCATAAAGGATATATTACGTCCAAGAGCATGTCCTAACAAAGGAGGGTCAAGCAAAGAACCATGATTGGAAACAACTATAAAAGAATCTTTTTGCGGAATATTTTCTCTACCTATTAAACAACCTCTAAATACAAATTTATAAATTGGAAATACTAAAAGTTTGCTTACTAATTGATAGATTAATTTTTGAAAAACATCATTTTTCATAAAGATTAATATGATATTTGATCAGATGATGAAACTTGAGAAATTTTTATATCTTTAAGATGTCTTTTTCCTAAACCGCTTAGTACATTAGAAGGGCCAATTTCAACAATGTGAAGATCAGTATCTTTTGCCATTAAATCCATAGTTTCTCGCCACCTTACACCATTACACATTTGCTTTTCTAATCTAATTTTGAGCTCGTTGGGATCACTACAAAGTGAAGGTTCGTAATTGCTTATGACTGGGAAAGAGGGATTATGGAATTTAATCTGTTTTAAATACTCAGAAAATTTTGATGAAGGTTCATTCATAAATGGGGAATGAAATGCACCTGAAACATTTAATTTCAAGAATCTTTTACAAGAAATTTCTCTCGATAAATCATCTAATGCTTCAGCAGATCCGGATAAGACAACTTGGGAAGAACTATTATCATTAGCAATCACAATATCATCAATTTTTTGTACTAATAGATCAAGTTGATTTCTATCAAAACCAATTACTGCTGCCATAGATCCTTTCCCAGCATTTACCATTAATTGAGACCTTTCTTTTATTAGAGAAACACAATCTTCGAATGAAAAAACATCCGCACAATATAGTGCAGTGATTTCTCCTAGACTATGTCCAGCAACATAAGTGGGTTTAAAACCATCCTTTTTCAAGGCATCTAATAAAATTGATTCAACCAAAAAAAGACATATTTGTGTATTTCTTGTGTTATTTAAATCAATAAGAGGGTTTGTTGGTTTTGTATTTAACTCACAAATTTCAAATAAATTTCTTTCAAATATCTCAGATGCATAATTAAACCTCTCTTTTGCATTTGGCAATTTTTCAATTTGTTTTGCCATTCCAATTTTTTGCGAACCCTGTCCAGGGAA
>CACAST010000014.1 GCA_902535185.1 uncultured Prochlorococcus sp.
CAAGTTGAAAGAGCAGAATTAGAAATTATCGAATTAACAGGAGATAAACCCAGTATTGATGAATTATCGAACAAATTAAACTTGTCTACTTCCATAATAAAAAAAAGATTGAGAGCGGGACAGAGAGCTAAAGAAAGAATGGTTGCAGCAAATTTAAGATTGGTAGTAAGCGTTGCAAAAAAATATACAAAAAGGAATATGGAACTTTTAGATTTAATTCAGGAGGGAACTATAGGACTTGTTAGAGGAGTTGAAAAATTTGATCCAGCCAGAGGCTACAAATTTTCAACATATGCATATTGGTGGATTAGACAAGGTATTACGAGAGCAATAGCTGAAAAGAGTCGGGCGATTAGGCTGCCTATTCACATAACAGAAATGTTGAATAAGTTAAAAAAGGGTCAAAGAGAGCTCAGTCAAGAAATGTCTAGAACGCCAACTGTAAGTGAACTTGCGAAATACGTAGAGCTTCCAGAAGATGACGTTAAAGATTTAATGTGCAAAGCTGGCCAGCCAGTTAGTCTTGAAACCAAAGTAGGTGATGGTGAAGATACTGTTTTACTAGATTTATTGGCAGGGGGCGAGGATTTGCCAGACGAACAAATAGAGATGGATTGTATGAGAGGTGATCTGCATTCTCTTTTACATCAATTACCTGATCTGCAATGTAGAGTTTTAAGAATGAGATACGGTATGGATGGTGACGAGCCTATGTCTCTTACAGGCATAGGAAGGGTCCTAGGAATAAGTAGAGATCGAGTAAGAAATCTAGAACGTGATGGTTTAAGAGGCTTGAGAAGACTTAGTGATAATGTAGAAGCTTACTTTGTTTCTTGAATAAATTCATTTATTAACTTATTTGTTTTTTCAGGTTCTTCATCATGAGGACAATGACCAGCCCCATGAATAATATCTAATCTTTTAATATTCCTGAATTTTTGCTTCCACTCTCTTGCTTCATTTAACGATTCCCAAGGATCTTTTTCTCCCCAAATCAATTGGATAGGAGCATCAAACTTATCGAAAAGGTCAGTAGCAAGATAGTCATCAAATAAGTTTATAAAACCACGAAATGCTTCTTTAGAGTTTTTTCTTTGAGATGGTTTGTAAAGTATTTCAATTAATTCTTCATCGATATTTTTTCCTGAAGGATAGGCTTGTTCAAGTATTTTCTTTATAACTTTTGGATTCGCAGCCCTTGTAAAAAGTGTATTACTAATTACTCTTTGTCTAACTATCGTTTTAAGGACGGGTCTCAGTAGATTCATTAAGATATCGCTTTGTTTTAATCGTTTATCATCCATAGTTCTTTGTGCGCAATCGATTAAAATAACCCCTTTGCAATTGTCTTTGAGGATTTCAGCAGCTTTCAATGCGATAACACCACCAATTGAATTTCCTATCAAGTAAACGGGAGATTTTATTACCTCTGCACAAAATGTTGATATTTGATTACCCCACAAGTCAAATGAATATTTAATTGAGTTTTTTTTATCAGGTTCGTAATTTAATAAAGCACTAGGCTGACTGCTATTTCCAAATCCCAATAAGTCAATTGCGTAGCAGTTAGAAAATTTACCTAGAAAATCTTGATTGTGTCTCCAGTGGTTTTTTGATGCCCCAAATCCATGAACTAATAAAATATTAATATTTTTTTCAGAAGTACTATTTTTTGATAAAGACCAAGAAATTTCCCAATTTTTCCACTTCCAAGTTTTAGATTTATTTGAAAACACAATGCATATTATTTTAATTAAACTTTAATTCAAAAAAAAATTATTCGTTTTTAAATAAATTATTCTTAGTAAAGAAAAAGCGTTCATTTTATGAAAAGGAAAAAGGTCATATGCATTGGAGAGGCTTTAATAGATAGAATCAGAAATAAATCAAATCAAGGATTTACAGATTTTTTGGGAGGTGCACCGGCTAATGTTGCTTGTGCATTAAGAAAATTAAAAAT
Source organism: uncultured Prochlorococcus sp. (assembly GCA_902535185.1). Classification (GTDB taxonomy): domain Bacteria; phylum Cyanobacteriota; class Cyanobacteriia; order PCC-6307; family Cyanobiaceae; genus Prochlorococcus_A. The sequence continues at coordinate 1,961 of CACAST010000014.1, forward strand.
AGATTCAACATTTATAGGAAGTTTGGGTAGTGATGATTATGGAAAAAAATTTATTAAGCAATTTAGTAAATTAGACGTTAATTTAGATTTCTTGCAGTTAGATAATGATTCATCTACTCGCGTGGTTAATGTAGATAGAGATCAATTTGGAGATCGTTTTTTTTCAGGCTTTGAGGAAGGTTCTCATTCATGCTTTGCAGACGAAGTTCTAAGCAAGAAATTGATCGAAAAAGAAATTTTAAATTTGGAGAAAACTTTTTTAGAAACAAAATATTTGGTTACAGGAACGATCTTATTATCATCTCCAATATCAGCAGAGACTATTTTTTTCCTTTTTGAACAGGCTAAAAAATTGGAAGTTCAAGTAGTTATTGATTTGAATTGGAGAGAAGTTTTTTGGGATCATTCAAGTTTTTCATCAAAAATTAGCAAAGATCAAAGAGTTAACATAATTAAAAATTTTCTAAATCATGCTCATGTTTTAAAACTTGCTAAAGAAGAAGCGACTTTGTTTTTTGAGCATGAAAATCCTTTGCTTATATCTCAACAATTGTTAAAACAACCAGATGTCATAATCACAGATGGTAAAAATCCCGTTTCTTGGTACATCAATGGATTGCAGGGAATCACCGAAACCCCTACTTCACAAAAAATTGTTGATACAACTGGAGCAGGTGATTCTTTTCTGGCTGGCTTAATTTCAAAATTTATTTCTTCTGGCTATCCTTCAAATAAACTAGAGATAGAAGATTGTGTTAAGTTCGCAGGTGTTTGTGGATTATTAACTTGTCTTGGTGAAGGCGCTATCGAGCAACAGCCATATTATGAAAAAGTTAATGAACTTTTAGGATCTTTTATCAAATAGTTTCTTCCATAATTTTTTGCGTAACTAATTTCTATTTTCCAGAAATTATCTATAACTGGTTCAATTAATTCTGGCCATTCAATAATTAAAATAGCTTGCCTTTGTATAGCTTCCTCTTCTTCTGAAAAAAAAACTTCTCTTGCTGAAGAAACATTGTCTAACCTATATAAATCAAGGTGAATTAGTGGTATTTTTCCGGAGTTATAGTGATGCGATAAAGCAAATGTAGGGCTTGTAATTTCCTCACAGATTGATAAGCCTTTAGCAATCCCTTGAACAAATGAAGTTTTCCCAGCTCCAATTGGACCCTGTAATAAAACAATTGATTGGGGATTTAATTTGTGTGACAGTTTTTTCCCTAAATTTAAAGTCTCTTTTAAATTTTCAATAAACACAAAATTACACAAAAATCATTTATAGTTTAATAGAAAAGTCTTTACTAAATATGGTTATCGCAAATTCAGTTAATACCTCTACACCCAATTACGTAATTGCTGACATCTCTTTATCAGATTTTGGGCGTAAAGAAATTAAAATTGCTGAAACAGAAATGCCAGGATTAATGGCGCTTAGAGATAAATATCAATCTGAAAAGCCACTAAAAGGTGCAAAAATAGCTGGAAGCCTTCATATGACTATTCAGACAGCAGTATTAATAGAAACTCTTGTTGATTTAGGCGCAGAAGTGAAATGGGCTTCATGCAATATTTTTTCAACTCAAGATCATGCGGCTGCAGCCATAGCTAATCAAGGAATTTCTGTATACGCAAAAAAAGGTGAGACTCTTTATGAATATTGGCAATATACTCACTACATTCTTGATTGGGGCTCCGACTCTCCGAATATGATTCTTGATGATGGGGGAGATGCTACTGGTTTATTGATACTTGGCAGTAAAGCTGAAAAAGATTTATCTGTTTTAGATAATCCTGGAAATGAAGAAGAAATTGCCTTATTCCAATCAATAAAATCTAAGCTAGAAAACGATAGTAACTTTTATTCTAGAATTAAGAAAAATATTATCGGTGTCACTGAAGAAACTACAACGGGAGTTGCAAGACTTTATCAACTTCAAAAGCAAAATGCTTTACCTTTCCCTGCTATTAACGTTAATGATTCAGTAACTAAGAGCAAATTTGATAATTTATATGGCTGCCGAGAATCTCTTGTTGACAGCATAAAGCGTGCTACTGACGTGATGATTGCTGGAAAGGTTGCTTTAGTAATGGGTTTTGGAGATGTAGGTAAAGGCTCAGCACAGTCTTTAAGAGGACTTGGTGCAATTGTAAAAGTTGCTGAAGTTGATCCAATTTGTGCTCTTCAAGCGGCAATGGAAGGTTTTAGTGTTGTTACACTGGACGATGTTGTGGAAGATATAGATATATTTGTTACGGCAACTGGGAACTATCAGGTAATAACAAGCGAAAATCTTGTCAAGATGAAAAATGAGGCCATAGTTTGTAATATTGGTCATTTCGATAATGAAATTGATGTGGCTTCATTGAAAGATTATCCATGGGAAAATATTAAGCCGCAGGTTGATCACATAACTTTACCGAGTGGCAATAAAATAATCCTTTTAGCTGAAGGTAGATTAGTGAACTTGGGTTGTGCTACTGGACATCCAAGTTTTGTTATGAGTAATTCATTTACTAATCAAGTTTTAGCTCAAATTGAACTTTTTAATAAGTCTGAAAAATATGCTAGAGAGGTTTATGTTTTACCAAAACATTTAGATGAGATGGTGGCTAGATTACACCTTGATAAAATTGGCGCAAAATTAACAAAATTAACTAAGGAACAAGCTGACTATATTAATGTTTCTATTGAGGGACCTTATAAACCAGAGCTTTATAGATATTAAGTTTGAGTCTAATTTTTGTAAATTTTCTTACTTCAATCCCAGACTACATTAGTTTGGCTGTTGAAAAGAATTCAATAATTGCATACCTCACTATTTGTCTGGCTATGTTTCTAGAAAATATAATACCTCCAATACCCTCGGAAATTATTATGCCCTTGGGAGGATTTTTCGTTTATCAACAAAAATTAAATTTCTATATTTTAGTTTTTTGGGGATCGTTTGGAACTATTTTAGGATCATTGCCTTGGTATTATTTAGGAAGATTAGTAAATGAAAAAAGACTTTCAAATTTTCTAGATAAACAAGGAAAATATCTGGGTATTTCTTCCAATGATTTAAGTAAAAGTAAAAAATGGTTTGATAAGTACGGGGTCTCTTTAGTTTTTTGGGGTCGATTAGTACCAGGTATAAGAACTTTGATTTCAGTTCCCGCTGGCATAGAACTTATGCCATTGAGAAAATTTCTGATTTGGACTACATTTGGGAGCTTGATATGGGTAGCACTGCTCACTTATGCAGGTTATTTGTTTGGCGAAAATTATTCAATCATTGAAACCTATTTAGATCAAATCAAATATGTTGTAAAGCCAATTTTAATTTTAATTTTCTTATATTTTTTTATAAGAATACTTATTAGATTTTTTAAAAAAAATAGAGCTTAAAATGGGATTTCACTAGAGTTACTATTACTAGAATATTGGTTATTTTCAGAATCTTTTCGGGAACTTAGTAAGTTTAACCTGTCTACCCTAACAACTGGCTTGTATCTATCTTCCCCAGTATTTTTATCTTTCCAACTATCAATTTTAAAGCTTCCTGTGATTCCAATTAAAGATCCCTTTTTAACATAATCCGCTGCTATTTGCGCCTGCTTGCCCCATATTTCTAAATTAAACCAGTCAGGCTCCTCATCTCTACTTCTTCGGTTAACTGCAAGAGTGAAGTTAGCTACGATACTTCCAGATTCAAAATATCTGACATCAGGTTCTCTACCGGCTCTGCCAACCAGGTTAATAGTGTTAATTTCCATAATTTTTTTCTTTTTATACTACTCATATTTTTAGGTTCTGCTCAAAGTTTTGCGTGCTATTCATAACTAAACAAGAGAATTATGAAAGCTTAACAAAAAATAGATATATTATTTATAAAAAAGAATTTCTATTGTGATTTTTAACAGATTAAAATTTTCTAGAGATATTGGCATAGATTTGGGGACGGCCAACACTCTTATACACGTATCAGGTAAGGGCGTTGTTTTACAAGAACCTTCTGTAGTAGCTATGGATTTAGAGGAAGGGATTCCATTGGCTGTTGGTAAAGAAGCAAAGTTAATGCTTGGAAGAACGCCTGGCAATATTAGAGCCGTAAGACCGCTTAGAGATGGTGTTATTGCAGATTTTGATGCTGCGGAGCAAATGATTAAAACATTTATTCAAAAATGTAACGAAGGCAAGGGTATAGTTGCCCCAAGAATAGTTATTGGTATTCCAAGTGGAGTTACAAGTGTCGAGCGAAGAGCAGTTAGAGAAGCTGGATTAGCAGGAGCTAGAGAAGTTCACTTGATAGATGAACCTGTTGCAGCAGCAATAGGTGCATCATTACCAGTAACTGAGCCAATTGGTACTATGATTGTTGATATTGGTGGTGGAACTACTGAGGTTGCAGTATTAAGTTTGGGAGGAACTGTATTAAGCGAATCTGTACGAATAGCTGGCGACGAAATAAATGAATCAATTGCCTTATACCTTAAAAAAGTTCATAATTTAGTTGTTGGAGAGAGAACTGCAGAAGATATTAAGATCAAGATTGGTTCTGCATTTCCAGATGATGAATTTGATAAAACTACTTTAGAGGTGAGAGGTTTACATCTGTTATCTGGTCTTCCTAGGTCAGTCACTTTAACTTCAGGAGAAATTAGAGAAGCTATGGCTGAAACACTGAGCAAAATAGTTGAAGCTGTAAAAAGAACTTTAGAGCGAACTCCTCCTGAACTTGCCGCTGATATTGTTGATAGAGGGATTATGCTTGCAGGTGGTGGAGCTTTAGTTAGAGGCATTAATGATTTATTGAGCGATGAAACGGGAATTTTTACTCACATAGCAGAAAATCCCCTGCTTTGTGTAGTTAATGGTTGTGGGGAAGTTCTTGATGATTTTAAAAAACTTAAAAGAGTTGTTGATACTCCAGACTTTATAAGGAACGCGATAAGAGACTAAAAATATGTTAAATATCCGACGAATTTCTTCTAGTCGTTGGTGGCATAAAAAGAAAATTTGGATATTTTTAGGAATTTTTTTATTTTTAGTCTTTGTAAGGATTTCAAAAGGATCTTTATATAAAGATTTTTTTTACTTTATTTCTAGGCCTTTTTGGCCTGGTCAATTTCAAAAAGAAGTTATTCTTAAGAGCATCAATCAAGAATCTTTATTAAAAATAAATCTTCTGAACAAGGATAATATAAGATTGCGGGAAATCTTATCTCTTCAACAATCATCCAACAATGATAATATTTCAGCTGCAGTTATTTCGAGAAAAACAGGAGGTTGGTGGAGACAAATAATTTTAAACAAAGGTTCAAATGATGGAGTGGAAATTGGTAGTACTGTCACTGGACCAGGAGGATTATTAGGAAGAGTAAACAATACTTCTTTTTTTACTTCGTCGGTAACATTATTAACTTCACCAGAAAGTAAATTAGGTGTATGGATTGATAGAAGTCAAATTAATGGATTACTGGTTGGTTCAGGAGATGATCACCCTAGCTTAATACTTTATTCAAAAGAGGCTGATATAAAAGTCGGAGATTTTGTATCATCTTCTCCTGCAAGTTCTTTATTACCTCCAAATATCCCCATTGGGATTGTCAAATCTATAGATGAGACATCCCAATCAAAAAAAACGGCAAAAATTTTACTTTTGGCAAAACCTCACTTAATTGATTGGGTGCAAATTTTGAAATTAAATATTTAATGAATAAATTTTTAACCAAAAAATTATCCATCATAAGTTTTATTTTTATCCCAATTATTTTTTTGTGGCATCCTGGTTGGCTTGGATTTTTAGGAGTTCAGCCTTATTGGCCATTATTTTGGTTATTGCCTTGGGCAATGATTAATGGATCAATTAATGGATTAGTGTTTGGTTTGTTTTTAGGTCTAATTTTGGATTCTCTAACTTTAGATAATAATTTTTCTCAAATTCCAGGCCTAATATTTTGTGGATTTTTCTTTGGGAGAATTAAATCACATAGTGATATTTTGGTGGGACATTTTAGGTATGGTTTAATTTGTTCTTTTGGAAGTTTGTTATGCAGTACACTTTATCTTGCACAAATTTTGTTTAGCAATTTTTTAGATGGTAATTTTTTCATGTTTATTCCCGGTGTTAAAAATATCTTAGCTGAAGTTTTTTTGACAGGTTTGTTTGCTCCCTTTATTTGCTCTCAACTCTTAAGGATGTTTAAATTTTCAAGAAGAAAATTGTGGTAATAAATTTTGTCAAGAAGTAAAAAGTGCTTTAAAAAATTTATATCTTCAAATTATTTAAAATTTTTTTAAACCTATGATATATCTCTTTGAGGGTTCGTAATGTTATATTTTTAATTGTTAGAATAAATATTCAATGCAATAGTTCTTTGCTTTGAAATGTCGAGAAATCATTTTTACTATGTCAAAAGCAAGAATTTTAGTTGTTGATGATGAACCAGCAGTTTTGAAGGTATTAGTTACGAGGCTTCAACTAGCTGGATATCAAGTTTATTCAGCCACTAACGGCGAAGAAGCTCTTGAATCTTTCCACAGGGATTCCCCTGACTTAATAGTTCTTGATGTTATGCTTCCAAAAATGGATGGATTCGCTGTTTGTAGAAGAATTAGAGCTGAGTCAGTTGTACCAATAATATTCTTAACCGCTCTAGAAGCAATTTCAGAGAGAGTTGCTGGTTTGGATTTAGGAGCTGATGATTACTTATCTAAACCATTTAGCCCAAAAGAGTTAGAGGCCAGAATAGCTACAATTTTGAGAAGAATGGGCCCAACTGTATCGGTTACTGAAACCAAAGAAGTTCCTTCAGGAAAAGGAGTTATGAAATTTGGAAGTTTAGTTGTTGATACTAATCGCAGACAAGTTTCTCGAGCTGGAGATAGAATTAGTCTGACTTATACTGAATTTAGTCTCTTAGAGTTATTATTTGACGAACCTGGTAAGGTTGTTCCTCGAGCAGAAATTTTGGAACAGCTGTGGGGCTATCCTCCTCGTAGAGCGGCAGATTTAAGAGTTGTAGATGTATATGTTGCAAGGCTTAGAGGTAAATTGGAACCAGATCCAAGAAATCCAGAATTAATATTAACTGTTAGAGGGATTGGTTACGCATCTCAGAGAGTTGGCGAAACAGCAACATCTTTGGCAAGTTAAGCAATAGTCTGATAATTTTATTAAATACAACAAATAAATTAAAATAAACTTTGTCTGAAATAAAAGAAGCGCGCTTACAAAAAGCTAGTTCACTCATTAATAAAGGATTTGCTTCTTACGCACAGAGCTTTAAGGTATCACATACTACCAGTTTTCTTATTCAAAAATTTGATTATCTAGAAAATGGTCAAGAGGAAGACTTCAGTGTTTCTATTGCTGGTAGAGTTCTGGCAAAAAGGGTAATGGGTAAAATTGCTTTTTTCACAATAAGCGATCAAGAAGGTCAGATTCAGCTTTATCTAGATAAAAGGATTATAAATTTCAATTTAGAAAAACAAAAATTACTTTCTTTTGAAGATCTCAAGGAAATAGTTGATATTGGTGATTGGATAGGCGTCTATGGAACTATTAAAAAAACTAATAAAGGTGAGCTTTCAATTAAAGTAGAAAAATGGGAAATGTTATCCAAATCATTACAACCTCTCCCAGATAAATGGCATGGATTGACTGATATTGAAAAAAGATATAGACAACGTTATTTAGATTTAATAGTAAATCCTCACTCTAAAAATGTATTTAAAACCAGAGCGAAATGTATAAGTTTTATAAGAAAATGGCTAGATAATAGAAATTTTTTAGAGATAGAGACTCCAATTCTGCAATCTGAAGCTGGTGGTGCTGAAGCAAGACCATTTATAACTCATCACAATACGTTAGATATTCCGTTGTATTTAAGAATAGCTACAGAATTACATTTAAAGAGAATGGTTGTTGGAGGTTTTGAGAAAGTATATGAATTGGGAAGGATCTTCCGTAATGAGGGGATAAGTACAAGGCATAATCCAGAGTTCACTTCAGTTGAAATTTATGAAGCTTATTCTGATTATGTAGATATGATGAATTTAACTGAAGAATTGATTAAAGCCATCGTAGCTGATGCATGTGGGTCTTTAATTATAAATTATCAAAATAAAGAAATTGATTTTTCTAAGCCTTGGTCAAGAATATCCATGAAAGCTATTGTCAAAAAATATACTGGGATTGATTTTGATTCTTTCAGCGGAGACTTTCTAGCAGCAAAAAAAGCCGTTAAAAATATCAATGTTGATTGTTCTAATAAAGTAAATACTATGGGAAGACTTTTGAACGAGGTCTTCGAGCAAAAAGTAGAATCAAAACTTATAGAACCAACTTTTGTTATTGATTATCCTGTTGAAATTTCTCCTCTAGCTAGGCCTCATCCTGATAATAAAGAAATAGTTCAGAGATTTGAATTATTCATTGTTGGTCGAGAACTGGCAAATGCGTTTAGTGAGTTGATAGATCCAGTAGATCAAAGAGAAAGAATGCAATTACAGCAATCTCTTAGAGATGAAGGAGATCTTGAGGCTCACTGTATAGATGAAGATTTTCTGAATGCTTTAGAGATTGGCATGCCGCCTACGGGAGGATTAGGTATAGGCATTGATAGGCTAATTATGTTAATTACTAATAGTGCATCGATAAGAGATGTAATCCCTTTCCCATTGTTAAAACCAGAAATAACTTCCAAAAAAAGTGAAAAATTACCCTCGAATGAAGTAAAATAGTTAAATTAATCCAATACGAAATTTTTTAAATGAGTGGTGAACGTGTTGGTTTCCGTTTCAAACACGCGGATGCAGTAGTAAAAAGAAATCCTCAAGGCCGATCAAGAAGAGGATGGGTTATTGAACCAGTAGAGCAAACTACAAGTAGGGGTACAAAAATGCCTGCATACAAAATTCGTTGGAGAGATAGCGAGAGGCCAGAAACTGTACTGCAGCATATGTTAATTGCAGATCCAGATCCTTCTCCACCTCCAAGTTCAGTAAGTTTAGATTGATATTTTCAATAATTCTGCCTAATCTTTTATCTTTTTAGTGCAGAGTTGATTTCTTTTTTTATGCTTTTATGCTTTTCATCTTGTCGTTTGTCATGTAATTTTTTCCCTTTACCAACTCCAATAGTTAGTTTTATCCATGAGCCTTTTAAATAAAGAGATAATGGAACAATAGTCATTCCTTTTTTTTCAGTATTAGATTTTATTTTCATTATTTCTTTTTTATGTAGTAGCAACTTTCTATTTCTTAGTGGATCATGATTAAAGAAAGACCCAACATTTTTATGTGGTGAAATGTGAACATTTAATAATAAGATCTCACCATCTCTGAATGAACAGTATCCGTCTCTTAAATTTGCGTTTCCGTTTCTAATGGACTTTACTTCAGTCCCTAAAAGCTCAATTCCAGCTTCGATTGTTTCAGATATTGCATATTGAAATTTTGCATATCTATTATCAGCTAGAAGTTTAAAATTATTTGCTTTATTAGTATTTTTTTTAACTTTGTTTGAATTTTTTGCCATTTTAGTTGTAAAAAATCTTTCTACTCAGAACAATTGCAATTAACCTTTCATTATGGCAATAATTTCTTCCAATATAGGCGATAGTGACTTTTCTTTTCGTAAAAAAGAACTAAGGCTAGTTGATTCAAAAAACATTCCAGAAGAAAAGAGAAATAATAATTTGAACTTAGCCAGGCCTCTAAATTTAAAAGAATTTATTGGCCAAGAACAACTTAAATCTTCTTTAAGGATAGCTATAGATGCTTCAATTATTAGAAAAGAACCTTTGGAGCATACCCTTTTACATGGACAGCCTGGTCTAGGTAAGACTACTCTTGCTTTTTTGATAGCCCACGAATTGAATACAAAATGTAGGATTGCGACTGCACCAGCAATTGAAAGACCTAGAGATATTGTAGGTTTACTTCTTGGATTAAAAGAAGGTGAAGTTTTATTTATCGATGAAATACATCGCTTAAATAGGTTAACTGAAGAGTTGTTATATTCTGCAATGGAGGATTTTAGACTTGACTTAACTATGGGAGCTAATAGAGGAGCCCGTTGCAGAACAATTAATCTTCCTAGGTTTACTCTGATTGGCGCGACAACTAAATTAGCCTCAATTAGTGCACCTCTAAAAGATAGATTTGGGATATCTCAGAAAATTGAATTCTATACATGTGATGAATTAAAACAAATTATTGTTAATTTCTCCCGATTAATAAACCTCCATTTAGAAGATGAAGCATCTTATGATTTAGCAAAGATTTCTCGAGGGACTCCAAGAATTGCTTTAAGATTATTAAGACGAATTAGAGATTATGCTCAAGTTGTTATGAAAACTAATATTATCTCAGTGAATTTAATAAAAAAAGCTTTAAATTCTTACCAAATAGACGAAAAAGGATTGGATTCTTTAGATAGACACTATTTATCTTTTCTTAATCAAAACAATAATATTCCAACTGGTCTTGATTCAATTGCATCTGGGTTGGGCGATGATTCTTCAATGTTAGAATTTGTAGTTGAGCCATATCTCATTAAAATCGGTTTTATCAAGAGAACTCCTCGAGGAAGATTGCTTACTGCTTTAGGAAAAAAGTACATTGATTCAAAAGATGATAACTTTTAAAAAAGTTAAGGTTTGTTTTTTATTAATTTTTATTTTTTTCAATATTTTTTATATTGCACCATGTTATTCATTATCTTTGAGAGAGGATTTGTTTAAAAATGCGTTAGATCTTAGTTCAGGCGGAAAATTTAATCTCGCTTTACAAGAATGGAATCAATATCTCGATTCTTATCCTGATGATGCTGCAGCTTTTAGCAATAGAGGAAATGTAAGACTTGTTGTAGGAGATTTTAAGGGATCAATAGATGACCAAAATAAGTCAATAAGCTTGAATCCTAGTGAAATAGATCCTTATATTAACAGGGGGATAGCTGAGGAAGCATTGGGTTTATGGTCGCAAGCGAAAAAGGATTATATGTTCGTTATTTCCATAGATAGTAAGAATTTCTCTGCATTATATAATTTAGCTAACGTCGAAGGATCTACATCTCATTGGGATAAAGCAAGAGATTTATTCTCAAAAGCTGCTTTATATAATCCAGGATTTGCCATGGCTAGGTCAAGTTTGGCATTAGCAGATTTCCAGTTGGGAAATATTGATGAAGCTGAAAAAGAATTAATAAAGTTAATTAGACGTTATCCAACTTTTGCAGATGCTAGGGCAGCTTTAACAGCTTTGAATTGGTCTAATGGTGAAGCTGGTAAAGCAGAGAGTAATTGGATAGCGGTAACTGAATTAGATCCTAGATATAGTGATGAAGAATGGTTAAAAAAAATAAGAAGATGGCCTCCAAAACCAATTAAAGATTTAATGAATTTTATCGATTTAAAATAACTAATGAATAGAGATCAGTTACATAAAAAAATTGATTCGTTTAATGATGAACTCATTAACTTAAGAAGACATATCCATGAACATCCCGAATTAAGTGGACTTGAAAATCAAACAGCGATCTTGATCAGTGGTTTTTTAAAAGATATTGGTTGGAATGTTAGAGAATCTATAGGTAGGACTGGAGTTATAGCTGATTTTGGCCCTCTAGATAAAGGTATTATAGGTTTAAGAGTGGATATGGATGCTTTGCCAATATTTGAGGAAACAAAATTAAGTTTTTCTTCAAAAGTAGATGGAGTTATGCATGCCTGTGGTCACGATTTACATATCTCGATTGGATTGGGTGTGGCAAAAATTATTAAGGATTTAAAACTAAATTTTGGGACTAGGATAATTTTTCAGCCTGCTGAAGAAATTGCGAGTGGAGCAAGATGGATGATTAAGGATGGAGCAACTAATGGTTTAACCTATATTTTGGGAGTACATGTCTACCCCGATTTATCCGTAGGTACTATTGGCATTAAAGAGGGAAGTTTAACTGCAGCTGCTGGAGAACTTAGAGTTGAGATTAAAGGAAAATCAGGCCATGGTGCTCGACCTCATGAAGGAGTTGATGCTATTTGGGCGGCCTCAAAAGTTATCTCGGGAATTCAAGAATCAATAACACGGAAGTTAGACCCCCTTGATCCATTAGTAATAACTTTTGGGAAAATAAATGGTGGCAATGCATTCAATGTTCTTGCAGAAAAGGTTAATTTAATTGGTACTGTTAGATGCACTAATCGTACAGTATTTACGAATATCGGTAATTGGCTCAATGAAAATATTACTTCTTTAGCTAATAGTTGTGGAGCTGACGCAAAAGTAATATTTAGAAAAATTACTCCTTCAGTTAATAATAGTTCTGAAATTAATAGAGTCTTCAGAGAATCCGGAATTAAGGTTTTGGGTCAAAAAAATGTAATCGAATTACAAAAACCATCATTAGGAGCTGAGGATTTCGCTGAATTCTTAAATGAAATTCCTGGAGCTATGTTTAGGCTTGGGGTTTCTAGTTCCAATGGATGTGCTCCTCTTCATAGTTCTAAATTTGATCCGGATGAAAGAGCTATTGCTGTTGGAATTAAAGTGATAACAGAATCCATAGTAAAATTAAATAATGAAAATTTAATACTATTGGCAGATGAAAATTAATAAAAGATTTATTTTATCTTTTGTGGCTCCTTTCATGATCTTCATATCTGCCATCGGATTAATATTTAGGGATAATTCCAAGAAGATTTTTTATTTACCTATTGGCTTAATGGGGATTGTAATTATTTTGGAGAGGGGTATGAGTAGACAATTGGATAGAAAAAATATTTTAAAAAAGATAAAGTCTTATCAAAAAAATAAATAAAATTATTTTATTTATTTTCACGCAATATAAGATGACTTATTTTTAGAAAAGAGCTATTAATAAGATAAATACTAGGGGTGCTAAGAAATTTAACTTAGCTGAGATCATACCCTTTGAACCTGAATCATTAAAGTCGATGCAGGGAAGTGGAGATTTGATCAAACTTTAGTAATAACACTTTTAAAAATTAAGAATTATGAGAAGTTCTTGGATTAAGCCTCGCCTTGGGAAAGACAATGTAACTCAGATGAACTTTGCGAGAAATGGACATATCACTGAAGAAATGGATTTTGTTGCTAAAAAAGAGAATCTACCTTCTTCTTTAATAATGGAGGAAGTGGCAAGAGGAAGATTAATTATTCCAGCTAATATTAATCATTTGAATCTTGAACCAATGTCTATAGGTATTGCCTCTAGATGCAAAGTGAATGCCAATATTGGTGCTTCACCTAATGCAAGTGATATCAATGAAGAAGTAGAAAAGCTCAAACTTGCTGTTAAATATGGTGCTGATACGGTTATGGATCTTTCTACGGGAGGAGTAAATTTAGATGAAGTCCGAAAAGCAATTATTCAAGAATCTCCTGTTCCCATTGGAACTGTTCCTGTTTATCAAGCTTTAGAAAGTGTTCATGGTTCAATAGATAGACTAACTGAAGACGATTTTCTTCATATTATTGAAAAACATTGTCAGCAAGGTGTAGATTATCAAACTATTCATGCTGGTTTATTAATAGAGCATTTGCCAAAAGTTAAAGGAAGAATTACTGGAATTGTCAGTAGAGGGGGAGGAATTTTAGCCCAATGGATGTTACACCATTTTAAACAAAATCCTCTCTATACAAGGTTTGATGATATCTGTGAGATTTTCAAGAAATATGATTGTACTTTTTCTCTTGGAGATTCACTAAGGCCTGGATGTTTGCATGATGCTTCTGATGATGCTCAGCTAGCTGAATTGAAGACCTTAGGCGAGCTTACTAGAAGAGCATGGGAACATAATGTTCAAGTAATGGTTGAAGGTCCTGGTCATGTACCCATGGATCAAATTGAGTTTAATGTAAGAAAGCAAATGGAAGAATGTTCAGAAGCCCCTTTCTATGTACTTGGTCCATTAGTAACAGATATTTCTCCTGGTTATGACCATATATCAAGTGCAATTGGAGCCGCGATGGCAGGGTGGTATGGAACTTCTATGCTATGTTATGTAACCCCAAAAGAACATCTAGGACTTCCAAATGCAGAAGATGTACGAGAAGGATTAATTGCTTATAAAATAGCTGCTCATGCTGCTGATATAGCAAGACATAGAGCTGGCGCTCGGGATCGAGATGATGAACTTAGTCATGCAAGGTATAACTTCGATTGGAATAAACAATTCGAACTTTCATTAGATCCAGAAAGGGCAAAACAGTACCATGATGAAACACTCCCTGAAGAGATCTTTAAAAAGGCTGAGTTTTGTTCAATGTGTGGTCCAAAACATTGTCCAATGAATTCAAAGATTTCAGATGAATCTCTAGATCAGCTTAAAGATAAACTTGAAGAATGTAATACTTCAGTCTAGTTATCAATTACAAGTTATAGAATTTCCTTCGTTTTATTAACTACGTTTTCGACTGTAAATCCAAAATTTTTCATACATTCTCCTCCTGGTGCTGATGCACCAAACCTATCCATAGTGATACAAATACCATCAAAACCTGTATATTTATGCCAACCAAATGAATGGGCAGCTTCTACTACAACTCTCTTTTTCACACTACTAGGTAAAACACTTTCTTTGTAAGTTTCTTCTTGCTCTTCGAAAAGTTCTATACAAGGCATAGAAACAACTCTAATTTTTTTACCTAAGCTTGAAATTTCCTTACTTGCTTCAATGCAAAGATTTAGTTCGCTTCCAGTACCAATAAATATTAGATCTGGCGTACCTTCGCAATCCGAAACTATATATCCTCCTAGGGCGACTTTGTCGATCGAGGTATTTTCTTGATTTGGCATACCTTGTCTACTTAAACAAAGGGCAGAAGGCCTTTTTCTATTTTGAATAGCAAGTTTATAAGCTCCACTTGTTTCATTTCCATCTCCTGGTCTGAAAACTAGCATGTTAGGCATTGCACGAAGTGAAGGGATAGTTTCAATAGGTTGATGTGTTGGGCCGTCTTCTCCTACACCAATTGAATCGTGGGTTAATACATAGATCACTCCTAGTTCGCTGAGTGCCGAAAGCCTCATTGAACCTCTCATATAATCTGCGAAAACAAGGAAGGTTCCACCATAAGGAATAAGACCACTATCGTGATAGGCAATGCCATTAAGTACAGCTGCCATTGCATGCTCTCTTACACCAAAGTGTAAATATCTTTTTTCAGGACTATGAGGCTGAAATGACCCGGTTTCTCCTTTGATGTCTGTGTAGTTAGAGTGAGTTAAATCTGCGGATCCACCAATTAATTCAGGCAGGTTAGGACCTAGTGCACCTAAACATATTTGTGAATGTTTTCTGGTGGCTAATCCTTTATCATCAGGTGTATAAGAAGGGAGATCTGAGTCCCAATTTTCAGGTAATTGGCCTTTTAACATTCTGTGTAACTCGGCTCCTTCAGAAGGATATTTTTTTTGATATTCTTCAAATCTAGAATCCCATTCTTTCTCTAAGTTTTCGCCTTTGTTTATTGATTTTCTAAAATGCGCATATACTTCATCTGGTATTTCAAATGGAGGATATTCCCAATTAAGAAACTCTCTAGTTAATGCAGCTTCTTCTTCTCCAACAGCGGCTCCATGAATTCCAGCAGTATCTGATTTATTCGGAGAACCATAACCTATGGTTGTAGAAATTTTAATAATTGAAGGTTTGTCTGTAATTAATTTTGCTTTTTCGATAGCTTCAGTTATTCCTTTAACATCATGATTCCCATCTTCAACATGTTGTACATGCCATCCATAAGCTTCGTATCTTTTTAAAACATCTTCGGTGAAAGAAACGTCGGTTCGCCCATCAATTGTAATTTGATTATCGTCATAGAGTGCAATTAATTTTCCAAGCTTAAGGTGACCAGCTAATGAGCAGGCCTCTGATGCAATACCTTCTTGATTACATCCGTCTCCCATTATTACGTATGTATAGTGATCAACGATATTGCAATCAGGCTTATTAAATTTAGCTGCTAAGTGAGTTTCAGCTATTGCTAAACCAACTGCATTTGAAATTCCAGCTCCAAGAGGACCAGCTGTAACCTCAACACCTTCAGTTTCGAATGTTTCTGGATGTCCAGGAGTTTTTGATCCCCATTGTCTAAATTCTTTAATATCTTCTATAGAAACTGATTTGTATCCTGTCAAATGAAGCAAAGAATATAAAAGCATACAGCCATGACCAGCTGATAAGACAAAACGGTCTCTATTGAACCATTTCGGGTTATTTGGGTTGTGATTAAGAATGTTTTGCCATAATGCATAACCCATAGGAGCACACCCCATTGGTAGGCCAGGATGTCCACTATTAGATTTATTTACTGCATCTACAGCAAGCATTCTTATACTATTTACACAAAGTGATTCTAATGAAACAGATGCAGCGACCATTGTTTTAAAAAAAGTTAAGTTTGAAATACAGAATTGGTTGTCTTTAATTCATTTTGCTGAAAGCAAGGCAAACATTGTGACCACCAAAGCCGAAAGAATTAGAAAGAGCAACTCCTACTTGAGCATCTCTCGCATTATTTGGTACATAATCAAGATCACATTCAGGATCTGGATTGACGTAGTTAATTGTAGGAGGGATAAAATTATGTGTCAAAGAAAGTATACAAGCTACAGCTTCTATACCTCCTGAGCCTCCTAGGAGATGACCAGTCATCGACTTAGTAGAGCTTACAGGAATGAGGTAAGATCTGTCTCTAAAAATAGATTTAATTGCAGAAGTTTCATTTTTATCATTTGCTGATGTACTTGTTCCATGAGCATTTATGTAATCAACATTTTCAAGGCTAAGAGAAGCGTCTTCAATTGCTAATTTGATAGCTTCGGCGCCTCCAACCCCGCCTGGAGATGGAGCAGTAATATGATGAGCATCACATGTTGTTCCATATCCAACTATTTCTGCATAAATTCTAGCATTCCTTTTTTGTGCATTTTCTAAAGTTTCTAAAACGAGAATTCCAGATCCCTCTCCAATAACAAATCCATCTCTTTCTGCATCAAAAGGTCTGCTAGCAGTTTGAGGGCTTTCATTTCTGGAGGAAAGAGCTTTGGCACTGGCAAAACCAGCTACTCCGAGAGGCGTAATACTTGCTTCTGCTCCCCCACAGATCATTGCATCTGCTTTTCCAAGTTGGAGTAATCTAAAAGAATCACCAATTGCATTTGACCCTGCAGCGCAAGCTGTGGAAACAGAGGAACTTGGTCCTTTCGCACCCAAAGCGATTGCAGCCAATCCAGTGGCCATGTTTGGAATCATCATTGGGACTGTAAACGGACTTACTCTTTTAGGTCCTTTATGACTCAATATTTGAGCTTGACTTTCCATAGTTAGTAAGCCTCCAACACCAGAACCAATAATCACTCCAATTCTTGATGCATTAGCTTCAGTTATTTCAAGTCCAGAATCCTTAAAAGCTTGCTTTGCAGCAATAACTCCAAACTGGGAAAAACGATCCCATCTTTTCGATTCTTTAGCTTCAATAAAATTTTCAGATTGAAGATTTTTTACTTCTGCAGCAAATTTGCAGGGATGTTGTTCAGGATCAAAGAGAGTAATATCTGAGACCCCATTGGTACCTTTTTGAAGACCGACTAAATATTCATCAATGTTATTGCCAATTGGAGTTACTGCTCCGATACCAGTAATAACTACTCGATGGAAATTTGGCATTCTTTATTAACCTTTTTTTTCTTCGATAAATTTTACTGCATCGCCAACAGTTGAGATTCCTTCAGCTGCTTCATCTGGAATTTCAATATCAAAGGCTTCTTCTAAAGCCATCACCAGTTCAACAGTATCTAGGGAATCTGCACCTAAATCATTCTGGAAATTTGAATCTGACTTTACTTCTCCTGCTTCAACACTTAATTGTTCTGAAACAATTGAACAGACTTTTTCGAGGATTTCTTGTGACATAGTTATTAGAAATTACTAATTATCTTTATGATTTTATGCCCTAGAGTTAACAAGAGTGAAGCATATCTTAATTTTTTTAATTTCTTTGTAAGACAATAGTATTATAAAGCGAGGTTCAAAAGACAATTTTTACATGTCACACGCAGTTAAAATTTATGACACTTGCATTGGTTGTACCCAATGTGTAAGGGCTTGCCCACTTGATGTTTTAGAGATGGTTCCTTGGGACGGCTGTAAAGCTGGCCAAATAGCTTCATCTCCTAGAACAGAAGATTGTGTAGGTTGTAAAAGATGTGAAACCGCATGCCCAACAGACTTCTTAAGTATTCGTGTTTATTTAGGAGATGAGACTTCTAGGAGTATGGGCTTAGCGTATTAATTCTTTTTATAGTGCAGTTTTAAGAGAGTCCATTTTTTAGTAAATGCGCATTTTATTTCAATATAATTGAAAAAAAAAGTTCGTATGTGTGGAATAGTTGCTGTAACTGGATATAAAAAAGCTTTGCCATTATTAATAAAAGGTTTAGAAAAACTTGAATATAGAGGTTATGATTCTGCAGGTATTGCAATAATAAATTCCGATACAAATTTTATTTCTTGTAATAAAGCAAAAGGAAAACTCAAGAATTTAATAAGTGATCTAAATGATCATAATATTCCTGGAACTGTAGGAATAGGTCATACCAGATGGGCAACTCATGGAAAGCCTGAGGTTAAAAATGCACATCCTCATACAGATAGTTCCGGAAATATAGCAGTTGTTCAAAATGGTATTATTGAAAATTTCCAAGATTTAAAAAATAAATTAGAGGAAGAGGGCATTATTTTTAATTCTGATACAGATACCGAGGTAATTCCTCATCTAATTCAAAGAGAGTTAAATACATTAAGTAAACTTAATCTTGAGAATAACGGTTCAACATTATTAGTTGCTGTGAGAAATGTAATATCTGATTTAGAAGGATCTTATGCTTTAGCAGTTTTATGGTCAGGCGCTCCAACCTCTTTGGTAGTTGCAAGAAGACAAGCGCCTTTGATTATTGGTTTGGGTGAAGGAGAATTTATTTGTGCTAGTGATACACCTGCCATTGCGAACTTTACGAATATTATTTTGCCTTTGGAGGATGAAGAAATAGCTTTGTTGACTCCGCTTGGAATTGAAATATATGACTCAAGCAATGAAAGACAATATCGAAATCCAGTGTCTTTAAAGGTCTCAGAGCAAGTCATGGATAAGATGAATTTCAAACACTACATGTTAAAAGAGATATATGATCAACCACAGACTGCAAAAAACTGGTTGAAAAATTATTTAATTAAGAACTTAGATAATGGTCAATATCAAATCAACTATCCATTTGATACAGAGTTTTTTGAATCAATAGAAAGAATTGAAATTATTGCTTGTGGTACAAGTAAACATGCTGCAATGGTGGGCAGTTTTTTATTAGAACAATTCTCAGGTATCCCTACAAATGTTTTTTATGCAAGTGAATTTCGATATTCACCCCCTCCACTATTGCCAAATACATTAACTATTGGAGTCACTCAATCTGGAGAAACCGCTGATACAATTGCAGCTATCGATATGGAAATTAAAAGACGTTCTTCAATTGAAGATAAAAAATTTAAACCCAATCTTATTGCAATAACAAATAGAAAAGAGAGTTCTATAGGAAGGCAGGTTTCAAATATTATTGATATCTGTGCGGGAATAGAAGTTGGAGTTGCAGCAACAAAAACTTTTTTTGCTCAATTACTTTCTTTTTATGGATTAGCTATAAAATTTGCTCAAATAAAAGGTAATCAAAGTCCTGACGAAATAGGTAAATTAATAAATGAACTCATAAAACTTCCGCCATTACTGGAAGATCTCTTAAAAAAGCATAACAAATCGTCAGAAAAGCTAGCGCATGACTTTTTTAATATAAAAGATGTTATTTTTTTAGGAAGAGGAATAAATTACCCAATTGCTCTTGAAGGTGCTTTAAAACTTAAAGAAATTAGTTACATACATGCAGCTGGATATCCTGCTGGTGAAATGAAACATGGTCCAATAGCTTTATTAGACAAAAAAGTACCTGTAATTTCTATTGCCTCCCCTGGTGAGGTTTTTGATAAAGTTATCAGTAATGCTCAAGAAGCAAAAGCTAGAGATGCATATTTGATTGGGATTGCTCCTGAATGTAATGGAACTGAAATCTTTGATTATTTAATGAAAGTTCCTTCCACTAATGAATTGATTTCACCTCTACTTAATATATTGCCTTTACAATTATTGAGTTACCATATTGCAGCTCACAGGGGACTTGATGTGGATCAACCAAGAAATTTAGCTAAAAGTGTAACTGTAGAATGATTAGTTTCTTACAAATTTTGATCTCTTTTAATTCAAAGCTCTAAAAGTCCATTTGGAGGATTGATGATTATAAAATTATTTTTTATATCTACTAATGGTACTATTTCTTTAACAAATGGTATGAGAACTTTTTTTTGATTTTTAAATAGTTCAATAATAAGTAAATTATTTTTCTCATTTTCTAAATTGATAACTTTCCCAATTGTTTTCAATTCATCATTTTCTAAAGTCTTGACCTCGAGATTTATAAGTTCTAACAAGTGAAATTCTTCCTTTTTTAATTTGGGTAGTGTGTCGGTTTTTACAAGAATTTTAAATTTTTTCAATTGCTCTGCATGATTTCTCGTATTTATACCTTGTAACTTAACTATGAAGTTTTCTTTGCCAGGCTGTTTGAAACCAGATATAAGTTCTATTTTTGAAGGAGGTTCATTTTCTTTTTGCAACCATCTCATCCCCGGTTTTAAAAATCTTTCTTCAAAATCACTTAAAGATTTAACCTTTACCTGTCCATTAATTCCATGACATGATGTTATTAATCCAACAGTCAACCATTCATTTTTATTTATCATATATTGTATTAAAAAGAGAGTTTTATGGAATTATCTACTAAACCCATACTCCCCGGTTCTTTTGTTGTTGTAAAAGACACTAACTCTATATATAGAGGATACAAAGGGTTTGTACAAAGAGTTACCAAAAAAAGAGCAGCAGTATTGTTTGAGGGAGGTAATTGGGATAAGCTCATAACTTTTCAGCTAACAAATTTAGAAATAATTTAAAAATTAAATTTTACCTGTAGTTATAAATTTTTCTATCAAAACTCTAGCTGCATTTGTTTCTGCTTGTTTATGGGACTTGCCGTATGCAGATGATTCTTTTAATCCTTCAATAAATATATCGCAAGAAAATCTTTTAAGATCTCCATTTTTTTTTGAGACTTCAATTATTTTATAGACTGGCAGATCAAAACCTTTACTTTGACACCACTCTTGCAATACTGTTTTAGATTTGAATTTATATGGAGCTTTTAAAAATTGTTCTGAATCTTCCTCCCAAATATCATCTAACCAAAGGTTTACTTCCTGAATTGAATTAAAGCACTTGTAAATAGCACCGATTAAAGCTTCTGTAGCCTCACCAATAATAGTATTTTTTGAATTTTCATCACCGAGAGCTTTAGGTCCTTTAATTATTAATTTGTCTATTTCAATTTCCCTTCCTAATTTAGTTAGCCATTCATCACTTACAATTTGTGCTCTTAGCTCTGATCTTTCTCCTACACTCATTTGAGGATATTTTTTTTCAATAAAATTAGAAGCAGCTAATCTGAGTACTGCATCTCCGAAAAATTCTAGTTTTTCATAATTTATTATTTTGTCTTCTGAGGAATGGATAAGTGCTTGGTTAATATCTTGAATAACTGAAATGTTTTGAGTTTCAATTATTTCAGAAAATCTTTTTGATTTAATATTTAAAGACTTTAAAAAAGTAGTTATTTGATTAATTCTGTTTGTGTTAATTATATTTGTCATCTGATTTGAATAATCAAAACAATTAGTAAAGCAGGTCGTAAGCCGGGTTCTGTTCATCTTAATTAAGATGGGCAATCATCTATCTAGGACTGGAATTACTTCACAGTCTCAAGCGGCGCTTCAAAGTAGATTGTGTAATGGTCATAAATCTACTAAGCCTTGCTCCCAGCCGGGGTTTACCTAGCCAACACTTCTCAATGTTGCTGGTGCGCTCTTACCACACCCTTGCACCCTTGCCATACATAACGTATTAGGCGGTATGTTTCTGTGGCACTATCCTCACGGTTGCCCGCACTGGGAATTACCCAGCAAGCCTGACCATTTGGGAGCCCGGACTTTCCTCAAGAAAGTTTTATTTTGTTTCCAAAATAAAACTTTCTTGCGATTGCCTCTCCTGCTTTCATTTAGCATAGTCCTTAATACTCCAAAAATCATCTATTGGGGCTGTAGCTCAGCAGGATAGAGCAACGGTTTCCTAAACCGTAGGTCGTGGGTTCGACTCCCGCCAGTCCCGTAAAAATAAAAAACTATATGTAGTATGTGTGCAAACTTGCTACTCTCTAGCTAGCGTATAGTTAGTAATAAATCTTCTATGGCTAAGTTGCATGATATGCGTTTAAAGCTTTTAATTCAACAAGAGCATGAGCGTATTTCTAAATCCCAACCTAATGATTTAGATCTTTCAATAGTTCAAGCAAGGTGCCTGTGCTGGCTTGCTCTATTGGCGGAAGCTCACGAAGAACAAGCAAATGATGCTGAAAAAAGAGGTGATGCCGAGCAAGCAATGGGATGGTTTGCCGATTCTATGAGATTAAGAGATGTTATTAATTTGGTTACTAGTATTGAGATACCGTTGCCAGATAGTCCAGATTCACTCGATGAAAATGACGAATTATTGGATGGTCCTACAATTTTACCCAAATAATGAGATGATATAAAAAGAGTTTTATTTTCTTTTGGCTGAAGAACCATGTCAATGCTCTGATTGTCAGAGATTTTATAAACAGCATGATCGTCTGATTAGAGAATTTCCTACTTTTAAGCAGCAACAAGAATTGAATTGGGCATCTATTCAATCTTTCAGAACTCTTTGTACGAAAATTACTGATGAGTTGCAGAGAGAATTATCTGAAAAAGAATCAAATAAAGATATCAGACTAGAAGAAAAACATATTTCTGATAAAGAAATTACTGAAGCTTTGGATGAACTTGAAAGCGTTAATGCCTATTTATATTCAATCGAAGCATTAATGGAAAGAATTTTTGATACAAAAATTTCCAACAATATCGAATCTAAATTTAAAGAAATTGCAAAGGAATTAGCCCCAGACCCATTAAATATGGATCGATTAATTTTAAATAGATTATTTCATCAAACTCCAGATTCACCTGATAAGAAAAATATTAATTAGTTAACTCTTCGACATCGCAAGTAATTTCAACTGGCATTGGAGATACTTTCCAAATAGATTTGCAATACTCTCTAATAGATCGATCAGAAGAAAAATATCCTGATCTAGCAGTATTTAATAATGCCATTTTATTCCACGCTTTTTTATTATTCCAGCATTCACTGACGACATCCTGTTTGTTTAGGTAGTCTTCAAAGTCAGCCATAACAAAAAATGGATCATGTCCGGTCAAGCTATTTAATAAAGGTTTAAACAATTCTTTATCCCCATTGCTAAAATGACCTATTTCAATAAGGCGTATTACCTCTTTAAGTTCTTGACATTCATCAATAAAAGTTTTTGGGGAATAATTGTTGTTTTTTAAATCCATAATTTCGCTTTCAGTTTTACCAAAAAGAAAGAAGTTCTCTTTTTTCACAAGATCTCTTAATTCAACATTAGCTCCATCTAAGGTTCCAATAGTTAACGCTCCATTCATTGCAAATTTCATATTTCCAGTCCCAGATGCTTCTTTTCCAGCAGTTGAAATTTGTTCTGAAAGATCCGTTGCAGGATAAACTATTTCACCAAGTTTAACGTTATAGTCTGGTAGAAAAACAACTCTTAATAGACCATCCATATCTGGATCGGAATTGACTACATCAGCAATACCATTTATAAATCTAATCATCAGCTTTGCCATAAAGTAGCCAGGTGCAGCTTTACCTCCAAATATTATTGTCCTTGGGACTTCATATTTGTTTGTTCCATTTTTGATTCTTAAATATTGAGCAATAATTTGAAGAGCGTTTAAATGTTGCCTTTTATATTGATGTATTCTTTTTACTTGAACATCAAATAAACTTGATGGGTCTACAAGTATTCCAGTTTTTGAATGGATAAAACTAGCTAATTTTCTTTTACCATTTAGTTTTGTTTCCTCAAATTTTTCTAAAAAATTATTGTCATCTTTTTTTTCTTCTAACTTCTTAAGAAGTTCCATATTTGTTATCCAATTTGGACCAACTTCTTTTTCTAGAAGGTTAGATAATGATGGGTTAGATAAGGCGACCCATCTTCTTGGAGTAACTCCATTAGTTACATTTGTAAATTTTTCAGGCCATAATGCTGCAAATTCAGGCAGAAGTTGTCTTTTTATTAAATCTGAGTGAAGAGCTGCAACACCATTTACATGATGAGCTCCAATTGTAGCTAAGTGGGCCATCCGAACTGATTTGGAGCCTTCCTCATCAATTATTGATAGCTTTTGAAGGATTTTGTCATCTCCAGGATAACGTAGTCTTAATTGCTGTAGAAATCTCCAATTAATCTCATAAATAATTTCTAGATGACGAGGAAGAAGATCGTTAAATAGACCTAAATCCCATTTCTCTAGAGCTTCTGGTAGTAATGTATGGTTGGTATAAGCAACTGAGGAGGTTGTTATATTCCAAGCTTTATCCCAGCCAATTTGATATTGGTCAATAAGAAGTCTCATTAATTCTGCAACTGCAATAGCAGGATGGGTATCATTTAATTGGACTGTCCAATGCTTAGCGAATTCTGTTATTGATATTGATCTCTTTTCAAGGCTTCTCAACATATCTTGAAGAGAACAACTTACAAAAAAGTGTTGTTGTTTGAGTCTTAATCTTCTACCTTCGTCAGTTCCATCATTCGGATATAAAACTTTTGAAAGTGTTTCAGATGCAACTTTTTCTTCTACTGCACCATAATAATCACCAATATTGAATGCATAAAAGTCAAAACTTTCAGTTGCATCAGCTCTCCATAATCTTAATCTGTCACATGTATTTACTCTGTATCCTAAAACTGGAACATCATGAGGAACTCCAATAGCATGTTCAGAGGGAATCCATCTTGATCTGTAGTTTCCTTTGTCATCTCTATAACTTTCAGTTCTACCTCCAAAACCAACGAAACATGATTCGTCTGGTTGTGGAAGTTCCCATGGCCAGCCACCTTTTAACCATTTGTCAGTTACTTCAACTTGCCAACCATCCCTAATTAACTGATTGAATATTCCAAATTCATATCTAATACCATAACCCACTGCTGGAACTTGTAGAGATGCTAATGATTCCATATAACAAGCTGCAAGTCTGCCAAGTCCACCATTTCCTAACCCGGGCTCCTCTTCAACTTCAAGAATTGTTGATAATGATTCAATGCCAAATCTTTTTAAAGCATCTTCTGCTTCTTGAGTTATTCCAAGATTTAGAAGATTATTACTTAATTGAGGGCCTATTAAAAATTCTGCTGATAAGTAGGCGACTGTTTTTTGTGGTTTTTTTCTTATAACTTCTTGGCTGGCTAAATATCTTGTCATTAGCCTATCTTTAACTGCATAACTTAAAGCCATGTACAAGTCGTGATGACTTGCAGAAGTCGCTAACTTTCCAAGGGTATAAAATAGATGGGCTGTCATTCCTTGAAAAACAGCATCAGAATCCATGCCAGCTTTCTCAGGATCTAAGTAGCAGCCTGGAGTAGGCAAGCGTAGATCGAAGGGTTCGTTGGGATTCATTGAATTAGCCATATAACAGACAATAGCCATTTTTTTGAAAATTTCTTTGTTGTACCTTCAGATCCACACTTGTTGAGTATTTTTGCTTTTTTCTTACATATTTCTTAAAGTGGGCCCTCCATAAACTATCTTCCAATTAGGTAGTTTATTTTTTCTCTAATTTTAAATGTATTCCTTACTTGCTGAATTAAGTGCACATGATTTAGAAGTTGCTGAAACGTTGATAGGGGTTATAAGGTTTCTATTGATATTTTTAGCTGCAAGAGCATTAGCAGAAGTCTTAGTAAGACTAAGTTTGCCAACGATAGTAGGTGAGCTTCTTGCAGGGGTTGTAATAGGAGCATCAGGATTCCATTTGTTGATACCACCCTCAGCTGGAACCGAATTAAATGAAGGACTTGTGAAGGTTATTAGCTCATTAGCGTCAATCCCCCCAGAAGCTGTACCTGATGTTTATTTCGAAAGTTTTCCATCCCTCCAAGCAGTAGCAACTCTGGGTTTATATGCTCTTTTATTTTTAACAGGATTAGAAAGTGAATTAGAGGAATTAGTAGCTGTCGGGGCTCAAGCTTTCACTGTTGCTATGGCTGGTGTAATTTTACCGTTTGCCTTTGGAACTCTTGGACTAATGTTCATTTTTCAAGTAGATCTAATTCCAGCAGTTTTTGCAGGAGCATCTATGACAGCAACAAGTATAGGAATTACTGCAAGTGTTTTTGGTGAATTGGGATATTTAAAAACTAGAGAAGGACAGATTGTTATTGGTGCGGCTGTTTTAGATGATATTTTGGGTATTGTTATTCTTGCAGTTGTAGTAGCCCTCGCTGCCGGAGGTTCTTTAGAAATTGCTCCTATCGTTAAATTAGTTGCAGCAGCTGTAGTATTTGTTATTGCTGCTATCGCATTAAGTCGAACAGCAGCTCCTGGTTTTGATTGGTTATTAGATAGATTAAAGGCACCAGGAGCAGTCGTAGTAGCTTCTTTTGTGATACTTGTTTTGTGTTGTTTTGTAGCAACAGCCATTGGATTGGAAGCAGCTTTAGGTGCTTTTGCAGCTGGATTAATTCTTAGTAGTTCTAAAAATAATCACGCAATTCAACAATCGGTTTTACCTTTAGTTTCCTTGTTCGCAACTATTTTTTTCGTATTAGTAGGAGCTGGAATGGATCTATCAGTTATAAATCCACTTGATCCAACAAGTAGGTCAGCTCTTGTAGTTGCAGGATTTTTATTAGTTGTAGCAATTATTGGTAAAATTGCAGCTGGATGGGTATTTTCAAGTGATAAACCTACAAATAGATTAGTTGTAGGTTTAGGTATGATGCCTAGAGGTGAGGTTGGTTTAATTTTTCTTGGACTAGGAACAAGTGCTAAGTTGTTAACTCCTTCTCTTGAAGCAGCTATTTTATTAATGGTAATTGGAACTACATTTCTTGCGCCTGTTCTCTTGAGAATTGTTCTAAAAGATAAACCCCCAAATGATGGCAATAAAATTTCAGATGATGTTGCAGCTGATCCTGTTGGTCTTCTTTAGGAAATAAGTTTATTAGAATCAACCAACTTAGAATTTTCAATTAATGGAAAAATCAGCTCTGATAGATAATGAGGTAAATTATAACTGGAATTTTTTAAATTACCCAATTCATACAGTTTCCGCTAATCCTGAGCAAACATCAAAAGAATGTGCAATTTTATTAATTCATGGTTTCGGTGCTTCTACCGATCATTGGAGATTTAATATCCCTGTTTTGAGTTCAAAATATGAAGTTCACGCTATGGATTTACTAGGTTTTGGAAAAAGTCCTAAGCCTAAAGACGTCGAATACTCAGGATCTTTATGGAAAGATCAGGTTGTAGCTTATATAAAAGAGAAAATAAAAAAACCTACAATTGTTGTTGGAAATTCATTAGGTGGTTATGCAGCATTAGCAGCTGGTGCAGAATTAAATGAGCTAAACGCAGGCGTGATCTTACTTAACGCTGCTGGATATTTTAGTGAAGAAAAAACTATCAAAAAGAATATGTTGCAAACTTCAATTGAAACAGTTGCCGGCATATTTTTGAAAAATATTGTTCTTCAACGTTTGATTTTTGAGAATATGAGAAATCCAAAAAATATTAAAAAAACTTTGAATCAAGTTTATGTTAATAAAAAAAATGTTGATGATTTTTTAGTTGAGTCAATAAGGAGGCCTTCTCTAGATTTCGGAGCTTTTAATGTTTTTAGAAGTGTATTTAACCCATCAGGTCCTCAGGGATTGCCGTTAGATAAGCTATTCGCAAAGCTAAATGCACCATTATTACTTCTTTGGGGAGGGAAAGATCCATGGATGAATACTCCAAAAAAAAGAAATCTATATAAAAAATTTACACCAAAGAATACAAAAGAAATTATTCTTGATGCAGGACATTGTCCTCATGATGAGATACCTGAATTAGTTAATCAGCATATTTTGGATTGGGTTGATTCTCTTTAAGTAATAATCGTGAAACTTGAATCATCTCATAAGTACCATGGAATTTTTGTCTTTCAATTAGATAAAAATAATTACATTAAATTTTGTCCTGAAAGAGGAGGCGTTATTACAAATTGGGTTTCGGATGGTAATGAAATACTTTATTTCGATGAAACAAGATTTAGGGACAAGACAAAAAGTATTAGGGGAGGCATTCCAATCTTGTTTCCAATTTGTGGAAATCTCAATACCTCTATTTCAGTATTTGGAAATGGTTATTTGCAATTACCACAACATGGTTTTGCTAGGGATTTGCAATGGCAATATTCCTTCAATGAAAATGAAAAATTTTTATGCTTATTCTTAAATGCATCTAAAAAAACCAAAAAATATTATCCTTTCGATTTTTCACTAAAAATAGAAGTTACCTTAAAAATTAACTCTTTAGAATTTGAAATTACAATCCATAACAAAACAGACATTGCTATGCCTATAAATTTTGGTTTGCATCCTTATTTTAATGTTTCAGATTTTAAAAATTTAGAGTTTGTTGATAATCCACTTAATTGTCAGGATCAAAAAAGAAATACTTTAAGTAATACTTTGGATGAATTAAAAAAAATTAATTTGGGAGTTGATCTACTTATGTATACTTCCGGTAGAAGCTCTTTTCGAGATAAAATTTTTAAAAGAGAGGTAACTTTAAATCATCCATATCCTTTTGATTTAGGCGTTATTTGGAGTGATCCTCCAAGAAGAATGATATGTCTTGAACCCTGGACTAGTCCCCGAAATTCTTTTGTTGATGGATTAAGAAACATTATGATTCCTTCAAATGATAGTAAAAGGTTAAATGCCTCAATACAAATAAAATCTCTTAAGTAATTTTGCAATACTTATGAAATTTGTAGTTATAGATGATGATCCCACAGGCTCTCAAACTGTTCACGATTGTTTATTACTGCTTAAGTGGGACTGCTCAACTTTAGCAAAAGGTTTTGAATCTAAATCTAATTTATTTTTTATTTTGGCTAATACAAGGTCACTATCGGAAAATGATGCGAAATTAACAATAGAGGCAATTTGCAAAAATCTTAAGACTGTAATTACTGCTCAAGCCTATGAAGAAGAAATTATTTTTATAAGTAGAGGAGACTCTACTCTTCGAGGACATAACTTTTTAGAGCCAATTGCTCTAAATAATTGCTTAGGTCCTTTTGATGCTACTTTTCATATTCCAGCTTTTATAGAGGGTAAAAGATTAACAATTAATGGATCTCATTTTGTTGATAAAACTCCTATTAGTCAAACAATTTTTGCAAAAGATAAAATTTTTGGATATGAGACAAGTAATGTCAAGAATCTTTTATTTCAGCAGAGTAAATCGCAAATAAATTTTGAAGATATTCAAAATCTTTTATTGTCAGATATCAAAATGCTAAATGATGAAGAAAATAATATTGTTTTTAATACACTAAAGAACTTGAAGAATAATAAACATGTAGTTGTAGATGTAGAAAATTATTCTCAATTAAAAAAATTTTCTTTAATTATTAAAAAATTAATTAAACAAAAAAAATTCCTTTTTCGAACTGCAGCAAGTTTTATAAGTTCAATTTCTGAGAAAAAAAGTTTCTCTCAGAGTGAAATATTTTTCTCTAATTTAAGAATAAGAAATAAAGAAAAGAGCCTTCTTCCAGGACTAATAATTATTGGATCTTATGTAGAAATTTCAACGATACAATTAAATAATTTATTAGAGATAAGTAATTGCAATCCCGTTGAATTAGATGTTTTTGAATTCTTCAAAATTATTTCATCAAATAATAATCATAAGCGAAGGAATTTGTTTAAAAATAAATTTTTAAAAGAAATTAGATTTTCTTTTGAGAAAGGAAAAACTCCTGTTTTGTTTACTTCAAGAAAATTTATGTCTTTAGATTCTTCTGAACTATTTAATTTTTATAATTTACTGGCTTGTTTTATTGCTGAATTAGTCGCAGATTTGAAGTATGAAATAGGATATTTGATTTCAAAAGGTGGAATAACAACAAATTTAATTCTTAGTAAAGGACTTAATGCAGATTATGTTTATCTTAAGGGACAGATTTTTACTGGTATTTCAGTGGTGACTTACAACC
>CACAST010000015.1 GCA_902535185.1 uncultured Prochlorococcus sp.
CTTTAACGGCTGCTACTTTGGCTGTTCAAAGTCAAAAACTTGGACAAATAGACATTTCAAAATTGCAAGAGGTAATTAAAAGACGTCTAGAAGAGATTGAACTCTTATCTCAGGATCTATTAGAGGTTGGAACAACCAAATGGGAGGCTTTATTTAATCCTCAGAAAATTGATTTAGGTAACATTAGTGCTGAAGTAATACTCGAATTAGAAAAATTTTGGAGATCAAGGAATATTGAAATTGATACTGATATTCCATCTGATCTTCCAAGTGTATTTGCAGATCAAAGAAGAATGAGGCAAGTTTTTTTTAAATTTAATTGAAAATGCTATTAAATTTTCTAGAGACTCTGGATCTATAAAAATCACCATGATTCACAAGACAAATCAATGGGTAGAAATAACAATTTGTGACAAAGGTGCAGGCATCCCTTTGAACGAACAAAAAAGAATTTTTCTTGATAGGGTAAGACTTCCGCAAACTTCTGAAGGAACTTCAGGATTTGGAATAGGGTTATCAGTATGCAGGAGAATAGTGCAAGTCCATGGAGGAAGAATATGGGTTGTATCTGAAATTGGTGTAGGCTCCTGCTTTCATTTCACAGTTCCTGTGTGGCAAGGACAAAACAAAGAGCAACAATACTTGACGAAAGGCTAGCCTTACTCTTAGTTTTTAATAAGCTGTTACGCTAATTTCCAGGCCCCATCGTCTAGAGGCCTAGGACACCTCCCTTTCACGGAGGCGACAGGGGTTCGAATCCCCTTGGGGCTATTATCTAAAAATTAAACTAATTTATTGATAATTTTGCTTGCCTATCTACGGCAATCAAATTTTCTGAAAGATCTTTTTTTAGTCTTTTCTCTATCATTCCTATTGGCATCCATTGACAACCTTGAACAGTTAGATCGTAAATTAATGAATTTTTTGAGGTATCTTTAATATTTTGAATTTTCCAACTACCTTCAAATTTTCTGAAATCCCCTTTAATTAAACTGAATTTTAAAAGGCCAAGCCCTTTATCCTCGAATAAATCGATGGTTACTTCAGCTGAAAATTTAATACCAAGAAAATCCTGAGCTCCAACTTGTTTAAGGTGAACATTATTGTTTTTTTGATATATTTTTTTGCTTGACAATAGATTTGGTATGTAAAGATTTAGTCGATCATAATCCGTTAGGACATTCCACAAAGAATCAAAACTCGCAGAGGTTGTAAGTTGAGCGGCAAGTCTTCTTGTTCCACCAGAAAGCTTTTCCATCGTTTGCTGAATTGTCCTGTAATCATTACTTTTAGAACGATCTAGTGATTCTTGAGGATTATTCATAAATGAATTTTTTAATTAGATAAAAAATTATTTCTGTGTAACTATACAGATAAAAACAATAAAACCTGAAAAATAAAAATAATTTCACTAAATTATTCCGATCTCAAAACGTAACCATTTTTGTAAAATCACTACAAATTAAACTACAAATTGATAGTCTTTTATATAAAGAAAACCAAAAAATGTATTCACAATCAACAGTTATCGCAGGTGGCTTGGCTCATATACCAGTATTAATAGGAGTTTTTTCTTTTATTCAAAAATTTTTTAGTAAAAGAGCCTCACAATTCCCGCAAGATACAGAACAAAAAAAATCTCCGGTAAAACCTGTTGAACAAAAATCAGCCCCTAAGCCTGCTCCCGTTGCTAAGGCAGAAACTAAAACGGTAGTTAAGAAAAAGCATGCAGATGTTCCAGTAAATATTTACCGTCCTAAGACACCCTACGAGGGAACCGTCATTGCAAACTATAGTCTTCTCAAAGAAGGAGCAATTGGTAGAGTTAATCATATAACTTTCGACCTTAAAGATAGTGATCCATTTTTAAACTATGTAGAAGGCCAAAGTATTGGTATTATGCCTGCGGGTGAAGATGCTAATGGAAAACCTCACAAATTAAGGCTTTACTCAATAGCTAGTACTAGACACGGAGATGATTTTAATGGAAATACAGTTTCTCTTTGTGTAAGGCAGCTTCAATATGAAAAAGATGGTGAAACCATCAATGGTGTCTGCTCTACTTACTTATGTGATATTAAACCAGGAGATAAAGTAAAAATAACAGGTCCTGTAGGTAAAGAAATGCTTCTCCCTGAGGAAGAGGACGCGAACATTGTTATGTTGGCCACAGGAACTGGAATAGCACCAATGAGGGCTTATTTAAGAAGAATGTTCGAACCAACTGAAAAAGAAAAAAATAAATGGAATTTCAAGGGTAAAGCTTGGTTATTTATGGGTGCTCCAAAATCAGCTAATTTGTTATACGAAGAAGATCTTCAAAGATACCTTTCTGATAATCCTGATAATTTCAAATATACAAAAGCTATTAGTCGTGAGCAGCAAAATACAAAAGGTGGAAGAATGTACATTCAAGACAGAGTTTTAGAGTCAGCCAATGAACTTTTCAATATGATTGAAGATGAAAAGACACACATATATCTTTGTGGATTAAAGGGGATGGAACCTGGAATAGATGAAGCAATGACTAAGGCCGCAGAAGAAAAAGGCTTGAACTGGTCAGAATTAAGACCTCAACTAAAAAAAGCAGGGAGATGGCACGTAGAAACTTACTAAAACTTTGATTTTGAGATATAAGTTTAACCTTCTAAATACTTTTTGGTTTAGACACAATATGTAGCTAATATTTGAAAAAAAGAGGATTTTAAAAAAAGAATACTAAAAACATGCCCTCAACTTTAAGTAATCCTCTAAGATTAGGCTTAAGGCAGGAAAGAGTCATATCTCCACAATGCTTGGTAATATTTGGCGCTAGTGGTGACCTTACTCATAGAAAATTAATACCAGCCTTATTTGAACTCTATTTACAAAGAAGAATTCCTAGTGAATTTGGAATAGTTGGTTGTGCGAGAAGACCTTGGACTGATAATGAGTTTAGAGAAAAGATGAAAGTAAAGCTATCAAATAAAATATTTGGTAAAGAAGCGGAGTGGGAACAATTTTCTAATTACCTTTTCTATGAACCAGTTGACTTACAACAAAGTGATCATGTCGTAAGGCTTTCTAGAAGATTAAATGAAATTGATAAAACACAAGCTACTCATGGGAATAGAACATTTTATTTATCAGTATCTCCGAATTTCTATGCAAGTGGATGTAAAGCTCTTAAAGTAGCTGGCCTTTTAGATGACCCTAAGAAAAGTCGTTTAGTGATTGAAAAACCTTTTGGAAGAGATTATTCAAGTGCAAAAAAATTGAATAAGATCGTTCAGAGTTGCGCTGAAGAAAGTCAGATTTATAGGATTGATCATTATTTAGGTAAAGAGACAGTTCAGAATATTCTTGTTTTGAGGTTTGCTAACACTATTTTTGAACCAATTTGGAACAGAAATTATATATCAAGTGTTCAAATTACTTCATCTGAAACAGTAGGTGTTGAAGACAGAGCAGGTTATTACGAAAGCTCTGGCGCTTTAAGGGATATGCTTCAAAATCATATGACTCAAATGCTTGCTGTTACTGCAATGGAACCTCCTGGAAAGTTTGAACCAGAAGCAATAAGAAATGAAAAAGCTAAGGTTCTTCAAGCTTCAAAACTTGCTGACGAAAGTGAACCGTGGAATTGTTGCATAAGAGGTCAATATGGACAGGGAGGAAATATTTCAAATCGACTCAAAGGATATAGGCAGGAAGATGGTGTTAATTGTAATAGCACAACAGAAACTTATATCGCGACAAAAGTATTAGTTGATAACTGGCGTTGGCAAGGTGTTCCTTTTTATTTGAGAACTGGTAAAAGACTACCTAAAAGACTTGGAGAAATAGTTTTGACTTTTAAAGATGTTCCTGTTCATTTATTTGAATCAACAATAATAAATCCTGCCCCAAATCAACTTATCCTTAGAATTCAGCCAAATGAAGGTGCTACTTTCAAATTTGAGGTAAAATCTCCTGGTTCCGGAATGAAATCAAGACCTGTTGAGATGGAATTTTCTTATGATGAATCATTTGGAGAACCGTCCGATGAAGGCTATGTAAGATTATTAGCTGATGCAATGCTTTCTGACCCAACCTTATTTACTCGAAGTGATGAAGTAGAGGCAGCCTGGAAACTTTATACACCATTAATAGAATTGATGGATAATTCTCCATGGAAATTACCTATTTATAATTATGAATCTATGACGTGGGGACCTCCTGAGTCTGATCAATTAATTTCAAAAGATAATATTTTCTGGCGTAGACCTTAAAAATGAAACCTCAATTAACACTCCAAACCCCGTTAGAGCTGCCTTATCAGGAAATTTCTAGTTACCTTAACAAATTATGGATTTCAGAAGATAAAGATAATAGTGGGGCTAATACTTTTACATTAATGGTCTGGCAGCCTGCTTGGCTAGAACAATGTTTGGTTCAAAAAGGTTTAGTACCTGGTCCAATTACGGGAAATCTAAGCCCAGAGATAATTGAAGTTGCTAAAAATTTTATATTAGATCAAGGACTTCCTATCACGACTCCCCTTAATAGTGAAGAATTATTGAATTTGCTGAAGGAAAATTTATCTAATAAAGACTATGAAGATTTTAGAGGACAATTTTTTGAATCAACAATAAGTAAATTGAATCCTAGAAGATTAATAACTCTAGCGCCAACATTAAATAAAAATTCAGAAATCAAAACTTTTGTATCCGCTTACTGTCCATTAAGTGATACTCCAGCTATGCAACCTATATGCGGGGATTTAGTTGTTATTAGGGGAGACTCGTCCTCAATATCTAATAAAGGATTAAAAATAATTGATGAATTATCTATTGATGAATTACCTTCATGGTTGTGGTGGAATGGAAGCTTGGATGAATCGCCTGAAATCTTCGAATATTTTACTAATTCTGGTCTACGATTAATAATCGATACTGCTCTTGGATCGCCTCAAAGATGTTTAAATGTTTTAGATCAATTAAATAATTCAAATAAAGCTATCAATGATTTGAATTGGGTTAGATTGAAAAATTGGAGGGAATCATTGGCAATGATTTTTGATCCGCCTTCGAGGAGACCAATTTTAGATCATATTACTGATATTGACATTGACATCGCAGGAGATCATATTATTCAAGCTTTGTTTTTGATTTCATGGATTAGCGATAAACTTGGTTGGTCTTTTCTAAGAGTTGAAAGGGATACAGAATCTACAAAAATATACTTTGAAAGAATTAATGGCGAAAAAATTTCTGCATCAATAAATCCCTTATCTTTGGGAAATCCAAGTATTCATTTAGGACAAGTTATTGGATTGAGGTTGATTTCAAAAATTAGCGAGGTTCAAAAAAATAACACTTGTGTAATACTTGGTTGTGAATCAGTGGAATGTATGAGACTTGAAGCAGGGGGAATGGCTGATATGGAATTAATAGAACAAGTTGTCCCAAACTCTTTTTCAACATCAGAGTACGATGTTAGTAAATTATTGGGAAGTAGTAGAGGAAATACCAGTCCTCTTTTTGAAAATTCTATTAAAATCGCTCTTCAAATATTTAATGGTTTATGTAACTAGTAGATGCCTTGTGTAATATCTTCTCCTTCAACTGATAGTGGGAAAACCACATTATCGCTTTTGCTATCTTGTTGGGCGTTTTCAAAAGGTATAAAGATACAAACTTTCAAGGTTGGCCCAGATTATCTTGATCAACAACAACTTAGTTCAATTGGCCAACCTATTTGTAGAAATTTAGATATTTTTTTAAGTGGTGAGGAATGGGTTCAAGAAAGTTTTTTAAAACATTCTTTGAAATATGAATTCTCATTAATTGAAGGAGCAATGGGTCTATTTGATGGATTAGGTTCAACAATCTATTCCAGTACAGCAAATATCTCTAAACTTCTCAATGCTCCAATAATCTTTATTGTCAATGCTAGAGGTCAAGTAGCTTCTCTTTTGGCGACTATTCGTGGTTTTAGGGATTTCGATAGTGAGTTGTCAATAGTAGGAATTATATTTAACAACGTTAATTCAGATAGACATAAAAAATTAATCAAAGAAGTTTTTAAAAATGAAAATATCGAAATTCTTGGTTTTTTACCATCTGATCCAAAAATAAATTTAAACAAAGCTAATTTAGGTTTGATATCACCATTGGATGATGGTAAAAAAATTGATGTTGAATATTTTTCAAATTTTGCCGAAAGAAATCTTGATGTATTTTCCCTTATTAAATTTCTAAAATCTCCTCAAAAGAAAATATTTAATTCTTTCAGTTTTGAAGATTTTAAAATAGACAAAAGTAAACCTATCGCAATTGCAGAAGATAAAATCTTTCATTTTCAATACCCTGAAACAAGAGAGTTTTTGAATGAAATAGGTATACCATTGATTTCATGGAGTATTTATGATGATGAAGAAATACCTAATGAGGCTTCTTCTTTAATTATTCCTGGGGGGTTCCCTGAAAAATATGCAGATCATATAAGTAATTCTAAAAAAAGCTTAAATTCGTTAAGGAAATTCCGCAAAAATGGATTTATATATGCAGAGTGCGGAGGGATGATGATTTTAGGAGACTTTATAAAAGATGAAAATGGTAATAATCATAAAATGAGTGGCATCCTGCCTTTTAGGTCAGAAAAAAGTAAACTTTCAGTAGGTTATAGATACATTAAGGGTTTAAAAGATACTCCGATTATTAAACAAAAACAATTAACTAGAGGACATGAATTTCATTATTGGGAAATTGAAAATAATTTATCTGAATTTGATTTAAGAAAAGCTGAACATCAGAAGAAACTATCTTCTCCATGGAAAATTAGATCTTGGGAAACTAAATACAAAAATGAAGGCTATTTTGATGAAAAATTACATGCAAGTTGGATTCACTTACATATGCCAAGTTCTCCAGAAGTAGCAAAAAACTTTATAAATGCCACCCAAATAAGTTTTTCAAAGGATTCTTAATTTATTATCAAATCAAATATTTTGAGGGGGGAACCTAAAAAAAACATTCCAGGCAGAGTAATTAATGGTCCTAAAAAACTACCCACCATGACCTCAATTTTTGTATGCCCCAGAGTTTCTTTTAAAAATAATTCAGATTTAGGGTCTAGTTTTTTTGATAGTTTGTTTATTTCTGCAGCTTGTATTCCAGCTGATTTTCTAACACCACTAGCGTCATACATAACTATTAGTGCTACAGCAACTGATAATGCGAATATTGAGCTATCAAATCCCAACTCATAACCTACACCAGATGCAGCACCAGTTATTAAGGCCGAATGGCTTGAAGGCATACCACCAGTCTCGAACATAATTCCAAACCTGATCTCTCCAGTTGAAAAGAAATTGAATACAATTTTAAAAAATTGCGCTAGTAAACAGGATAATAAGCTCCAAAAAAGAACTGAATTATTAAAAAAGGTAAAAAACTCAGACATGAACTAAAATTATTTATCTGTCTCTGCTTGTAATAAAGTCGGCTAACGATATTAAATGCTTTGCATCTGCCCCCCAAGGTTCAATTGCTTTTTTTGCTTTTTCAACTAAATCAAATGCTCTTTTCTTTGACTCCTCCATACCAAGTAATTTAGGGTAAGTAGTTTTGTCTGCTAAAAGATCTTTACCAGCAGTTTTACCAAGCTTTTCACTACTTGAAGTTAAATCAAGAATATCATCTATTATTTGGAAGGCCAAACCAATTCCCTCTGCATATGTTGTTAGAGCCTGTAAAAGTTTTTCGTTAGCGCCTGCGATCATCGCGCCTGTTCTTACACAAGCCTTTAATAAAGCCCCAGTCTTGTGAAGATGAATATATTCGAGAGTATCAAGGTCGACTTCTTTACCCTCGCATTCTAAATCAACAACTTGTCCTCCGACTAGGCCTGGCGCACCTGCGACTAAGGATAATTCGCCAATTACATTTAATAATCTATTTGGATCTACTCCAGGGCTCCTTAAAGAGACCATTTCAAAGGCCCTAGTTAATAAAGCATCACCTGCAAGAATAGCTATTGCATCTCCATAAACTTTATGATTAGTCGGCCTACCTCTCCTCAAGTCATCATTATCCATGGCGGGAAGATCATCATGAATCAAGGACATTGTATGGATCATTTCTATTGCTACTGCAGTGGGAACAGCAAGAGAGGGTTCTCCTCCTGCCAGTGAGCAAGAAGCTAAACATAAAATTGGACGTATTCTTTTCCCTCCAGCTAAAAGGGAATATCTCATTGATTCTCTTAATATTTCTGGATTCTCAGGACCCAAGGAAAAATCAAGTGCTTCTTCTACAACCTTTTTTGTGTTTTTAAGATATTTTTCAAAATCAGAAATACTATTTATAACTTCAGTCATTTTATATCTTCAGTAAAAATTTTTTCATCTTGGAGTTTATGGCAAAAGGTCATTAAGAGTTGATGATAAACCAAATTGTTTTCGCCAGCTAAAAATAGTATTTACAAGTAACATTGTTACTGTCATTGGTCCAACACCTCCAGGTACAGGTGTGTAAGCAAATACTTTAGAAATGACATCTTCTAATAATACATCTCCACATAATCTGGTTTGATTTTTATCGGAACTTTTTAATCTATGTATTCCAACATCAATAACTACGGCGCCTTCTTTCACAAAACTCGAATCTACAAGATTGGGTTTTCCTGCAGCCGCAATTAATATGTCGGCTTCTCTACAGACTTTGTTCAAATTTATTGTTTTTGAATGAGTCATTGTTACCGTGCCATTAAGATTCAATAACATAAGCGATAAGGGTTTCCCAACAAGCAAACTTCTTCCAATAACAACAATTTTCTTACCCTCAATTTTAATATTTTGGGATCTTAATAAATTAATAATTCCTGCTGGTGTACATGATCTCATCCCAGGCTCATTTTTTACTAATTTGCCAATGTTTATCTCATTTAATCCATCTACATCTTTGCTTGGATTAATATGGCTGATAAGCTTTTGCTCATCAAACTTCTTTGGGATGGGAAGTTGTAGCAACATTCCATCAATATCCTTATCAGAATTAAGTTTGATTATTAATTGTTCAATTTCTTTTTGTTCTACACTATCATCTAGATGAAAGATAAAGCTCTTTATTCCAATCCTTGAACATGCTTTTTCCTTATTATTAACGTAAACACCACTAGCAGGGTCTTCACCAATTCTTATTACAGCTAAACCGGGAACTCTTTTTGCAATTTTTTTATTATTAGAGATATAGTCATTTAATCTTTCTTCTATTTCAAGAGATAATTTTTTACCATCTAATTTTAATGACATTTAGAAAAACATCTCCTTTTTATACCTAGCATGCCTATAATCTTAAATTATTCAAATAGATTTATTTATATTCTGTGCAAAACATCACAACTTCCCTAAAGAAATTGTTTTATCTGTGGAGGCGAAGTCAAGTTCCAGTAAAACAACCAATTAAATTTTCAACGATCGATAATATCATAATCTTTTTAGCATGCATTTTAATTTCAATAATTTCTTCTTATAAACTACTTCTTATTTCGCCTTTAAATATCGAAGATATTTCTTCTTGGCTTTTGACCTTTACTGAAATACTTATTAGTTCCGGAATTTTGATATTAGTTTCAAAAAAAGAGAATCCTACAATTTCTTCAAGTCAAATTTTCTTGATTATGACTCTTCTTTTAGCAGTACAAGCTATGAAATTAGCCTTTGCTTCAACCATAAGTCCATTATCTATCATAATTCCACCGGCATTAATAATATCTCAAGGAATGGGAAGTATAACAGCTTTAGCTTGGGTATCAATAGCAAGCTTTAGTTGGCCAGACCCAGCAGTTGTTATAAATAATAATTTATTTTTTATTTTATTAGTTTGCGCTTCAGTAGTATCTCTACTTGGAGGAAGAATTAGAAGTAGGGCCCAGTTACTTCAACTATCAATTTTTGTCCCCATAGGATCGTTCTTGAGTCAGTGGGTATTGATAGGTAAAGATAGTAAACCTCTTTTTGACAATCAAGAATTTGTTTTGGCTAACGGGGATATATTTTCTGATTCCTTGCTACTGGCAATAGTAATGCTTTTTACTATATTATTTATTCCTATTTTTGAATCAATATTCGGATTATTAACAAAAGCAAGATTACTCGAATTGGCAGATAAGGAGAAACCTTTAATTAGAAGATTGTCTCTTGAAGCGCCCGGTACTTTTGAACATACCTTACTAATTTGTGGTTTAGCAGAGGAAGCAACAAGAATGATTGGTGGCGATATTGATTTAATTAAAACTGGAGGACTTTATCATGATGTTGGTAAATTACATGCACCCAATTGGTTTATCGAAAATCAGGATGGTTCAAAAAATCCGCATGACGTATTAGATGATCCGATTAAAAGTGCAGAAGTATTACAAGCACACGTTGATGAAGGATTGAAATTTGCAAGGAAAAATAGATTACCTAAACCGATAGCTAATTTTATCCCTGAACATCAAGGTACCCTAAAAATGGGATATTTTTTTCAAAAAGCTAAAGAAAAAAATCTCGACATTAATGAATATAATTTTAGATACAAAGGCCCTATTCCTCAATCAAAAGAAACAGCTATTTTAATGCTTGCTGATGGTTG
This sequence comes from uncultured Prochlorococcus sp., assembly GCA_902535185.1. GTDB lineage: Bacteria > Cyanobacteriota > Cyanobacteriia > PCC-6307 > Cyanobiaceae > Prochlorococcus_A. The sequence continues at coordinate 10,599 of CACAST010000015.1, forward strand.
TGAAGCAGCACTAAGAGCTATGAATATTAATGCCTCTAATAAAGAAGCTTTGGAAACAATATCTAATATTATCTACTCACGTCAAAAAGATGGGCAATTAGATGAAAGTAATTTATCGAAAGGAGAAATTTATCTAATTAAAAGGGCATTCTTGAATGTGTGGAAAAGAATTAGACATAGAAGAATTCAGTATCCAACTAGTAAAAATAATACTTTTTCTTGATTTTCAGTTTTATAGCCTAATACTTCTTCTATGTTTTGGATTACACCAATAAATAAGAGCTAACGTACTTAGTAATGTTGTTATAAGAGTAAAGCCACCAATTCCATAAATGTCTTGAAGAGTTATGAGCCTTACAACTGAATAAGGAGCCATACCAGAAATTACCATTGATAGAGAAACTAAAGTTAAAGTTACTCCCCATTTTCTCTCTGCTAAAAGAGCTGCTGAAGATACTATTCCAACTATCGCAGCAGGCCATCCAAGACTTATAGCAAGAGTTATATTTGCAACTTTTAGTGGAGGGCCATAACTTATTATTAATGCGATAATTGGAAGTGCAATTATGTTGCCGATTAAGCCAACCCACGAAAGTGCCCAATATCCAAGTAACCTTTCTCTCATTATTTACTGCTTTAACTATCAATTAAATCTACAGTATTAAGAGACTATTTTTAATGCTACTTAATATTCCTAAGAAATAATTTAATTTGCAGGATTAGGTATAAATGTATTATCAGAATTTTCTAAATTATCAAATTGTGGATGAATTGAATTTTTTTTCTCAGAAAATACAAGTCTATTTAAAGCATTAACGTAAGCATTTGCTGCAGCAACTACAACATCTGTATCAGCAGAATGACCAGAATATATTTTGTTATCTCTTCTTATTCTTATTGTTACTTCGCCCAAAGCATCAATTCCTTCCGTCACGGACTTAACAGAAAATTCAATTAATTCATTAGGAACTTTAGCTAATTTATTTAAAGCCTCGCATACTGCGTCAACGGGTCCTGTCCCTATCGATACAGCAGTATCCTCAGTATTGTCTTCTGTGTTTAAAAGCGAAATGGTAGCAGTAGGTTTAGATGCATTACCGCAACTTACTTGTACAAGACTTAATTGAAATTTGGCTTCTGGGAGTTGAACTTGTTCACTAACAATTGCTTCTAAGTCTCTATCAGTAATTTCTCTTTTTCTGTCAGCTAAATCCTTAAAACGGGCAAAAGCATCATTTAAATCTTCTCGACTCAAATCATATCCCATCTCTTCTAATCTTGCTCTAACTGCACTTCTTCCACTAAGTTTCCCCAAAGATATTTTGTTGTCACTCAAACCAACAGTTTTTGCATCGATGATTTCGTAAGTTAGTCTGTTTTTTAAAACCCCATCTTGATGGATGCCTGACTCATGTGCAAAAGCGTTAGCTCCCACAATTGCTTTATTAGGTTGTACAGTCATTCCAGTTAGGTTGGAAACAAGTCTAGAGGTTTTTGTTATTTCTTCTGTTCTTATAGCCGTAAGAGGAGTTGGTGAATCTTGATTTCTTTTGAAAAAACTATTAAAAAAACTTTTCCTAACATGCAGAGCCATGACTAATTCTTCCAGCGAGGCATTCCCGGCTCTTTCGCCAATTCCATTAATAGTACATTCTAGTTGCCTTGCTCCGTTTTTTACTGCCTCGAGGAAATTGGCTACTGCTAAACCCAAATCATTATGACCATGAACCGATATTACAGCTTCATCAATATTTGGAACATTTTTATTTATATCGGCAATTAGTTTGCCAAATTCACTAGGAGTTGTAAATCCAACAGTATCGGGTATATTTATTGTTGTCGCCCCTGCAGAAATTGCTAGTTGAATTACTTCGTATAAAAATTCAGGATCGCTCCTTGAGGCATCTTCACAAGAAAACTCAATATCATCTACCAATGATTTTGCATAATTAACCATTTCTGGAACTATTTGAAGAACATCTTTTCTAGATTTTTTAAGTTTATGTTTAAGATGAATATCGCTTGTTGCAATAAAAGTATGTATTCTTTTTTTTGGAGCTGGACTTACTGCTTCGTGACATGCTTTTATATCTCCTTTAGACGCTCTAGCTAAACCACATATTATAGGCCCATTTTCTTTCCCTACAGCATTGGCAATTTTATTAACAGCTTTAAAATCTCCTGGACTTGCGAAAGGGAATCCAGCCTCAATAACATCTACCCCTAATCTTGCTAATTGATGGGCTATGGCAAGTTTTTCTTCTAGATTTAAACTTGCACCAGGAGATTGCTCTCCATCTCGAAGAGTTGTATCAAATATCAAAATTCTTCCAGGATCTTTTGACATAAGAGGGAAAAGTCTAGTTCTATATTAAGCTAATAAAAAAAAATTGACTAGATTTAGTTCAAAAAAAAATTTTGCTGCTAATTTATAACTTAAACAATATTGGTTAAAATTCCCAAGAAAAAAATGAAATACTTTAATTATTAAAGTATTCTTTTAGGATCAAAGCATCCTTTTATAAAAGGTTAATTTTGATTTTTTATAGAATTTCAGGCATAAATTATAAAAAATATGAATGGGCGATACCCTCAAAAAAATGTTTTAGGTCAGTTAGCGATAGTTTTACATGCTCATCTACCTTATGTCAGAAAAAATGAAAAAAATTCCTTAGAAGAGGATTGGTTATTTCAGGCGATTCTGGAATGTTATATACCACTACTTCAATCAATAGAATCTTCCAAAAATGAAAATCCTGAAAATACAAAACTTACTATTAGTTTGTCTCCAACATTATTATCACTTCTAAATAATAAACAAATTCAAGAAACTTTCCCAAGCTGGATTAAAACAAGGAATGATTTCCTAAACGAACTGCCAATAGAAGAAAAAAATGCCTCTGCATTTTTAATGAAAAATCTTAATGATAAATACCTCTATTGGCAAAATTGTTCTGGAAATCTAATTGAGAAGTTTAGGGTATTAAATAACTCTGGAAATTTGGATATTCTTACTTGTGCTGCTACTCATGGATATTTACCAATTCTAAGGGAAATTCCTGAAACTATTAAAGGACAAATTAATACAGCCATTAGGAGCCATGAAAATATTTTTGAAACAAAGCCTTTAGGTATTTGGTTACCTGAATGCGCATATTATGAGGGTTTAGATGAAATACTATTTAATTCCGGAATTAGATATACAATCTTAGATGGCCATGGGATTCTTAATTCCACGCCAAGACCTAGGTATGGTGTATATGCTCCAATATGCTCGAAAAAAGGAGTGGCATTTTTCGGGAGAGATAGTGAGTCAACCTTGCCCGTTTGGTCTGCTAAGGATGGATTTCCTGGAGACAAAGTCTATAGGGAATTTCACAAAGATTTGGGGTGGGAATTACCGCTCTCAAAGCTCCAAAAGAAAGGCATTTTAACAAAAAGACCTTTGGGTTTAAAGTTTCATAAGATTACAAATGAAAACATTTCTTTAGGAAAAAAAGAGTTTTACATTGAAAATGAAGCCAAAAATAAGGCGGCAGAACATGCTGATGCCTATCTTATCGCGCGATCCAAACAGCTCGAAAAATTGACTTTATCCTCTTCTTTTAAGCCTTTATTGGTAGCTCCATTTGATGCAGAGTTATTTGGTCATTGGTGGTATGAGGGGCCTTTTTTTATTGAAAATATACTAAAAAACTCTAGTAAATATTCAATTAAGCTTACAAATTTAAAAGAATTCTTACTTCAAAAGCCAAATCTTCAGATTTGTGATCCATCGCCATCAAGCTGGGGGCAAGGTGGTTACCATAATTACTGGATTAATGATGCAAATGCATGGATCGTTCCAGAAATCACAAAGGCAGGCTCATCATTTGTAGATTTGTGCTTGGAAAATTTTAATAATGATTTATCCCTAAGAATCTTAAAGCAAGCTGCAAGAGAACTACTTCTTTCTGAGTCTTCTGATTGGAGTTTTATTCTAAGAGCTGGAACCACAACTGAGCTCGCAAAAGAGAGAATAGAAAGACACTTATTCAGGTTCTGGAAATTGGTTAAAATGATCAAAAATCATTCTAATATTAATTTAAAATTCCTTGAAGATATTGAGGAAGAGGACAAAGTCTTCCCAAATATTAATATTGATGATTGGCGAAAATAAAAATATTAATTTAACTTGAGCATTCCTAGTTTTACTTTTAGAGGGGAATTTATAAACATCTTACTCATCACGTAAATTAGTTTTGGAAGTGGAAGTGTATTTGTAAGAAAACCTACCCATTCATTCGTTGATAATCTAAAGAAATTTGAGAAAAAGCTTCTTAATCTACTTTCGTCAAAACTCATCAATCTTCTTAGACCGTATTGGTAAAGTTTATGCCTTTGTGTTAACTCATAAGGCCATAGAATTTCCCAACCTTTTGAAGCTAAATCTAGTGAACTTAGATGAGGTTCTTTTAAAAAGATTGCTAATTTTTGTGCAAGGAGTGGAGCCCTTCTTAATAAAGATCCAACCATGTATCCTGATGCAGGATGAACCATACTTGCAGCCCCTCCAAAACCAAGTACAAATTGTTTTTTAAATGGGAGGGGTAAATTCATAGGGAAAAGGCAATTCTCTTCATGAAAAATTTCACTTACCTCAATACCCCTACTATTAAGTCTTTTATAAAGTCTTTTTTTAAGATTTTCTTGGGATAATGCAGGATAACTAGCTAATGAAGTTTCTTCAACAAAAAAAGTGTCGTTGCCAAGATCCATTGCATAAAGAAAGGAAGGAGATGATAACTTTTCATAATTGTTTAAATGATTTGGACGAAAATCCATTAGAACAAATTGTTCTTTATTAACAGGTGGCGATGTAAATTTACCTACAATTCCGTAAGCAGCTTGTTGAGCGATTTCATTTTGAACTGGTCTTTTTACAAAATTACTTTTATGACCACTTGCGTCGATAACTAATCTTGCCTTTATTTTGAGACCTGAAGAACAAATTACCTCAGATAGTTTATTCTTTTCATTAATGTCTTTTGCTGTTTCATTCAACCATTCAATCCCTTTACATTTTTTTAAAAGCTCATTTTGAAAGGCTTCTTGATTTATTAAACCATAATCATAGTTGTGTTTTGTCGGGATATCCCCTTTTTTATTTTCCCCATCTCCAAAAAAACTAACTGTTTTACACCATCGGTGAGATAACAAGGACTCTAAACCTAATTCTTCTAATTCAGATGCCCAGATACCATATGTATTCTCCCATTTTTCATTTGGAGATTTTGTTGATATTCCCTTAATATTTAGATCCTGCTTGGCTAATTCTGAAGCTAAACATAATGCTGCAGGACCTGAACCTAAAATTAAAATATCAAGTATTTCCATATTATTTAGCTAACCATAAGGCTTTTAATTTTGTTCAACTGAGCCAGCTTGGTCTTTTTCCTCTATTTGTTCACGAGGTACCAATACCACTTCAGATAAATGATCACCGTCATCTAATCTTTGTAATTTTACTCCTGTAGCTGCCCTAGATTGCTGAGAGATTTTATCTGCATTTGTTCTTACTATTACGCCTTTTTCGGTCACAAGTAGTAATTCTTCTCCCTCGCCAAGGACCTTCAAACAAACTAGCTGATCTTCTTTAATTCTAAATTTTATTGCTCTCAAACCCATGCCTGCTCTTTTTTGTAATCTAAACTGAGTAACAGGTACTCTCTTTCCTAGTCCAAATGCACTGGCTGTTAATACCCATGGACCATCTGAAGAGTTTTCCTCAACATTATCATCAAGAACTTCTGTGAGATCTTCAATTTTAGCCAATTGATCAACCAAATTAGAAGTTAAAACATCCATAGAAACAAGATTGTCTCCTTCTCTCAAGTTCATTGATTTAACCCCTCTTGCTGTTCTACCAAGTGGTCTTAATTCATTGATATCTAGTCTGAAATGAATCGCCATTCCTGTTTTAGATCCAATTAAAACACTATCACCTTCTTTTGATAATCTAACCCAGGTTAGGGCATCTCCATCCTCTAGGTTAATTGCTATTAATCCATTTGAGCGAATTTTTGAGAAAGCAGAAAGTGCAGTTCTTTTTATAAAGCCAGCTTTGGTTAGCATTAATAAATAACGATCGTCAACAAAAGAATCCACAGCAACTAGTGAAGTTATTTTTTCTTCTCTTGGAATTGGGAGAAGTTGAACTGATGGAGTCCCTTTTGCTGTTCTGCTACTCATGGGAACCCTGTATGTTGGGAGAGCATAAGCTACTCCTCTATCACTGAAAAGTAAAAGAGTATCATGATCGTTACAGCTTATAAATAATTTCACGTCATCATCTTCTTTAGTTTTTGTGCCAGCTTTACCCCTTGAACCACGACTGGTAGATTCAAAATCATTAACAGGCATTCTTTTTAAATAACCTGCTTCAGTTAATAGAACTACGGATCTGTCATTAGCTATGAGATCAATATCATCTAATCCGCCGCCTAAATCTAGTATTTCTGTTTTCCTAGAAGAAGAGAATCTTTCATCGATTTTATTAAGTTCTTCAAGAATAATTTCAAAAATTCTTTCTTTACTATTCAATATTTGTTGATATTCGTTAATTTTTCGGGTTAATTCATCATGTTCCCCTTTAATTTTATCTGCTTCTAGGGCTGTTAATCTTCTTAATTGCATTTGTAAGATTGCATCTGCCTGTGTGGAAGATAACTCATGATCAGTTTGTAATTTTTCTCTAGCTGAAACTGTATCTTTTGCTGCTCTTATTAGATTGATAATTTCATCCATAGCATCCAATGCTAATAAAAGACCTTTTACGATATGGTCTCTTTCTTCCGCCTTTTTTAATAAAAATCCTGTTCTTCGCCTTATAGTCTCCACTCTGAAGTCTAAAAAAACGTCTAACATTTTCCTTAGTGAAAGTGTTGTGGGCTCTCCTTTTACTAAAGCTAGAATATTTGCACTAAAGTTATTTTGAAGAGGGGTTAACTTAAACAAATTATTTAAAACTACTTGTGGGTAGGCATCTCTTTTTAGTTCAATAACAATTCTCATTCCATCTCGATCACTTTCATCTCTAATATCAGAAATACCTTCTAATTTTTTTTCATTAACCAAGTCTGCAATTCTTTCGATCAATGCCGCTTTATTAGTTTGAAATGGAAGCTCTGTAATTATTACTGCATCTTTCTCTGCCCTACCAGTGGATTTAATTTGCTCAATATTTGCTACCCCTCTCATGGTTATTGAACCCCTTCCTGTCTTGAAAGTTTCTCTTATCCCATCCCTGCCTAAGATTTGACCACCAGTGGGAAAATCAGGACCCTTTATTATTTCAAAAAGTTCTCTATCTTCAATTGAAGGATTTTTAATTATTGATTTAAGACCATTAATTAATTCTCCTAAGTTATGAGGTGGAATATTAGTTGCCATTCCTACTGCTATTCCGGATGATCCATTTAGAAGAAGTTGAGGGATTCTGGCCGGTAAAACTGTTGGCTCCTGTTGAGAACCGTCAAAATTGTCGGCGAAATCAACAGTTTCAGATTCAATATCCTCTAGCAAACTTTCATCTGTAAGAGACTGTAAACGAGATTCTGTATATCTCATTGCTGCTGGAGGGTCGTTATCTACAGAACCAAAGTTTCCATGACCATCTATTAGTGGCATCCTCATAGAGAAATCCTGAGCCATCCTGACCAAAGCATCATAAACAGCTGTATCACCATGTGGGTGGTATTTACCAAGTACTTCTCCAACAACTCTTGCACATTTTCTGTATGGTCTACCGCTAGTCAAACCAAGTTCATACATTGCATAAAGAATTCTTCTATGAACAGGTTTTAATCCATCCCTAGCATCTGGAAGAGCACGACCTACGATAACGCTCATTGCATACTCTAAATAAGAGCGAGACATCTCATTTCTTAAGTCAGTCTGAATAATTCGATCGTTATCTTCGCTTAATCCTGAGTTATCGGAATCTAAAATATCAGACATACAAAAATCCTTTCTTTAATAATAATCGCTGATTGTCATAATGAATTAAAAAAAAGATTTATTTAATTCCCAAATACTCACATTTACACACAAATCAAAATAAAACCTGTTGTTTTTGAATAAATCTTGGCTTATTACCCCTTTAGTTGTTAATTTATTCAGAATAAGAAAAAATTACCGTGAATATTGAACTTGGTTTAAATAAAAAAGTCAGACGAGCTTATGGCATCGATGAAATAGCTTTAGTCCCTGGAAATAGAACACTTGATTACGATTTAACTGATCCTTCTTGGTCAATAGGTGATTTCACAAGAGAAGTTCCTATCGTTGCTAGTGCCATGGATAGTGTTGTCGATGTCAATACGGCCGTAGAACTCACAAAATTAGGTTCCCTAGGGGTTATTAATATGGAGGGCATACAAACACGATATGAAAACCCAGATGAAATATTGAATCAAATAGCATCAGTTGGGAAGAATGATTTCGTTCCATTAATGCAGAAAATATACAGTGAACCGGTTAAGGAGAGATTGATTGTACAAAGAATAAATGAGGTGAAAGAAAGAGGAGGCATAGCAGCTTTTAGTGGGACGCCTCAAGCTGCAATTAAGTTTAAAGAAACACTTAATAATTCCAAAATAGATTTATTTTTTCTTCAAGGAACAGTTGTTTCTACTGAACATCTTGGCATGGAAGGTAAGGAAACCTTAAATATTAAAGATCTCTGTCAATCTATGAATATCCCAGTTGTAGCAGGGAATTGTGTCACTTACGAAGTTGCAAAACTTCTCATGGATGCTGGAGTTGCAGGATTGATGGTTGGGATAGGACCTGGAGCGGCATGTACATCAAGAGGAGTATTGGGAATTGGAATCCCTCAAGCAACTGCAATTGCTGATTGTAGTGCGGCAAGAAATGATTACTTTAAAGAAAGCGGTCGTTATATTCCTATTATTGGGGATGGAGGAATTGTTACTGGTGGAGATATCTGTAAATGTTTGGCATGTGGAGCAGATGCTGTAATGATTGGATCCCCAATAGCTAAATCCTCAAACGCTCCAGGTAAAGGATTTCACTGGGGCATGGCTACTCCAAGCCCAGTATTGCCAAGGGGCACAAGAATTGAAGTTGGGTCTACAGGATCCTTAGAAAGAATAATTAAAGGCCCTGCCTTACTTGATGATGGGACACATAACCTATTAGGAGCCATAAGAACCTCAATGAGTACTCTTGGGGCAAAAAATATTAAAGAAATGCAAGAAGTTGAAATAGTTATTGCACCATCTCTTCTTACAGAAGGTAAGGTTTATCAAAAAGCTCAGCAGCTTGGAATGGGTAAGTAGTTCACCTAGAGCAAAATTATAAATCCTTTGTGAATTAAGTATTAATTTGAAATATTTTCTAATTAGGAGTTATTATGAAATAATGGGGGAAACCCCATACTCCTCACACACTAAATCGCCCGATTAATCGGGCTTTTTTAGATATTTTGTTACTTATATTATTTAATCTGTAATGAAATCATCACTTAAAAGAATTGCCTGCTAAATTTTCAAAAAGGAATACTTAAATTATGTCATCAGCTCCAGCCGTAACTGATTCTTCATTTGACAAGGATGTACTGCAAAGTGATCTACCAGTATTGGTTGATTTTTGGGCACCATGGTGCGGTCCATGTAGGATGGTCGCTCCGGTTGTAGAAGAAATCTCAAAAGACTTTGAAGGGAAAATTAAAGTTTTTAAATTAAACACAGACGAGAATCCAAATGTAGCCAGTCAATACGGAATAAGAAGTATTCCTACATTAATGATCTTTAAAGGAGGTCAAAAGGTTGATACTGTAGTTGGTGCTGTGCCAAAAGCAACTCTTTCGAGCACTTTAACTAAGCATTTATAAATTTAAAAGCTTTGCATAAAATTGGACTAATAGACTATGGAATGGGTAATATTCATTCCGTAACAAAATCTCTTGAAAGTCTTGGAGAAGAAATTATATTAATTAAAAACTTTAATGATTCCAAGCTTTGTAAGGCGATAATACTACCTGGTGTTGGAGCATTTGATCCTGCGATGAATAATCTCATAAATACTGATTTGATAAATGATTTGAAAAATTGGATTAAAAGTGGGAAATCCTTTTTTGGGATATGTTTAGGTCTCCAACTCCTTTTTGAATCTAGTGATGAAGGAAAAGTTCAAGGGCTGGGAATTTTAAAAGGAAAAATACAAAAAATACCCAATATTGTTAACGAAAGAATCCCACACATGGGTTGGTGCCAACTTTTGCCTACAAAAAAAAATACTTTATTTGAGATTGAAGAATTAAATAATTGGGTCTATTTTGTACATTCCTACCATGCAATCCCAGATGACTTAAATATTATTGCAGCTCAGGTTGATTACGGCTCTGAAAAATTAACTGCAATGATTGAGAATGATAATTTATTGGCCTGTCAATTTCATCCGGAAAAATCTGGAAAAACCGGTGAAAAACTATTGAGAAGATGGCTGAGTAATATTCAATAACAGATTCTTAGGGATGAAGACTAACTTAAGATTAATAGGTGGTAAAAAACTCCAAAGTCCAAATAATTCTTCTACTAGGCCTACAACTTTGAGAGTGAGAGAGGCTATATTTAATATATTGAACAAAAGAGTTGAAAATAGTAACTGGTTAGATTTATTTAGTGGAACAGGGGCCATTTCTTGTGAAGCCTATAATCACGGGGCAAGCAAAATAATTGCAATTGAAAAAAACAAATTCAACTCAAAAATTTGCTTAGAAAATTTACTCTCGCTCGAGAATATAGAGAATAGGAGAAATGATATCGAAGTTATTTGTAAAGACGTTTTGAAATGGACGAAACCTGATTATGAGAGAAACTTGTCATCTAGAAATATGGATTTAAATAAGTTAAAATTTGATTTTGTTTATCTAGATCCTCCATACGATGTGAATTTCCATGAATTGGTTTTAAATCAATTATTTAATAGTAATCTTTTAAAAAAAGATTCAACAGTTATTTGTGAACATTCGCCAAATCTATTTATTAAAAAAAGTACTTTGTGGGAAACTATAGATGTAAGAAATTATGGGCAGTCAAGATTAACATTTTTAATCAATGTCCAGCATCCCTGAACCTCTTCTGTATTGATTCCATGCACTTACGAATAATCCAAGAAGAGTTATTGGAACTAGACCTAAAACAATTCCACATAGAAGAGGCTCGATCATTTTTTTTGCCTTTTTTGAATTTCTTATTCACAATTGTTACATAGAGACTATTTTTTGTGTCAACATCTTCATCAACTGCAGCAGAAAGGGACTTTAAGAGAGAATTCTTAAAAATTTTTTTTGTTGTATTTGGAGTTTTATTAATTTGTTTAGCAATATTTTTCGTAAATCATCATGAAAATAACAAATATATTATTGAAACTCTTGAGCTTAATGGCTCTGCTAAGGAAGGAGATGCTCTTTTTAAAGTAAATTGTGTTGGATGTCATGGAATTACAGCAAGAGGATTAGTAGGACCAGACTTACACTCAATAACTCAACGTTTGAATGATAAAGAGATAATAAAACAAGTTACTGGAGGTCTGACTCCTCCTATGCCAAGTTTTGAAATTGATCCTGTAAATATGTCCAATTTATTAAAATATCTTCATAGCCTTGAATGATTTTGGGAAAAATTTTTTCTAATTTAAAAGTAATTTTAGTTGAACCAAATGGCCCTTTAAATGTGGGAAGCGTTGCTAGATTATGCAGTAATTTTGAAGTTGATGAATTAAGAATTGTTTCTCCTAAATGCGAAATATTTTCTTTAGAAGCAAAAAAGATGGCTCTTAAAGGACAAAAATTTCTTAATGATTGTAGGGTTTTTGATGATCTTCAAAAAGCAATTTTTGATTGTGATTTGGTTCTTGCATCTTGTGGAAGGATTGATGTTAATAAAGATTCATTTTTTGTATCTTCTGAAGATATATTTGATTGGACTTTATCCTTTAAGAAGATAAATAATTTAGCAATTATATTTGGAAGAGAAGATAGAGGTTTAACTAACAATGAATTGCTTCTAGCAAATAAAACTTTTAATATTCCAACTTCTCAGAACAATCCTTCATTAAATCTTTCTCACGCTGTTTCAATAGTTTTGTATGAATTAAATAAGTCTTCAAAAAAGAATCTAAATAATGAATTAAAAGTTTTTAACTTGGCATCATCGAAAGAAGTACATGATACATTTGTTGAGATAGAGGAAATGCTTTTGCAGGTTGGATATCTCTTAAAACATACCTCGAAGGCGAAAATCAGTAAATTTAAGAATTTTATTTTGAGAGCAAATACATCAACGCACGAAATAAATGTTTTAAGAGGAATTGTCCATCAAATAAACTGGTTTTTGAACAATTCAAAAAAAAATAAGTAATTATAAATTTGATTAGTTGTTAATCACTTCTTGTTTAAATTTGATAGGGATATTTACTAAAAACATTTTCTGAAGTAGCATCTATTGATTATTTGAATATTTAAGAAAACTAAAACTGTGCCAACAACAAAGAAAAGAAGAGTTTTTCCTTTTACAGCCGTAATTGGTCAAGAAGAAATGAAATTAGCTTTATTGTTAAATGTTATTGATCCAAGAATTGGAGGAGTGATGATAATGGGTGATAGAGGGACTGGAAAGTCTACTACAATCAGAGCCTTAGCTGATTTGTTGCCTGCAATTGATGTTGTTAAAGACGATCCATATAATAGTTCACTAGTCGATCCTGATTTACAAAGTAAAGAAGTTTTGGAAAAAATTACTCAAGGAGAAAATTTAGAGAGTATTCAAAAACAAGTACCTATGGTTGACTTGCCTTTAGGGGCAACTGAAGACAGGCTCTGTGGAACCATTGATATAGAGAAGGCTTTGAGTGAAGGTGTTAAGGCATTTGAACCAGGCCTATTAGCAAAAGCTAATAGGGGTTTACTATACGTTGATGAAGTGAATTTACTGGATGATCATTTAGTTGATGTACTTTTAGATTCGGCTGCTTCTGGATGGAATACAGTTGAAAGGGAAGGGGTCTCAGTTCGACATCCTGCGAGGTTTGTCCTTATTGGTTCGGGAAATCCAGAAGAAGGTGAATTAAGGCCTCAACTATTGGACAGGTTTGGAATGAGTGTTGAAGTTAAGACTGTTAGAGATGCTGAATTAAGAGTCCAAGTAGTTGATCAAAGAACTTCTTTTGATGATAATCCTGATGAGTTTTCATTGAGTGTAGAGAAACAACAGGATGAACTTCAACAAAAAGTTATTAAAGCACAAGAAATATTAAATTCTGTTCAAATGGACGATGACTTAAGATTGAATATTTCTGCAATCTGCGGAGAACTAGATGTGGATGGTTTACGTGGAGATATTGTTACAAATCGTTCAGCAAGGGCAATTGCAGCATTTGAGGGCAGAACTGAAGTGCAAGAAGATGACATAGCAAGGGTTATTTCTTGTTCTTTAAGACATAGACTTAGAAAAGATCCCTTAGAACAAGTTGATTCAGGTGAAAGAGTTATTCAAGCTTTTTGTAAAGTATTTGATTTAGATGAAAAAGAAAATTTATCAAAATTTCAATTATCTGCTGAAGCTTAATAAAAGTGAGAATAATTGGGATTGACCCTGGATTAGCTAGAGTTGGTTATGGAATAATTGAGATAAAAAATGAAAGAAAGATATTACTAGATTGTGGCGTTATTGAGACAGGTAAAGAAAAAAAAGAAGAAGATAGACTTTATGAGATATTTCAAGATCTTAATGAATTAATAAATCATTGGAACCCAACTACTGCGGCAGTAGAAAAATTTTTCTTTTACAGGTCAAGTACTACCATTAGTGTGGTGCAGGCCAGAGGCGTGATTATGATGGTATTGGCCTCTAAAAAAATTCATGTTAGTGAGTATTCACCTGCTCAGATAAAATTAACAATTACTGGGTCTGGAAAGGCATCTAAGAAAGATATTCTTGATGCTGTTATGTATAACTTAGATCTTGATAAACCTCCAAAACCTGATGATTCAGCAGATGCATTGGCTATAGCACTCACAAAACTAAATGAGGATGGCTTTAATTGAAAATTTAATATGATGATCTTTGAAAATAAGAAATTGGAGAGGGATACTTTTAGGAAACTAAGAGATGGGATTTCTCTTATTCAAAGAGAAAATGTAGAAAAGAATGTAAGATTGTATATTGATTCATTTGTTAAGGGATATAAAAATATAGGTTATATAGGCATATATTGGCCTCTAAAAAATGAAGTTGATATAAGAAGTCTTAAAAACAAATTTAATTTAGCTTTGCCTAGATGTAAAGATAAAAAAGAGTTGTTGTTTTATCCATGGGACGAAAAACCTCTTACCAAAGATTCTGAGGGGATACTAAGTCCAAATAACTCTTCCCCATTAAGTTATTTGCAGATAAGCATGATATTTGTACCATGTCTTTCCGTTGATAAAAATTTAACAAGATTAGGTTATGGAGGAGGTTATTTTGATAAATTAAGAAGAGATAATGATTGGAGAAATGTTCCATGCATTGGAGTATTAACTTCTAATTGTGTAAGTAAGATTCCATTAACCAGAGCTGAGTGGGATATTCCTTTATCGGGCTTTATCACAGAAAAAGAAATATTTGTATAATAGAAAATTAATAAAGTGATCAATCTATAGTTTTAAAAAATGGAAAATCAGGAGAAATACAATAATTTATCAAAATTAGTACAAAAGTTGAGGAAATCAGAAGATCCAAAAAGGAAATATGAATACATTTTGTGGTTAGGCAAAAAATTGAAAGAACCAGAAAGTGAAATCCTTGTTGAAGAAAATAAAGTTAAGGGATGCGTTTCAGAAGTTTTTGTTAAGGCAACTATTAAAGCTGGTAAATTATTTTGGGAAGGATATTCTGATGCTCTCATAACAAAGGGTTTGTTGGCCTTTCTAATAAGTGGATTAAATGATTTAACACCAAATGAAGTTGTTGAAATAGATAAGAAATTTATAGAGGATACTGGTTTGAAAGCAAGCTTAACCCCTTCACGATCAAATGGTTTTTTAAATATTCTATTGAAAATGCAGTCTCAAGCAAATGAATTTTTGTAGGCCTAATAATATAAAATTAAATTCAAAGTTAAAAGAAATAAAAAATGAGAAAATGCAAAATTGGGATTGTGGGTTTTGGAACTGTAGGTTCAGGGGTTTATAAAATATTAACTTCTGAAGTTGATTCACATCCAATTATAAAAGAAATAGAAATTGCAAAAATAGCAGTAAAAGATCTTAATAAAAAAAGGGATATTGAGCTAGATAATAATTTATTAACTGATGATCCATTTAAACTAATTAATGACCCCTCTATAGATGTAATTGTTGAAGTAATGGGTGGGGTTGATTTAGCGAAAGATATTATTCTGCAATCATTAAAATCAGGTAAATCTGTTGTTACAGCAAATAAAGCAGTCATTGCAAGATATGGAGAAGAAATATATAGAACTGCATCTAAAGAAGGAGTTTATATATTGACAGAGGCGGCAGTTTGCGGGGGGATTCCTATAATTGAACCCTTAAAAAGATCATTAAAAAGTAACAGCATAAAAAAAATGGTTGGGATAATAAATGGCACAACAAATTTTATTCTTTCAAAGATGACAAATGAAAAAGCAGATTACAAGGAGACCGTAAAATTGGCCCAAAGCCTTGGGTATGCAGAATTTGATCCAACTGCAGATGTTGAGGGTCATGATGCTGCTGATAAGATTTCAATTCTTTGTGAACTTGCATTTGGAGGGAAAATTAAAAGAGATGAGATTCATTCAGAGGGCATTAGTAAAATTAATCTAAAGGATATCGAATATGCCAATAAATTAGGGTTTGAAATAAAACTTTTAGCGCTCTCCGAAAGGGGACAAATTAATAGTAATGATTCACTAGCTTTGAATATTTGGGTAGGACCTTCTCTGATACCAAAATCTCATCCATTGGCAACAGTTAAGGGAGTTAATAATGCCTTATTAATAGAGGCTGATCCTCTTGGAGAGATAATGTTATACGGTCCAGGTGCAGGGAGTGGGCCAACCGCTGCATCAGTAGTATCAGACATATTAAATCTGCATGCCGCCTCAGTTAAAAATAATAATTCAATCGATCCATTATTATCTTTTTATTTCTGGAGAAATTGTCATATTATCGAATCTTCAAAAATAAATAAAAAAAATTACCTTAGAATTATTTGTCTTGATAGTCCAGGTGTTATAGGAAAGATTGGAGATATTTTTGGAAAGAATAATGTCTCAATCGAATCAATTGTTCAACTTGATGCAAGTGAGGATAAAGCCGAAATTGTCGTTATTACTCATGAGGTAAATAATGGAGATTTTGAGAGATCGAAAGATGAAATAAATTCGCTCAATGAAGTCAAAATTATTGCAAGTCAATTAAGTTGTATTTAAAAAAATAGTTTGCAAATTTCTTTATAGCTTGGTAAACCGAAGAAAGTAAGTCTTTAGTTTTAGCACCTTAATGATTTATTCAAAACTATTAGATAATAAAAAAGAAAATAATAATTTAATCTTTTCTGAAAACCTTTATAAAGGTGCTTGTGTAAAAATTAAAAATAGCAATAAGACTTTTCAAGTAATTGGTCTAAATATAGGTAAAGAAGTTTGTTGGGTGAGAGAGTGGCCTTTTGACTGTAATTCAAAAAAAACATTTGCTTTAGAGATAAGTCAAATAACCTTACAAATTTTTTGCTCAAATAATTCTTCAGAACAATCAAGTAATTATGAAATATGAAAAAAAAAATTGTTTTATCAATATTTATTATTTTAATTTCTTTTTTACAGAATTCTTGCGGCTCAAAAAGAATATCTAAAAAAATCATAGTAGCAAGTTCTGGTAAAATTGAATCTTTAGATCCAGCCAGAGCAAATACACTTAAAGCAATTCAATTAATTAGTTCTCTAGGAGACACATTATATGAATTAAATTCTGATGGGGAATTGATCCCTGAATTGGCCTCAGGGATGCCAATTATTTCAAAGGATAGACTTCAAATAACTATTAATTTAAGAAAGAATGTTTTTTTTCACGATGGAACTGCATTTAACTCAAATGCTATAAAGTTTACCTTTGATAGATTCAAAAGAATTGGAACGATGAATTATATTTTAGGAAATAAGATTAAATCAATAGAAACGCCAAGTGAATATTCAGTCATAATAAATTTGAATAAACCATCAAGTTCTTTAAATGGTTTACTAACATCAGTAAATTTAACTCCTATATCTCCCTCCTTTTACAAAAAATATTCTGATAAGTTTCTAAATGAAAAATTCGTTGGTACAGGCAAGTATGTGCTTACAAGTTTTTCTAATGAAGTTCAATCGATTGATCCATATTTGAATTATTGGGGTGAAAAGCCCTTAAATAAGGGTGTTAATTTTGTGGGGTATTCAAATTCATCTTCTCTTTTTGGGGCTTTAAAAAGTAAACAAATTGACGTGCTTTTATCAAATTCAATTGATGATAGTCAGAGAAAAAGTTTAAATGATTTAAGTAAAAATAAACAGTTAAATGAAGGTAATAGCCCTTTCACTGAATTAAGTTTTATAAGCCTTAAAACTAGTTCTTATCCCTTAAGTAATCTTAATTTAAGACTGGCTTTGGCAAAAAGTCTTAATAGAAAATTGATTAGTGAGAAAGTAAGTTATGGACTAAGGAAGCCATCTAGATCAATTATTCCTCCGATATTAAAAAAAGTTAATCAAGAACTCTGGCCTAAATATGATTATTTAGAAGCTAAAAGGTTATTGCAAAAAGAAAATTATTGCAATGGAAATATTCTAAAAATACCCCTTACTTATAGATCGAATGTTCCAGCTGACAAGCTTATTGCTCTGACATGGCAGGAAGAAATTAAAAATTCTTTGAAAGATTGTATTGATATCGAACTTAATGGGGTTGAATCTACAACAGTTTATAAGAATTTAAGTTTAGGAATTTATACAGCAGTTATTCTCGATTGGACTGGAGCTTATTCAGATCCAGAGGCATATCTCACCCCTCTTTTAAGTTGTAATGAAATAGTTGATGGCATATGTAAAAAAGGCGAATCAGTTTACAGCGGTAGTTTTTGGGGATCCAACAAAGTGGAAAGTTTATTTCTTGAGAGTGAAAAAATAAGCGGAATTAAAAGATTAGAAAAACTTGTTGAAATTGAAAAAATAGCAGCAAATTCAGTCCCTTATATTCCTATTTGGATATCCTCTCAAAAAGCATGGTCTCAAAAAAAAATATCAAAACCTATTTTTAATGGTGCAGGAATAATTTCATTGAGTAATCTAGAGTTAATAGATGAGTAGAAATTTAAATAAACTACTAAATTATTCCTTATTAAAAATTTCATTAATACCGATAATGCTATGGATAATTTCTTCATTAGTATTTATTTTATTGCGAGTTGCCCCTGGCGATCCTGTCGATGCCATTCTTGGGTCTGGTGCAGATGAGGTTTCAAGGGAATTTCTAAGAAATAAATTGGGACTAAATGAACCTTTGATAAGTCAATATTTTTCATATATTAAAAATATATTACACTTAGATTTTGGCCAATCTCTTAGTACCCAGGAGCCAGTCTTAAATATTATTATTAAGTCATTCCCTGCTAGTCTTGAGCTTGGATTCTTTTCAATATTAAGTGCTTTACTAATAGGCATCCCATTAGGATTAATTGGCTTAAGAAATAGAGGTAAAAAGACTGATTATATTGTGAGAATATTAGGAATTGCTACATATGCGATCCCTCCTTTTTGGGGTGCAATGTTAGCGCAATTATTATTTTCTGTATTCTTTAATATTTCCCCAGTTGGAGGTAGATTTCCAATATTTCAGCAACAACCTCAAATTACAGGTTTTCTAGTTTTAGATAGTATTCTTTCAAATAATATTATTGCTTTGAAAGATAGTCTTTATCATCTCGCACTTCCTTCGATTACGCTTGGCTTTTTATTAAGTGGTATATTCAGCCGCGCATTAAGAGTTAATCTGGATAAGACTTTAAAAAGTGATTATGTAAATGCTGCTATATGTAGAGGAATATCAAGAAAAAAAATATTTTTAAACCATGCATTGCCTAATGCTCTATTGCCAATTGTCACTATTTCTGGCTTGACTATGGCCTCATTAGCAGGAGGTGCATTATTGTTCGAGGTAACTTTTTCATGGCCAGGTATAGCTTTAAGATTACATGAAGCTATTTCTCAAAGAGACTATACATTGGTTCAAGGAATTGTAATTTTCACCTCTATGCTCATAGTTTCTTTAAATCTGTTCGTGGATATTTTAATAGCATATATAGATCCACGAATAGAATATTAATTTTCGGAAATTTCTTTTATTGTTTCAAGATCTAGAAGATGGAAATCAAGTCCCAAATCTCTTTGATTTTTAACTACTGTAGGGATCTTTTGGTCTTTAATATTTTTTAAAAATTCAACTATAAATTTCGCAGCTAAATCTTGTACTAATATTGGCTCTGAACCAATAAACGTCTCACTTATTTTGAAGACGTCATTATTTTCTTCATGGCTTTTATTTATTCTTATTGGAGAGAAATGACTTGCCCCTTCAATAATTAGAAATCTATTTGATGGATTATTTAAAGCTGAAAAAACCCTAAATTGTTCATTCATTAATGGTGTAATAAGGTCATAAGTACCACCTATTAGAAGAGTTGGTGTTTTAATGCCTGTACTATTTTCTTTTGGCCATACTAAACTTCCAAATGAATTAAAACCTATAATCGCACTGGCCTTATTAGAGTTATTTTTCTCAGGGAATGGTATTTCGCTCAATTGACATTGAAGTAATTTAGATAAATTTGTTACCGCAAAGTCTTTTAATGCTGAATCACATTTGTCCTCTAGTTGATCAGAAGGTTTATTGCCTTCATGTAAAAGTGCTATTAAAGCACCAAGTGAATGCCCCATTAAAATATAAGAATCATTAGGTAAACCAAATTCTCCATTTTCATGAGATTTTAATACAGCATCTAAATCTTTAATTCTATATAAGAAAAAGTCTGCACTTCCCGGCATTGTTTCCTTACCTTCGAGTACTTGTATAAATGAATCCAAATTACTTCCTTTATGATCTATGAATAATATTGGCCAACCCCTTTTAGCCAATTCGTTGCCTATCCATTTGAAATTATTAATTTCGCCTCCAAGTCCTGGCATGAAAATTATCAGTTCTTTATCTTCATTTGTTTTGTTGCTTTTCCATATTTCAATTTCAAAAGGTTTCACTCGGTGGGGAGCATAAATTTTTTTATTAATTTTTATTAGATCTTGAGTTGATTTTTTCTCAGTATTTTTGAAGGCATCTTGGTTCGTTCTTTCAAGCTTATTTAATTTGGATAAAAGTTCCTCTTGCATTAATAATTCATTTTTCCAAGATGAAATTATTAATATTAAATTATCAATATCAAGTGAAATTTCTTCTGATGGTAATGCCTTTATGATTTCTAAAGTTGAAACTTCTTTTGTTTGATCTAATAAATTTTCTATAGTGTTATAAATTTCTGTTCCATTATTGTCATTTGGAACTTTAATGCTTTTGCTTAATTCTGTAAGAATCTTGCGTCCTATCCAACTTCTTAATATTTCTCTATTTAATCCCTCTTCCTTGAAAACTGGAAATTCTAGAAATTTTGATAATTCAAAAACTCTTATTAATCCATTTTTTTTTAACCAATCTATTAATTCTGTTGAATCATCTTTGTATTTTTCTAATTTTGATAATTGTTCTATAGTAAGAGGGATTTCCATCTCTTCAAATTTA
>CACAST010000016.1 GCA_902535185.1 uncultured Prochlorococcus sp.
ACCCATTATTTTAGATCGACTGTCAATTGTTAAAAATACCTGCTATGAGGTCTTCTAAAAAATTGGCAATTTTAATGAAATTTGCTTTTATGAGTGCAGAGTTATTTTTAATATGCAAATCTCATTTTTTGCAAAAGTAGTTTTGTTTTTAACTCTTTATTGTATTTCTGATTTGTCAAATAAAAATAATATTTTGAGAAAAGTAATGAACTGTACTGACTTAGAAAAATTAGGAGCAGAGATGGAATCTCCTTTCGCAAAGGAATGGGATAAAAAAAATAATTGCAAGGATACCGTATATTCGATTGAACTTGTTGCATAAATTAAACGTTTTTTACTTATACCTCTTATAAATAAGTCGCTCTAAAATAAGTTGCACCTAATTTTTTAATTTATGTTGTTTCTAATTTCTTATAAATTTACTGATGCGAATGCCCAAGACAAGGGAGCAAAAATGCTGAAGGAATGTTAAGACAAAGGAGGGCCACAAAATAGACCAGAGGGTTATGACGTTAAATCTTGGATTTTCTTACCTCAACATGGCAATGGTTACTCTGTAGTAGATTCTGATTCTTTAGAAACTTTATGGAAACAGTGGAGTCCTTGGAGAGAATTATTGGAATTTACTATTGAACCTTGTGCAGATTTAGATCAAACAGTGGCTCTATATTGTTAATGAAACGCTTTTTAATTGCATAAAAAAGATTGCTATGACTGCGTTAAAAATCAGTATTATCTAATTTGTCGACTATAGAATCAAAAGAATTATCTGCCTAACAGCAGTAGGTAAAGCGACTGCTGCTAGTAGTGAAAGTAGTAGGGTTTCATTTCCTCCTATTTTTTATAGTTAAAAATAAATTTGTATAGGCTGCAATAACTAATAATACTAAGAGAAATGTATTAATAGACATTTTAAAAAGAGAGGTAAATTCATTTATGTTATATCGACTATTAAATAAAATCTCACGCAAACTTCACACAAAAACTTGCAGAACTTAAAAAAAGAAATAGATTAAAAAAAAACTTGCTGGTCTTACCCTGTTAAGTACTTTGGCAGAACTTGGTAGATTTGTTCTTATCCAATGGCCTGAAAAAGATAAAAAATTTAATTGATGAAATAACTTTTTTAACCTATTTAGCATTTTTATTTTTTAAAATAGATAAAATTTAAATTTTAATAAAATGAGTAAATTTAAAGATAACTTTTCAAGCGAAAGCTTTTACCCAGATAGTAATTATTATCTTGATCAAAATAATAATCCTAAAGAGGAGCCAATTTCAGAAGATCAAAAATCCAATATGAGGGGGAATTTTGAATGGCCAAATACTTATTGGTTTATTGCTGAAAGAACAAATGGAAGACTTGCAATGATAGGTTTCATGGCTGTCATTATTAATTACACCTTATTTGGATGGATAGCTTATCCAATCCTTTAAATGAGTAATTATAATTTCGATAAAAATGGTTTAGATAAGACTGGAACACACTGGCTTCAATATACTGCGTTTGTTGTAACTGCATTTGCTATCTATTTTGGCTGGGCATTTTTCAATGATGCCAATTTTCATCAATTCTCTTTAAAAATATTCAAATTCTTGAATTGTAATGGATATAACCCATTAAGTTATTGCCTAATGCGTTGGAAGGTAGACTTTTATCCTTAAAAAAGTAATTGCTACTAGGTCTTACTGGTTGGTTAATTCAAATAGGTCCATGGTATAAAGGTTTATCGAAAATACAAATAATAAAGATCAATTTTAAAATATATTTTTATTGATTCTGGTAAGGTTTTTTATACATACATGGTCAAAGAACCACCTGTAATAAAAAACCAGAAAACAATAAAAAAGATACAGCTAAATATCAATTAATACTCAATTACTCAATTACTAACTAATGGTGATAAATTAGTAAGCGTTTCATACTATTTAAATTATTTCTACCAAAGTCGAAAAGTTTAAATCTTGCATTTTTACTAGCCAATTTACATTAACTTCCAAATTAATTTTATTAGTTTTTTACTAGTCATATATTTTTGAGGAGTTTTCGAGTAATCTATTTAATTCTAGGAGTTCTTCTTCACTAAGTTCTCTATATTCTCCTGTTGGCACGTCTAACTTAATATTCATAATTCTTACACGCTTTAATGAACGTACTTTATATCCTAAGGACTCACACATTCTTCTAATTTGCCGGTTAAGTCCCTGCGTTAGTATTATTTTAAAATTTCTTGGACCCAATTGTTTTACGAAACAATTTTTAGTTATTGTGTCTAATATTTCAACTCCATTACTCATACTTTTAATAAAGTCGCTATTGATAGGACGATTAACTTTTACAATGTATTCTTTTTCATGATTATTTCTTGCTCTGAGTATTTTATTTACGATATCTCCATCATTAGTTAAAAAAATCAATCCCTCACTAAGCTTATCTAATCTTCCGATGGGGAAAATTCTTTTAGGATATTTAATGAAATCTATAACATTATTGGGTTCTACTTTTCTATCTGTCGTACAAACAATTCCTATAGGTTTATTAAAGGCTAAGTATATGTTTTTTTGTCTCTTTGTTTTTTCTATTCTTTGACCTTTAACTTCTACTTGATCACTATCTTCTACTTTCGTTCCAATTTCTGGAATTTTGCCATTAATGGTTACCTTTCCTTCTAGGATTAATCTATCTGCTTCTCTTCTAGAACAATAACCGACTTCACTTAAATATTTATTTATTCTGGTAGCCATTTTGAATAATTCATTTTTATCTGCACTAAAAAAAATAATTTACTAATTTCCTCATATTTTAGATCGGCTGTCAATTTAGTTAGTATTCTTATTATCGTATTTCAGATTATTTTCATCAGTGAATTCTGGCGCATAGATCTAACTCTCTATCTAAGTCCAAACTTTTTCAATTTTCCTCCATCCCTGTGAAAGTAATCTTTCATAAATTTCTCTAGCTAAATCTATTTCAACAGAAACTGTATTTGTCATTAATGGTGGTTCTTTTCCTAATCCTCCCACTATTTTTCCAGTATCTATAAACATATACTCAAAAACTCCATGAATACTCTTATCGTTTTTAGTAAATCTTTTAATTTCTGACCTATTCGAATTAATCAACCAATAAGATTTTGACATTAATCTAATCTTGGATTTAGTAAGCTTTCCATTTAAAACAAACTCATTTGATCAGTTTCTTTTTTCTTTACATTTTCCAATAGCCAACCATCAGGTGACCAACTCATCATAATTGGAAATAATCCTTTTAATTCATCTGCATCTTTAACTTGCTCTGTCCATTGTTCTTCATATCCATTAGGTATGATCACAGGCATGCGGTGATGTAAAGGTTTAATTAGATCGTTTGGTTCAGTTGTTAAAACGCAGCAACTCTCAAGTTCTGCTCCATCTGGAGATGTCCACTTACTCCAAATTCCTCCCAACCAAAAAGTCTCATAATTTGCTTTTCGAACAAGATATTTTTTTTCAAAAAAACCACTCGCAGGTATTAGGCATCTTTTATGTTTCCAACTTCCACTAAATAACTTTTTTTCTTCTACGGTTTCTGATCTTGCATTAAATGGTCTTGGTCTCCTTTTATCAAATGGGTCTTTCGCCCATGGGGAAATAAAGCCCCATTTCATAAAAGTTGTTTTAATTCTTCCTTCGTTTTTAATTACTAGCACAGGATCATTAGGTCTTATTAGATTTTGTGTCTGATATTTAGAATCAAGTCCACTTGGATAGTCTTGTTTCAAAACCGTTGGCAACTTCTCAAATTTAGTTTTCAGTTCAAATCTTCCGCACATTGATTTTAAAAATCTTTTTAAAAATAACTAAAAAAAGCAAATTTTCTTTATTTTAGACCTACTTTCAGGTTTCTCAAATGAAAAAACAATTTTTTGATCGTAGAAAATTTTTCATCTAAATAATTAAAAGAAAATATAGATATTTTAAAGCTTCCTCAAATTTAATTTAAATGTTTCAAACTTAACTTATGTCAGATCCAATTCTCTATTTATCTATGTTTCTGGGACTTGGAGGAGTTTATGTATTAATCTCTTCCTTCCATGATGATGACGATGGGGATGATGATGGAGAAAAATATACTTATAATCTCGAATATACTAATTTAGCGAGATAATTGATTTTCTTAAAAAGAATTAGTTTTAAGATTAACTCCCCTGCGAAAACGGGGGCACCCTTGGAAAACTTTTCTAGGAATAGAGGGAAATAATATCAATCTTTAACACAAAACATTATATTCATTTTAAAATTCAGTTGTTGGTCCTCTATCCGTATATGTTTGTGCCTTAAACCGTACATTTATATTAGTCGGTCGATGAGCATGCCTAGTTAGAACTTAAGAGTAAGAGAAATAAATCAAATGCCTTCAACACCGATCAAATCTTGTAATAAGTATGTATTAAGTTACAAAGATTCATCAAATAAGACACATGAAGTTGGCTTCTACGCACGGGATGCATACGATTGCCTAATGCTTGCGAGAGAATTCAACTCTTACGTACATGATAATCCAGGATCTGTAATCAGAATCCAACAAAAATTTTGAGGAGTTAATTATGAATTTTAAAAGATCACCTTTTGCAATTCAAGATAAAAATGCAAGAGATCTCGATAATGCAAAAGATTATCCAACAATTGCAGATTTAATTAGAGAGCAGAAGGTTTCAGATGATGAAGGAAATACAGTCCACCACCGCAGAGATTTAGACTCCCTTGGTTAGTTTATTGGAAGGGCTATTTACTAATTTTTAAAAACTAAAGGTCATGATAAATGCCATTTGCGATTCATTCATAAGATAATATTTTCTTCCTCAAGTTTTTTTTTAAGTTCTATAGGCATAAATGCAATATCCTTCTTTATTGCATTAAGGGCATCTCCGTACTTTTCAGGTTCAGCTAAAAGCATTTTTATTAAATTGTATTGACTTTCAATTTCTTCAGAAGAAAATTTTCCCATACAAATTAGCTACTACCCTTTTATTTTAGATCAACAGTCAAACACCAAAATTATTAACTATCAGTTAGAGGCTGCTGCAATTTCTTTATGGACGGAAAGAAATTCTTTATCCGTAAGAACTGGTGTAACTTCAATTTCTACGCCAAAATTATCGACCCAGATACTACTCCATTTCCAAATGTTCTGATGGTTTGAAGATTCAACTATTGCCCAACCATTAGCCCCCTCAGGATTTACTACTCGATTGAGAACTTTAAACCCTTCAAATTCATCACCTTCGCATCCTCCTTCCACAAAACAAGCAAAAGCTTCGGCCCCTTGCATATGACTTTCTTGATCTGGGAATTGCCAGTGTACGATGTAAGTTTGCATTAATAAAATTATTTTTTTAATTATTAATTATCGAATTTAAAAATTAAATAAAAAGTCTTTAAACACTAATTAAAAAGGGATTAAGTTTAGTGGGAAAAATAGCAAAAAAAAAGACTCTTACGAGCCTAGGTGATGGGGACTCCTATAATGACAAATTAAATAGAAACAAACAACCCCATCAATAGGTAATTTAAAATACTTACAAACACTATATGTAGTGCTAAGATTTTAAAAAGGCTGGGTGATGGGGATTATCCCGCTTTTTGATTGGGGCGAAGCTAACGCCCTTTTTTTATGGAAAAATTTACTTTAATCAATAAAGCTAGATCGAGGATTAAAGTATTTGAAACTTTTGATAAAAGTTCTAAGAATCCTTCTTTGATTAATGCAATTTTAATATCTTATGGTTGTGTGCTTAAGCGATCAAGTAAGCCAGTTATGAAAGGCTCTAGGGTTGAATCTATCGAAGAAGCGAGAAAAGAATATAAAAAACTATTAGAGGAAGGGTGGAAAAAAACTTATAGATTTAACAGTTAAAAAAATGGTGAATAGGTACTTTACCTAAAATTTGACATTATTAAAAATTAATTGCTAGATAAGCTTCAGAATGGAAGATTAACCATGAATAAAGACATTTATTCAAATATTAAAGATTCCGGTGCTTTGGAAAGTTTTTTTGAATGTATGACTTCTTGTAGCATCAATAGTGAGGGAGTAGATTGCAGAACAGCATGTTATGTAAAACATTTAGAACCAAACAATATCGATTACCCTTTAAAATTTTCATAAGCAAAGCTTATTGATAATTGTTATGTTTCATTGATGTTATTTCCACCTCCTCAAGTTATTTTTGGTCTATTGCTTTTATCTATAGCAGTAGTTCTAATATGGGATATTAGATACAATCCTTTCGGAGAAGACGAAGACGGAATTTAATCTTCAACTAGGAAGCTGATTTGTAGGTGGTGCGTGAAATTGCCGTTTCTTTCTTTTAAGTCTTTTGTAAGCTACTAAAGAGACTAATAATATTAATGTAATAGCTATGGAATGAATCATATAAAGTAGTTTTATATATATAAAAACAAATATGTTCTAAATATCAATGACTAAAGTTATTTTTTCAAAAGGTGACTAATTAAGTACTAATTTTTAAAATTTAGCTTGGACACTAGGTACCCAAAACAACCAAGAGAAAATGCTTATCTGACCAAAAGTAATTTTTATGCAATAAGAATAAATCACTTTTTTTTATTTCTCATCTTATATTGCAGAACAGCTTTTAGGTGTAGTAATTCTTTTTCTAAAGTCTCAATTCTTTTTTCAAGTTCTTCATTAGTTGCCATGTTTTTGAAAGATAAATTCCTTGATACTCATACTATTAAAAAAAATGACTTGTTATCCATGGCAAACGTCAAATAAGTATTAGAGCCTATTGATGGGCATAATTTCTCTAGATAAATTATGCAGAGTATAAATTTAGGGGCAATTTATGAGTGGAGATTATGAGACACTAGAAATTAATCAACCTAAAATTACATATTTTCAGAAAAGATCCGAAAATAATACAGAATGGTTAGATGAATTAATCAACCAAATTGAAGATATGAAAAACAATATATCCAAATCTGCTTAATGACAGAAAAAGAATTGAAGGAATTAGAGGAATTTGCAAAAGAAAATGGATACAATGACGAGCTAAAAGATATATATTTAAGGGAAATTATTGGCAGAAATAAAGAATACGAATGAGATCAAATTTTCGACCAAACATTCGACTAGCTACAAACATACTTTTAGTTATTGGTACTTTTGCTATTGCTTTAAAGATTACTCCAATATCAGAGGTATATCAGGAAAAAAATTTATGTATAAAATATTTAAAACATCAAATAGATCGAGATAAACTTATCAAAAGACTAAAAATAGTTAAACAAGCAAATCCATCTATTATTTGTGATTCTATCCTCAAAAGTTAAAAATGAAGATCAAGTCATTTACACCTTTAATTGCAGTTTTTGGTACTTCATTTCTCATAACTATTTCATTGTTAAAAAATTTCCAAATTTTTATGGGGATATCAATTTGTCTTTTAGCGATGCTCAAGCTTATGGATATTGAAGCTTTTGGAACAAGTTATAAGAAATATGATTTAATATCTTCTAAATTTGATAGCTGGATATATATTTATCCTTTTTGCGAATTATTAATTGGAATAAGTTTTCTTAATTCTTCTCCACCCTTTTTAATTATTTTTATTGCCCTAATTTTAGGAATTTCTGGAATGATTTCAGTATTTAAGGCTGTTTATTTGGATAAGTTAAAATTAAATTGTGCATGTATTGGTGGATATGCAAAAACTCCTTTGGGAATTATTAGTTTTATTGAAAATCTTTTAATGGCAATTATGAGTGTTTTGATTTTGATTAAATAGCGATTTAATAAATTTTCATTTATGGTTAATTCAAACATTTAATTTAATTATTTTGATTAGTATGACACTTAATAAAGTATTTATTAAAAGAGGATTATTAAATTATTTAATTTTTTCTGGAATTCTTTTTACAAATATAATTAATCCAAATAAGAGTATTGCTTTGACTCTAGAAAATATAGATATTCCAAAAGTTGTCTCTTACAGATCAGCATCATGTGGTTGTTGCAAAAAATGGATCGATCATTTAAAAGATAATGGATTAGAAGTTGTTGATAATATAGTTGAAGATGTTTCAGTAATTAAAAACCAATCTCAAATTCCCAATAATTTGAGATCATGTCACTCTGCTCAAATAGCTAACTATACAATTGAAGGACATGTTCCGATTGAGTCAATCAACAAACTTTTTAAAGAAAAACCAAATATCGAAGGTATAGCTGTACCGGGCATGCCACTTGGCTCTCCAGGGATGAAAATTCATTCTCACGACTCGCACTCTCATGATTATGAGAACTACAAAGTTGTTTCATTTAGTAAAACTGGCAAAACAAAAATATTTGATATAGTCTCTCCATAATACAAATACTTAATTTGAAAAAATGCATATTTTTGCTATGAATTTTAAATTTTTTATTGTTCTATTCTCCTTATCTCTAAATTTCAATAGTTATTCGTATGCACATATGAGGGGTACATTTCTTTCTAAAGAGGACGCCGAAAATAGATCTTTAGAACTTGGTTGCGAAGGAATACATAAGAATCAAGATAAATGGATGCCATGCAAAAACGAAAAAGAATTACATATCTATTTGAGGAAATAGATGGAAAAATTAAAAACAAATCAAAGAAAAATTCACAGAAAAATAACGACACTTTCGGCAATCCCTTTACTAATTACTATTTTATCTGGGACTATTTATAGTATTCTTCAGCCATTAGGTGTAGATGCTTTTTGGTTAATCAAATGGCATACAGGTAATTTTGGCATTATTAATTTGCAACCCTTCTACTCAATATTTCTTGGTATAGCATCAATAATTTCTTTAGTATCTGGCCTAAGACTATTACAAAAAAGAACTTAGATAAATTCTAAGTAAGGTCAAAAAAATCTAATTAATACTATTTGCTCCGCCACTCACTAAGAAAATTATCGCTCCAAGTGTCATTGTTGCCACACCCATATAAGGGTATTTCTTAATTCTTGATTTGGTAATAGGAAGCCATGAAATGTATCTATCAGATTTATTTAATTCAACTTTTTTTTGTCTAGGTGGCAATCCTAATCCCTCTCTTCTTTTAGCTTCGCCCATAATTTTAAATTTATTTATATTTCAATATTAAAAATTATTTTCTGCACCTGAGAGTTATTTTTATTAACAACAGAGGTCCTTTATAGATAAACAAATTATTTAAAATTTATTTAGCCTTCTTTAAATATAGATTCTTTGTATTTGCCTGATCTGATGTAAATAACAAAATTAAGATAGTTCCAACTAGAAATAAAAAAATCATTGTCAAACCAACAACTTCAACCATTTCACTAGGCAGATAATTTAGAAACATTAATGAATAGATCTCTTATCTTAAACTTAGCAATTGTATTTTTTATGTAAAGTAAGTATTCCTCTTTAAATTTCGAAAAGAACTTTCTGAGACTTTTTAATCTTTATTTATTTTTATTTGCAAGATAAATCTAGTTCTAGTCGATCACAATTTTCTTACTTAGCTATTCCTATTTTCTTAAGTAATTTCAGGTAAGGCAAAGCCCAATTACCTAGGGTAAAGGAGATTATCGTATTTTTTGTAGTTGGTAATAATGATTTAGAACGTGTAGAGGCTAATTTAGAAAATATCTTAATAGTCTCTGCTTCTAGATTATCCATATGCAATTTTTTTTGAACACCTCGATCTTTCTTTTGGGGCAAATAATTTTCTATAAACCACAAAACTTGTTCTAAATTTGATTTATTGGATGCGGTTTTAATTTGTTTATTTTTCTTTTTAAACATATTTATTTACCTCTTAATTTCTGAATTAAACTTGCCATTTATATAATTTAAATCAATAGTACAAGCATCAAAATTTTGTTCTTTTTAATAATCGATAATTGAAAAAATAAATTAATAATTAAGTTGTTTTTATAAAATAAAAAAAAGAGAGGGATAAACCCCCTCTAAATTGATCAGTTTCAAAAAAGAATTTAATTTTTTGAGTCTTTCAATTTCATTTCTTTTTGTGTTTTCCTGATTCTTTCTTCAAAGACAGATCTTCTGTATGGAGTAACTTCTCCACTTTTAGTAGCCAAGAGTTGGGCTTCATATAGCCTATTGGCTCTTTTGATTTTTTCTCTTATTTGTAAGAGGTTATTCATGGTATTTGCAGTTAATGAGAATCCCGTTCCCTACTCCCATTTCATGCGTCCAGAGATATAAACTTGGATGAACGTAAGTGAACAATAACATCTTTAAAAAAATTCTGCGAGAGTAATTTTTACTAAATTTTTCTTAAAAAAATAAATATTGAATAGAAAGTATAAACAAGGTTTTAATATTTCCTAAATTAGGATAAGAAAATTGTTTGCGACCCATCATTATTATCCTGAATCACTATTTTTTTATTAGGGAAAATATCTGATAATATTCTTTTCAAATTTGAATTATTTGAATGAATTATATTACTCATATTTTTTGAATTAATTTTCCAATTTTCATCTACAAATAGTTCTTTTTCATCGCATTTTTCATTCTCCAGTGATGTCTTATTTAGAATCTTAAGTAACAGTTCTGAATCATAATCTTTAAATTCTTCAGGGCCCTTTTTTAATTTTTTAATCATTATTTAGAAATCTAATGTTTCTAAATCTTGCATAAGAAATTTGAAGAATACAAGGTATTAATTACCTAAAAATTTCTCTTAAGAGACAAAATCCAGATGCAATTAAAATAATTTTCTTTAGAAAATTTAATTCCTAAATAGCTAAATAATGATATTTAAAAAGATTAATTAATCATTTACAACATTTATATAATTGTTAGGTTGCCATTAAGAGAATCATAAAAGATGCCAAGAGTAATTAACAAAAAAATTAGACTTTTAAGATGGTTAAACTCAGGCATGATACTACCATTTATCATTATGGCTGCATCCTCATCAATCATTCTTTATGGTGTTTTATTTATCCTAATAAAATAGTTTTTTAATTTAAGCAGCTAAGTTTTCCTCAGATTTAGACATAATTATTGCAGCTTTTTTTAATAAACTAACTACTTCTTTTCTTCCAACTGCATTATCAGCTTGACGCATTATTTCATAATATTTTTTATTTATTTTTTTCATAAATAGTTTTAATTTAATCTAAAATTACAACACCATATGATGGTGTCAACTGTAAATAATTCTCATATATTATTTCTTTGATTATTTTTGCACAATAAAAATTGTTCATTTATTATCCTTTAAGTTTTTTTAATTGATGATGCCAAAAAATCATAAATATCAAAATTAATAATCCTTTTAATTAAGCTATATTGAAGGATTTGAAAACATAAAATAAACCTCCGATTAGGATCAATATTGCAGCTCCATAAAAAAGAAAAGGGATAATTGGATATTTATACAATGTAGACCTTACTTTTTGTTGTATGGCTTTTTTATCAAGATGAGGTAACTTTATATCTTCAGTTTTTTCTCTAGGCGGAATACCTAAATTTTTTCTTCTCTTAGCCTCTCCCATAATTAATACTAAGGTATTCCCATACATTTTAAATAATTATTATCAGCTAAATCTAAAATTTGATTCCATTCTTCATGAGATGTTTCTAAATTATTTTTAAAATCTTTTTCAAATTTAAGAATACACCTTTTTTCTATATTTTCTGGAGAATTATAATTTATTAAAAAAGAAACACTCAAATACGATAATGATGAAAAAACTATAATTATTTTAGCAATCCTAAAATTATTCATACCTTAAATGAAATTGCCTTATAAAAAAATAAGGTACTTATTGGATTTATAATTAATTTAATCTATTAAAAACAATTATCAAATGATAAATTCGGTGAATTTTAACCATTTACCTATTCAGGATTTGGTTGTTTCAGGGTTAATAATCTTTATAATGTCAACGATTATTGCCAATATTTACGATCCATTATTAGGAATAACTTATGCATTTGGGAATATACTTACTCTTACCTTTTTGAGCTGGTTATACAAAGAGACTTGGAGTGATCCAAAGAAATAAATCTAATAAAGAAAAAAGATAAATAAAAAAACTACTTCTGTATTTTTAATTTCGAAGAATACTTTAAATTAACTATGTACGTCGCAAGAAGAGAGAGTATCAAAAAAAATAATAAGCTTTCCAAGGTAGATTGGGGCATAACCATGAGCAGTACCAAAAATGATATATCTTTAAAAAAACGAATTCTGAAAAAAAATCAACCCTTTCATCATTTTTTATTCTCAAACTTATAAATTTAATTTATCTTATAAAATCTCTGAGATTTAGATTGATTTTAATTTGAAAAATATTTTTCTGCCCTCCTAAAGGCTTTTACTGCTCCTTTATAATCAAGACTTTTTAATTTTTCGTTACTTTTTTGTTCCAGCATTTTTACTATTTGATTTCTCTTTATTTCATCAATTTTCAGCTTATGATCGAAAATAAGATCAAATTTTGAGGAATACAATCTGGATAATTCTTCTCTATATTTTTCAATAATTTTTTCATCACAAGATTTGGATTTCAAAATTGCATTAGCCTTCACTTTGTCATCTATTGCCCCTTTAAAATTTCCTTGTTTAAATTTCTTTTCACTTGATCTAGTTAGCTTAATAATATTTCCCAATATCAATTCATTAGAATCTTTCATTTATTCATCTGAGCCTAGGTTAATGCTATCAGAATAAAGAAAAAACAACTTATTTTTTTAATACTCAAATAATTAAACAATTAACCAATAACAAGTCCTTTTTCAAGAAGTAAATCGAAAACCTCCACACTTTTCGTTTTCCCAAATTGGGGGGGTTTATGTAAATCTAATATTTCAGCAAGGCACATAATCCAATAAGTATCTTTTTTTAAATTTAGACCTTCACAAATATGGGTGGGGGCCGATTTAAAACAGCCAAAATCTGTTGATATATTAATGTTCATGATTTGAGTTTCAAGTTCCAGACTTAAAAGTTCTATTTCTTGCTCAGAAAGGGCTGTCCCAAGGGAATATGATTCAATTAAAAGTTGATAATTCATAAAAAATTTATTTTTTCAAGAAATCCATCGAGTTATTTTTGTACCCTGATAAATATGCCCTGAAGCTTCAACAATAGGTTTTGTTTCAGGATTCATAAAAATATCGTGTAGAACATTTTCTGGTCCTTGAAAAATTACAGTTGCCTTTTGAGGATCATCTAATGATTTACCAATGTAAAAAGTCTTAACTCCCATTTCTTTAAACATCGACTGCTGTTCCTCAGCATTCATGTAAGATTCATACTCCCCATAAGTATTACTTAGTTGAAAATCTAAAATAGTTGTTTCAATAGTCATGAGAATAATTTAAGTTTTTAATTCTAAATCTTTATCAAAATAATTAATCTAAAAAAATTAGTTTTTATTAAGCAAAGTGTTAACTAATTTTCATTTATGAGTTATAAATCAACTATAAAAAACGATTTTAATTTTGGACTCAAAAATTTCTCAGAGAGAACAATGGACTAGTAAGCTAGGATTCATTCTCGCAGCCGCTGGTAGTGCAGTAGGTCTAGGCAACCTTTGGGGTTTTGCTTACAGAGCATCTCAAGGTGGAGGTGCGGCGTTTGTACTCTTATATATATTGATCGTTTTAATTGTATGTCTTCCGGTATTTGTTGCTGAAATGGCTCTAGGAAGAAACGCAATGGCAAGCACATTGCTTGCTCCTGTAAAGCTGGCTGGGAAGAATTGGTATCCATTAGGAATTCTTTTCTTCATAGCTCCTCTAGGAATAGCATCATATTATTCAGTGATAATGGGATGGACTGCAGATACCTTGTTCCATTCTTTATTTTTTGGATTACCAAAGAATTTAACTGAAGCAGAAACCTTCTTTGGCTCAATTAGTAGTGGCAGCAGTGTTTTATTGGGCCATCTATTAAGTCTTGTACTTACAGCAATAATAGTTTCATCAGGTATAAAAAAAGGTATAGAAAAGGTTACTAGATATTTCATGCCAATCCTTTTCATAATTATTGTGATTCTTGCTATTTGGGCTACTTCACTTTCAGGTGCATGGGAAGGATATAAAACATTTCTACTTAAGTTTGACTTTAATGAATTGAGAAATCCTCAAACAATAAGAAACGCTTTTACACAAGCATTCTTTTCATTAAGCTTAGGGATTGGAATTATGGTTACCTACGCATCCTATTTAAATAAAAAAAGTAATCTTCCAAAACTAAGTGTTGGAGTTGCATCATTAGATACTTTGGTTGGACTAATGGCTGGATTTATAACTTTCCCAATAGTTTTAACATTCGGTTTAAGTGACGCTATTTCTGAATCCACTGTTGGTGCTTTATTTATCTCAATTCCAACAGGCCTAGGTTCATATGGTGCGGCAGGTAGAATTGTAGCTGTTGCATTTTTTGCATTAGCTTATATCGCAGCTATAACTTCATCTGTTTCATTATTAGAGGTTCCAGTTTCCTCTTTAATGGATAAATTCGGCTTTAAAAGAGAAAAATCAGTTTGGTTGATTACTCTTTTCCTTTTCTTAGCAGGCATCCCTTCTGCATTAAATTTAAATATTCTTGGAACAGTTGATTCGATTTTTGGTGGCGTATTACTGATCTTTGGTGGATTCTTGGTTACTTTCTTTATGGGATGGGTGGTCCCTGGAAAATTTAATGAAGAACTTAGTGATTCAAAAGTTGGAATCAAAACGACACGTTATTTGAAATTCATGACAAGATGGGTTGCCCCCCCAATTATTGGTTTTGGACTATTTATTAGTGTGTTTGATTTGCTGAAAGGCTGGGTAAGTTAGAAAATTTTTACAAGAAATATAGTGCGAAAATAAGGGGGTGGTATAAGTCGATCAACAAATTAAATTTTGAAACTTTTTTCAAATTACTTTAAAGCAATCTAGGAAGAATCTTCAATTTATGAGTATTTGCACTGGTTCTTGTTTAAAAATTAATATATTGGAGGAGTTCTTTTTTATTTTTTAAAAGCCAAAAAATTTTTTCCAAAAAAGGTCTTGCCGCGGAACCTTTTTTTTAATTAAGTATTAACTTTTAACTTATATTTAATCTCAAACGTATCGCCAAAAACCATCCCTAATAGAATCTATATAAGATACATTTAGGTGTTTAATTTAAAGAAATTAGAGCACCTCAAAAAATAGATAACAAATTTGATGCCAACCAAATCTGATTCATTAAAAGTAAAGCTTACAGAAAATTTTTCTGAATTTTCTCAACTATCTGACTATTCTTTTATGAATTCTCTTAAAGCAGATCCTCAATCAACAAAAGATGGAAATGATCATAAGCCGCGTTCAGTATATTCAGGTCATTATGTACCAGTTGTTCCAACTGCTATTCCAGAACCAGAATATATTTCCCATAGCAAGAAACTTTTTAAAGAACTAAGGCTAAGCTCAGACCTTATTAAGGACGAGAATTTTTGTCGTTTTTTCTCAGGTGATATTTCTGTTGCTAATTATCCAATGAGTCCTGTTGGCTGGGCAACAGGTTATGCATTATCAATTTACGGAACTGAATATACCCAACAATGTCCCTTTGGCACTGGCAATGGTTATGGTGATGGCAGAGCAATTTCTGTTTTTGAAGGTTTATTCAATGAGAAAAGAATGGAAATGCAACTTAAAGGTGGAGGTCCAACTCCCTACTGTCGTGGAGCAGATGGCAGAGCTGTCTTAAGGTCTAGCGTACGAGAATTTCTCGCACAGGAATTAATGGATTCTTTGGGAATCCCTACCTCAAGATCTTTAACACTTTATGTCTCACGTTCAGAAATAGTTAGAAGACCTTGGTATTCCAAAGGGTCCAGATATTTTGAACCTGATATCATGATTGATAATCAAGCGGCAATTACTACGAGAGTCGCTCCATCTTTTTTACGTGTAGGCCAGATTGAACTTTTTGCAAGACGAGTTCGTAATAATGCGCATGATGAGGCCCTCAATGAACTTAAGATGATAGTTCAACATCTAATTGATAGAAATTATAAAGATGAAATTGAAAATGAGATTTCAATTGAAAGTAAAGTAATAAAACTGGCTTCTTTATACAGATCAAGACTTATATCACTTATCGCCAACTGGATGAGAGTTGGTTATTGCCAGGGTAATTTCAATAGTGATAATTGTGCTGCTGGAGGTTATACCTTGGATTATGGCCCCTTTGGATTCTGTGAATTATTTGATCCAAGATTTCAACCATGGACAGGTGGAGGTGAACATTTCTCATTTTTTAACCAGCCTTCTGCAGCGGCAATCAACTTTAAAACATTCTGTTCCTCTCTTAGTCCGTTACTTTCACAAAGCAAACAAGATCAAGAAAAGTTAGATCAAATCGAAAAAGACTTTTCTGAATTAATGAATAAGGAATTGATGAAAATGTGGGCAAACAAGCTTGGTTTAGAACA
Organism: uncultured Prochlorococcus sp.; assembly: GCA_902535185.1. Taxonomy (GTDB): domain Bacteria; phylum Cyanobacteriota; class Cyanobacteriia; order PCC-6307; family Cyanobiaceae; genus Prochlorococcus_A. Next base: position 16,450 of record CACAST010000016.1, read on the forward strand.
TTACAACGAAACTCTAATAAATGAATTTTTCAATCTCATGGTTATTTCAAAAGCAGACTATACAATTTTGTTCCGTAAACTCTCTGAAATCCCTGATAACTTAGATTCTTTAAAAGATTGTTTCTATTTAACAATTAATGACGAGCTCAATAATAGGTGGGAAGTATGGCTTGAAAACTGGCAATCAGTCTTGAAGAGGGAGGGAAATATTAAATCAAAATCGGCATCAATGAAATCCCTTAATCCAGTCTATACTTGGCGCGAATGGATGGTCGTTACCGCATATGAAGAAGCTGAAAAGGGAAATTACAAAAAAATAAAAGAGTTACAAGATGTCTTTAGCAATCCATATGTAGAACAACCCCAAAAAATAGATCAAAAATATAATCGACTAAAGCCAAGCCAGTATTTTAATTATGGAGGAGTATCTCATTACAGTTGTTCTTCGTAAAAGGTGAATCCTAAAAATGCAGATTGAATAACTTAGAGAAAATTTTATTCATTTATGGCCGTAGGCATTCCAACTACTGATACAACTCCCACGTGAAGTATGGCCGGCTTCTTCCCAACATTTTTCACATAGTGTCCCCCCCCATTATTACTCTCAATAAATGCATCACCCGCTTTAAAGAAATTAATTTCTTCACCCCTCACATGTTTTAATCTTCCTCTGGTGACATGAATCAACATTGGGGAAGGATGAGTATGAATTGGGGTTTTCAAGCCAACTGGAATCTTTACTTTTAGGAGTCTTAATTCAGGCTTACCCTCGAGATAATTAAAATTTTTACCACTAAGTCCTTTTGAACTTTGAATAATAGGTATAACTTCAATCTTTTCTTCAGCAAAAGAAGGTTGTGGTAAAACTAAAGTCCCAATAAAAAGGAAGCAAAATGGAATAAATTTTTTTAATTTCATTAGATATTTATTTTTAACTAATAATAGTTATTTTGCAAAAATAATAACTAATTTATTTTTTATATAACTTTTCTAATTGCTTAATTTCTTCTCTTAAATCCTTACCTCTTTTGTTAAATTTATTATTTTTAATAACTATTGGGATAATCCACCAGGCTTGAAGACCTAAAAAGATAAATACTAGGATTAATAATTCAAAAGTACCAGGCTGCATTTGATAAATAACCCTTCTTTGTTAATAACATTAATTCTAAAAGTTATTAAACATTCATGAGATATTAAATATTTCTAGGCCGCCTCTAATTCAATATTAAGTTCGATTCCCTTTGAAATAATTGCTTCTTTAAATTCAATAAGTTTGGAAATTATTCTTTGCTTCTCAGGATCAGTTTTATGGATATCATCTAAAACTTCCTGCATTGCAAGTGTTACTTTTTGTAGTTTGATTTCTAGATCTTCCCTGTAATTCATAAGCTTAAAGAAATTATATTATTTATTAAAAAACAAAATAATTATTAGTAAATAAGTACTTAACCTTAAAAGGATTGACAGCAAAAAACGGAGGATATAATTTATAGTACAAACGTATTAATAATCAACCAACCAATTAAAGGTAAAGTATGGAGACTAAGTACTCATTTGGTTGTAGCACGAGCAAACCCAACGGATGCCTACTAAATGCTGAAGGCAGCAGAATTATCTTTTTCGAAGAATGCAAAAATCCTCTTGAACCCAATTCAAAAATTCATACTCATCTTTTCTTTACAAATCACCTCGGCGAACCTGGAGGGTACAAATCCTCTGAAAAACTCAACATAGACTCAGCCTGGAAAAAGTGGCACGAACTGCACCAAAAAGGATGGACAGAAGTATCTCATAATTATGGATAAGTGATCTGGCCAAGAAAAGGCCTTTATAGATGAAAGGTGCAAACTAGCTCCTTTTTTTTTATCTTGCTATACAGATAATAAAAGATAATTTAACTTCTTCTGCTTCAATTAAATATTGTGGAATTAACTGAGCTAATTAGAGATTACGTTGCTACAGAATTATTATCAAGTATTGAACTTGACTTTCTTGAAGGAGAATTATGGGAAACCACACAACATATCGCAGAAATAAATACAGTAATCAAAGCCCCTATAAACATATGCAAGAAATTAGGACTAGATGAAAAATCTTGTTGGCATTTATGCTGTGCAGCAGTTCTTGACTCCTCAAGACCATTAAAAAATGGACAAAATAGAGTTGATGATTTTAAAAAACTAATTAATCTAAATGAAATCAACTACATATAAAAAAGACTCAATGATACGTTTACTTATTGCATCAATTCTTTTTTTTATACCACTAGGAGGTTTTGCTGATGAAAAGCAAAGAGAAATTGAGAATGAAGCTATAAATCTTGTCATTAAAAAATATGGAAAAGGCCTAGAAAATAGATTAAAGGGAAGGGAAGTAACCCCCAGTTATCGAAGTTGGTATGAAAATGATTGTTTTGTAAGTATTGCAGCAGGTACATACCAAGAAAATACTTGGTCGGCAATAAAGTGGTTTAGCGTTAATGTCTGTTCTGAATCAGCTGAAATAATGGAAAGTGAATGAAGGGAATAAGACGCCTATTAGTTTTGCAGCATTTAGAAATAGAGGGGCCAGGTCTTTTTGAACAATTTGCTAAAGAAAGAAATTTAAAAATTGAAATAATTCGTTTAGATGATAAAAAAGCTCTGCCACAAACAAAAAATGGTGACGTAATTTTAATTATGGGTGGACCAATGGGAGTTAAAGATATTGGAAGTGACAGATATCCATGGCTTAAGCTAGAAAGAGATTTTATAAAAAAAGAATTAGAAAATGAGAGACCTATAATCGGTGTTTGCTTAGGTGCTCAGTTGCTTGCGAGTGCTGCCGGAGGAGATGTAGAAATTCTTAAATATGGATCACCTCCAAAAGCATTGCCAGAAATTGGATGGTCTCAGATTTTTATAGACAAATCGAATAAAGACTTTAAAGCATTTTTTGAAGACCCTTTTCATGTACTGCATTGGCATGGAGATAGGATTTTATTACCTAATAAAGCAGTACTCATTGCTAGTAGTGCACGTTGTAAGGAACAGTTTTTTAGGATTGGTAATTTTGCTTACGGATTACAATTCCATATAGAGGCAACGGGAGGAATGATAAATAAGTGGATTAAAGAAGATAAAGAATTTGTCTTTAAAGGATTGGGCTCAAATGGTCAGGAAATTTTAAAAGAAGAGAATAGAAAATACATTGATAAAACTTTTTTAAAAAGAAAGCTTTTAATAAATAAATTATTTGAATTATTAGATAATTAAAAAGAGAATAATAATCCAGTAAAAAAGGGCTTGATAAAGCCCTCAAAAAATTTAAAAAGGATTTTTACTAGAAAATACCTGGAAGAATTTGACCAGTAAAATAATAAGCTCCCACAAGAGCAAACATTCCAAGCATTGCTGCTTTACCATTAAGCTTTTCAGCTTTTTCGGTCATGATTTTTTTTGCGAATTCCATAATAAAGTGAAATAAATAATATCTAAAAACTAATTATCCAAATTTCAGAGTGATGTATTATTATCTACCAAATTGATATTTTTCTAAAGATTTAAAAATAAATACTAAAACAACAAATTGAACTCTAAATAGTTTTCGAGCCAATCTGTAAAGCGTAGCAAGCCAAAAAAAACATCTATTTAGATACATATTTTACGGTTATGTTACATTTATGTAGCAAAAATCTTGAAAATAACTTAATTTCGGCTTAATACTTTACATTTGTTAATAGTAGTGTTACATTAATTAACAATTACATAACTTCAATGGCTAATTCAAACGTTACTACTGAATCAGGTGGCAGACAAAATATGTTTCCTACTGAGACACGTCCTTACATAGATGAGTCTGTTTCTTACGACAGCTATCCACAAAATGCTGAAAAAGTTAATGGTCGTTGGGCAATGATTGGGCTTGTTGCGTTAGTAGGTGCTTACGTTTCAACCGGACAAATTATTCCTGGCATTTTTTAATGAGTCCACTTTCAGGTTTCTTAGCTGTAATTGTATTCTTTACAGCCATCCTCGTTGCTTATCTAACCAAGCAATTTCAAAGAGAAAACTTAAACTATTCATCCTTTAATCAAATGAAAAACACAAACACAAAAGTCAAGACAATCGAAAAAGAAAAAGTTGTTGCTGAAACTCTTAACGGCAGATTCGCAATGCTTGGACTAATTGCTGCTCTTGGAGCATATCTAACAACAGGTCAAATAATTCCTGGTTTCGTTTAAAACTTACTATTTTATAAACCTACATCTCATTAAAAATGGAAAATTCAAAATCAACTTATTGGCAAAACGCCGAGAGAACTAATGGAAGAATGGCAATGATGGGCTTATTTGCATTAGTTGTGAATTATGGCTTATTCGGATGGATAATCCCAGGAATTTTTTAAAATGAATTTAGGCTTACTTTTTCTTAAAGTAAATACTTTGGGAGTTATAACTCTTTCTGAACTTGATTGGATAACCAACCATCAATCTGAATTTTCAAGATTAGATATGGCTTTAGTTATTAAAATCGGCCGTCTTATGGATTCTGGAGTAGTGGAAATCGATAATAGATTGCCTGTCTAATTTCAAAAATTGATCGTCATGAGTGTTTGTCAATAGGGATACTGACAGGCACTTTTTCATGAAAAAAATAAAAAAAAGAGATTGTTTCTTAGCTAAAAACAATCTCTCAATTACCTAATCCTTACATGAAAATTTCAAGTAAGCTAACAGATTGTAACTGATTTTTTTTAATAGTAAATACGCAAAAATACTTTTGTTATTTATCGTTTTAAACCACCTCTTTTTATCCATAGGAACCATGTAACCCAGATAGGAGGAAGGAATCTAATTAAAAATGAAATTTTATATATATAAAATGGGGCATTTTCACTATGAAATAAATTCATCAAAAAGGAAGATATAGTTACCCAAATTAAAATTATTAATATATTTGCCCCCAACAAAGCGAACTTATTTTGTTTGAATATTTTTGGCATAAGGTGGATTTTTTTTATATTTTAAATTTTAAATAATCACCGTATATAAATTATAAATCTTCAAAAAAACTTTAAATTTAAAATCCATATCCAAATAAAAAAAGTACTAAACTTCAATCCCTCTCCAAATAACAATCCAAAAGCGATAGGAGGAGAAAATATTAAAAGTAGAATAGAGAATAAACTAAATAAGGCAAATGATCCTCTTAGAAAAAAATTCTTTCTTTTTGTTCTTCTTAGATTTTTTAAAGTATTCCACTCCCATTTGATAAACCTATAGAACTTTTCTGATAATAAAAATAAATACTTCATTAATATTATTAATTTCTATCGGCTTTTCTTATTTATAAAATTAATTTCACCAGTTAGCAATAAACCTTATCCCCTTCTTCCGAAAGATAGTAAATTTTATTTTCTGAACTTAGGAAGAAAGTTAATCCCTTATATTGTGATCTTTTAAATTTATCTAATCTAAGTTTGTGTAAATCCCAATTCTCAGTACTTATGTCAGGATTAAATTCTTGTTCTTTTAAGAAAGGAACATAAGTTGAACTAGATTTTGTCTTTTTGGATAGCCTTTTAATTCGTTTTGAATAAAAAAATAATAAAAATAAAAGTACACAAAAAAGAATTAATAATATATTTGTCATTGTCAATTTTTCTAATTTGAAAAAACTTTATTTTGGAGAATCAAGAACTTTTTACAATAAATTTCTTAGTAAGTAAAAAATCCTATTTTTATATTCTTGTATTTTTGAATACTTATCAAGGGTTTAACTAAATCAGATTATAAAATGAGTCGCACTTTCAACATGACTCAAAATTCCATGAATACTCCTTATGCAAAAAGAGTAGCTGAAAAATTTAGAGAGGCTCAAAACTATTTAAAAACAAATGGTTTTAGTAGATCAACTAAACATTTACTGGAAGATATTGAAAATTCTGTTGAAAAATAATGCCAATACCCCCTCACTTACCACAATTACAATATGGCTACGATGATGGCTTTACAACCATTGTTTTTGGGTTAATAGGAAGTTGCTTAGGATGTATCTTAATTTTGTTAATTTCATTTTTTGAATTTAAATTCAAAAAGCAAAATAGTAAGCCTTAAGAGATTTACTAAACATTAAATAAGAACTCCATTACATCACCTTCGTTAACAATATATTCCTTACCTTCACTTCTTAAAAGACCTTTAGTTTTTGCATTGGCAATTGAACCTGAATCAATTAAATTTTGATACGAAATAGTCTGTGCTCTTATGAATCCTTTTTCAAAATCAGTATGAATTACTCCTGCTGCCTGTGGCGCAGTCATCCCATCTTTTATGGTCCATGCTTTTGTCTCCTTTTCTCCGGTGGTGAAATAAGTTTTTAATCCCAATAATTTATATGTTGATCTAATTAAAGAACTCAATCCCCCTTCTTCTACTCCTAAACCAATAAGGTAGTCTTTTTTATCTTCTAGTTCTAACTCTATTAATTCAGATTCGACTTGCGCTGATATTTTTATACATTCTGTATTTTCATTGCTTGCAAAACTCTGAACTTTTGATGAGAAATCATTACCTTCAGCTAAATCATTTTCATTCAAATTTGTTGCGTAAATAATTGGTTTAGCAGTAAGGAAGCCTAGTTGCTTAATTATTAAATTTTCTTCTTCACTCAAAGATATTGATCTAATTGAAAGTCCTTTTTGTAGCTCTTCTTCAATCTTTTCTAGTAAATTATCTTCTTTTGCTGCCTCTTTACTAGTTCTAACCTGTTTTTTAATTCTTTCTCTTCTTTTTTGGAGTTGGGATAAATCAGCTAAATTCAATTCCAGATTAATAATCTCAATGTCATCCAAGGGATCTACCTTCCCTGAAACATGAATTACATCACTATCTTCAAAGCACCTCACAACATGAACTATTGCATCAACTTCCCTAATATTTGATAAAAATTTATTTCCCAAACCCTCACCTTTACTGGCTCCTTTTACTAGTCCTGCGATATCTACAAATTCAATTTTTGTTGGGATAATATTTTGGCTAGAACTTAAATCACCCAACTCTTGTAACCTTTGATCTGGAACGGAAACTATACCTTTATTAGGTTCTATAGTACAAAAGGGAAAATTAGCCGCTTGAGCTTTAGCATTTTCTACAAGTGCATTAAATAAAGTTGATTTCCCAACATTTGGTAATCCAATAATACCGGCTTTTAACATTTGAAAAAATTTATGGAAAAATTATTCAGAAAACATCTTCTAGTAATATAGTATTTACTTAACCAATCTTGGATAAGTTAATTATAATCGACTTGATTATTTATTTAGTTCCCAAATATTCTTAATTACTTTTTTCAAAAGAAATGCTTGATTTAATAAAAAAAAATATAAATCTAAGAAGTGGAATTATATTACTTTCTTTAACTATATTTTTCGTTTTCATAACCAATTCCTTTAAGAAAAATAAATCAAAAGACATTTCTGATTTTGTAGTTCAAGTTGAAAAAGGAATCCTCTCAGATTCAATTAATACAAGTGGTGAAGTAAAAGCAATCAGGACAAGCAATATTGGGCCTCGGAAGCAAGGTGTAATAAAAGAAATCAAAGTAGATGAGGGCGATCTTGTAAAAAAAAATCAGGTTTTAGCTTCACTTGATGATGAAGACTTTATCTATAAAATTCAAGAACTTGAATTAAATGTAGAAAAACAAAAATCTGAATTTTTAAGAAGAGAATATTTATATCAAGAAGGTGCAGTAAGCAAAGAAGACTACGAAAGTTATAAAAATAACTACAACATTAGTAGCGCCAAACTTAATGATGCAAAAGCTGAAAAAAGTTTCTATCTTATTAAAGCTCCTTATGGAGGAAAGATAACTGCAAAATATGCGGAGATAGGATCTTATGTCACACCAAGTACAAACTTAAGTTCAGACCCTAAAACTAAAAACTTTATTTTTGAACTATCAGAGGGTCTTGAAATTGTTGCCAAAGTTCCTGAGAGTGACATTGGCAGAATAAAAATAGGTCAAGAAGCCTCAGTAAGAATCGAGGCTTATCCCTCAAAAAAATATAGTGCCATAGTTAAAAAAATAGCTACAAGAGCTGTTAAAGATAATAATGTAACCTCATTCGAAGTAACTTTAAATTTTAAAGATATTTTTGAAGAAATTAAAATTGGAATGACTGCAGATCTTGAATTCAGAGTCGAAAGTAATGAAGAAAAAATCCTAGTGCCAACAGTTTCTATTGTCACAGAAAAAGGTGAAAAAGGAATTTTGAAAGTTGATAAAAACAATTCTCCCAGATTTGAAAAAATCGAAATTGGTATTAGTAGTGGAAATAAAACTTCAGTCATTGATGGATTAGAACCTGGAGAGCAAATCTTTATTGATATTCCACCTTGGGCTAAAAAGAGAAAATGAGTTTAAAATCTGAAAACTCTAAAAAACCAATTTTACTTTTAGTCGATGGTCACTCACTTGCTTTTAGAAGCTTCTATGCTTTTAGCAAAGGGATTGATGGAGGTTTAACCACCAAAGAGGGATTCCCAACAAGTGTTACTTATGGATTTCTAAAAAGTCTTCTGGATAATTGCAAAAATATTAGTCCTGAGGGAGTTTGTATTACGTTTGATACTGAAAAACCAACTTTCAGACATGAATTAGATCCAAATTATAAGGCCAATAGAGATGTAGCACCAGATGTTTTTTTTCAGGATATTGAACAACTAGAAATCATTTTAGAAGAAAGCCTTAATTTACCAATTTTTAAATCTCCAGGATACGAAGCAGATGATCTCCTAGGCACAATTGCAAATGATGCTTCTTCTAAAGGATGGTGCGTGAATATTCTTTCTGGAGATAGGGACTTATTTCAATTAGTAGATGATCAAAAAGATATTTATGTACTTTATATGGGTGGTGGTCCATATGCAAAAAGTGGTAATCCAACTCTTATGAATGAAAATGGAGTAAAAGAAAAATTAGGTGTTGAGCCAGAAAGAGTAGTTGATCTTAAAGCTCTAACTGGTGATAGTTCTGATAATATTCCTGGTATTAAAGGGGTAGGTCCAAAAACTGCAATTAATCTACTAAAAGAAAACGATACGCTTGATGGAATCTATCAGGCTTTGGACAAGATTCAGCAGAACAATGATAAAAAATATAAAGGATTCATCAAAGGTTCGGTTATAGAAAAGCTCAAGAACGATAAGCATAATGCTTTTCTTTCCAGGGATTTAGCAAAAATAAATACTGAAGTACCTTTGATATTAAGTGATGGTTATGAATTAAAAAATATAAATCAAGAACTTCTCTCAGAGTCACTCGAAAAACTTGAATTATCAACACTACTTCGGCAAATTGATATTTTCAATTCAACTTTTAGTAAAGGTGGTTTTGACAAAAATAACGTGGCTAAAGAGGAGGAGAAAGATCTAAAGGTCTCTAGTAAAAGTGAATTAGAAGATAGTGAAAATAAAATCCCTAAAATCAAAGTAACTGTTGTAAATGATTCTGAATTACTTGATAAATTAATTCAAAGATTAGAAAAGACCAATGAGATAGTTTCTTTAGATACAGAGACTAATAGTTTAAATCCAATCGATGCGGAACTTGTTGGTATAGGACTATGTCTTGGAGAAGAAACTGATGATTTATTTTATATACCTCTTGGTCATCAAACAAAAAAAGGGGGGGGCAATCAATTATCGATTGAAGATGTTTTCTCAAAACTAAGAACTTGGATAGAAGATCCCAAAAAAGAAAAGGCACTCCAAAATTCTAAATTTGATAGGCAAATATTTTTTAATCACGGACTTGATCTTAAAGGCGTAACCTTTGACACCTTGTTAGCAGACTATCTCCTAAATAATCAGGAGAAGCATGGGTTAAGTGAAATTAGTTTTAGATTATTTGGATTTATGCCTCCTTCATTTAAGGAAACACTTGGAAAAAATAAAGACTTTTCATTTGTTGATATTGATAAAGCTAGTATTTACTGCGGTTATGATGTATTTCTTACTTTTAAGATTGTCAAAATTTTTAAAGAAAGATTTTCAACAGAAAAAAATGAATTAATCAAATTATTCGAAGAAATCGAGCTGCCCTTAGAGCCGGTATTGTCTCAAATGGAAATGAATGGAATAACCATAGACATCCCTTATTTAGAAAAACTCTCAAAAGAACTCAAAAGTACCTTAGAAGATATTGAAAGTAAAGTTTATGAATTAGCAGAGGAGACTTTTAATCTATCTTCACCAAAACAACTTGGTGAGATCTTGTTTGAAAAATTAAATTTGGATAAGAAAAAATCACGGAAAACAAAAACAGGATGGAGTACAGATGCAGTAGTTCTTGAAAGATTAGTCGACGAACATGAAATAATCCAACATTTAATAAAACACAGAACACTTAGCAAATTGCTTAGCACCTACATTGATGCTCTTCCAAATCTTATAAACGAAAAGACAGGAAGAGTTCATACAAACTTTAATCAAGCTGCTACAGCGACTGGAAGACTAAGTAGTAGCAATCCTAATCTTCAAAATATCCCGGTTAGAACTGAATTTAGTAGGAGAATCAGAAAAGCATTCTTACCTGAAAAAAATTGGAAACTTTTATCAGCTGATTATTCTCAGATCGAATTAAGAATACTTGCTCACTTAGCGGATGAAGAAATACTAATTAATGCGTTTCATAAAAATGATGATATTCATTCTTTGACTGCAAGATTAATTTTCGAAAAAGAAGAAATATCATCCGACGAAAGGAGAGTTGGGAAAACAATAAATTTTGGAGTTATCTATGGTATGGGTATAAAAAAGTTTGCACGTTCAACAGGAGTAAGTACTCCAGAGGCAAAAGAATTCCTAATAAAATACAAAGAAAGATATTCAAAAATTTTCAAATTTCTTGAACTCCAAGAAAGGCTTGCCTTATCAAAAGGTTATGTAAAAACAATTTTTGGTCGAAAAAGAGAATTTAAGTTTGATAAAAATGGACTTGGAAGATTAATAGGTAAAGATCCTTACGAAATTGACCTGCAATCTGCAAGAAGGGCTGGCATGGAAGCACAGTCATTAAGAGCCGCAGCTAACGCACCAATTCAGGGTTCAAGTGCAGACATTATTAAAATTGCAATGGTTCAACTAAATAAGAAATTCATAGAAATGAATCTTCCCGCAAAAATGCTTTTACAAGTACATGATGAATTATTGTTTGAAGTTGAACCAGATTCTTTGGAAATTACGACGAAATTAGTAAAGAAGACTATGGAAGATTGTGTAAAATTAAATGTGCCCCTTTTAGTTGATATTGGTATTGGAGACAATTGGATGGAGACAAAATAAACCTTATGAAATACTTAATTTAAGATGATCAAACTTTTTAATACTTTAAGCAAAAGAGTTGAGGTTTTTAAGCCTATTGATGATGTAGTAAAAATTTATTGTTGTGGAGTAACTGTTTATGATTTATGTCATCTTGGTCATGCCAGAAGTTATATAGCTTGGGATGTATTGAGAAGATTTTTAATTTACAGTGATTTCAAAGTGAAGTATGTTCAAAATTTTACAGATATTGATGACAAGATCTTAAAAAGAGCTAAAGAAGAAAGCAGTTCAATGGAGGAGGTATCTAAAAAAAATATTATTGAATTTCATAAAGATATGGATTCTTTAGGGATAATGCGCCCGGATAGTATGCCAAGAGCAACTAATCATATATGCAATATCTGCTCCTTCATAACAATCCTTGAGGACAAAGGTTATGCATACTCAAGGGATGGAGATGTTTATTATTCTGTTTTTAAAAATAAAAATTATGGAAAGCTAAGTAATCAAAATATACAAGAACAAAATATCAATCAGCAAGGAAGAATGGCTAATGATGAAAATAGTAAAAAACTTAATCCACAAGATTTTGCACTATGGAAAAAAGCCAAAGATGATGAACCATTTTTTGATTCTCCATGGGGTAAAGGTAGGCCAGGATGGCATATTGAGTGTTCGGCGATGGTAAAAGATGAATTAGGAGATACTATTGATATTCATTTAGGTGGCTCTGATTTGATTTTTCCACATCATGAGAATGAAATCGCCCAGTCAGAAGCAGCCAATGGCAAAAAGCTAGCGAACTATTGGTTACACAATGGGATGGTCAATGTAAATGGACAAAAGATGAGTAAATCCCTTAAAAATTTTAAAACTATTAGAGAGCTAATTAAGTCAGGTATAAGCCCTATGACT